>NZ_CDRVEU010000011.1:0-249890 GCF_977070315.1 Plantibacter cousiniae (nom. nud.) | reverse complement strand
TGTGAGAGTAGGTCATCGTCAAGATTGAATTCCAGAAACCCTCTTCGCTTACGCGTTGAGGGTTTTTGTTTGTCTGGTGCCTGCAAAAACCAGCGTGAAAACACGTTTTCGTTTCTATGCATCATGCCTCAGCGTGGCTATGATGCGTGCCTTATTGCCAGGCGATTCCAAATGCTGACCTTGTTAAAGCTTCTTGCCGATGGTGCGTTTCATTCCGGACAGGTATTGGGCGATGCCCTCGGCATAAGTCGCAGTGCTGTCTGGAAGCAGCTTCAGCAGCTTGAAGCGGATCTGGGCATAGATGTCCACAAGGTGCGTGGTCGTGGTTATAGACTCGCGACGCCTATTTCTCTTCTAAGTCCTGGCGGTATCGAACAGTCAGGCTTTCCTGCCAACTGGTCTGTTCGCACTTACGATTCCATCGACTCGACCAACGCTGAGGCCGCACGCCTGATCGCTCAAGGCGTTCCTCTGCCTGTACTGGTGGTGGCCGAGCAGCAGACTTCCGGAAAAGGGCGACGTGGTCGAAAGTGGGTAAGTCCCTTTGCTGAAAACCTGTATTACAGCCTGGTCCTGCGCATCGATGGCGGGATGCGTCAGCTGGAAGGCCTCAGCTTGTTGGTGGGGCTCGCGGTGATGAATGTCCTGCGTGATATGGGCGTCCAGGGCGCAGGCCTCAAGTGGCCGAACGACGTGCTTGTTGGCAGGCAGAAGATCGCCGGCATTTTGCTCGAGCTGATTGGTGATCCCGCGGACGTTTGTCATGTGATCATCGGGATAGGGGTGAACGTAAACATGCGTTCCTCCAGCGAGGTGGATCAGCTATGGACGTCGATGAGGCTTGAGACAGGCGGCTTGGTTGATCGCAATCAGGTCGCCGCTCGTATAAGCACCCAGCTTGAGGCTCTTATGGCGGTTCATCGCACGGAGGGCTTTGCAGCATTTCATAAGGAGTGGGAGCGTGGGCACTTGTGGCAGGGGGCTGCGGTCAAGCTGCTCTCGGGGGTGGAGGTCGTGGAGGGAGTAGTGTTGGGGGTCGACTCACTTGGAGCGCTGCGGTTGGAGGTCAATGGTGTGGAAAAAAGCTTTAGTGGTGGTGAGCTGAGCCTGAGGTTGCGAGATGATTCTTGAGCTCGATTGCGGCAACAGCTTCATCAAGTGGCGCATTACCGCTAAAAGCGATGCAGCAGTGGTCAGCGGCGGTGTTGTGGACTCTGACGCAGCCTTGTTGGAGCACCTGCGTAATCTACCTGACACAACGTTCAGCGACTGCCGTCTGGTAAGTGTCCGCAGCGCCGAAGAAACGGCGCGTCTGGTTGCTGTCCTGGCTGATGCGTTCTCGGTTGCCCCCGTCTGCGCAGTGCCTGCCCGCGAGCTGGGAGGGGTGATCAATGGCTATGACGATTTCGAGCGTCTCGGCCTGGATCGCTGGCTGGCTTTTGTAGGTGCGTACCATCTTGTCAAACGTGCATGCCTGGTGATTGATCTGGGCACTGCCGTGACATCTGATTTCGTCGACGCCGGCGGCGCGCATCTTGGTGGCTTCATCTGTCCTGGGATGCCCTTGATGCGCAATCAGTTGCGCACCCATACTCGTCGCATCAGGTATGACGACACGGAGGCGGAGAGGGCGTTGGTTCGTCTGGTTCCCGGGCGTGCGACCGCAGAAGCGGTAGAGCGTGGCTGCTCGCTGATGCTTCGGGGGTTTGCAGTGACTCAGGTCGAGATAGCTCGTGGGTATTGGGGGGACGACTTTGCTATTTTTGTGACGGGCGGTGACGCTGCTCTGGTTGCGGATGTGCTGCCAGGAGCCCGAATTGTTCCTGATCTGGTCTTCGTGGGGCTGGCTCTCGCCTGCCCTTTGCGTTGAGGTCTTTATGCGTTGGTTATTTCTTCTGCTGTTGATGCTTAATGCCTTTTATTACATCTGGCATCAGCAGGAGGCTCCGCTCAGGGCCAAGGAGGTCATGCCCTTGTCGTTGCACCGTGCTTCTCAGCAGGATATCCGTCTGCTCAGCGAATCGGATGCTGGCCGGGCGTCCCACGATCCTGACACTAAATGTCTGTACGTTGGTGGCTTTGCCAGGCAAGAGGACGCGCGCCTGGTAGAGCAGCGATTGAACAGCCTGGATATCCAGTCTCAATATCAGTCAGTGCAAACGAGCGGGGCGACCGCCTACTGGCTGAAAATTGCGCCGGAAAGTCGACGCCTTGTCGAAGCAGGCTTGATCAGCCAGCTGAGTCAGGATTTCCCGCAATTAAAAAATCAAATAATGTCGTGCGAGGGCATTGCAACTGCTGATTAGTTTACATAGAATGGCGGCCGCTTCGCAGTGAGGTGAAAGTCTCACGAACGAAGTGGTAGTAGTTAACGCATGTAACCTCAGGTTTTTACTGAGAAAAAGGTTGACAGAAGGGTAGCATGAGTTGAGAATGCTGCCTCGCTTAGGAGGGGTTCCCGAGCGGCCAAAGGGATCAGACTGTAAATCTGACGTCTACGACTTCGAAGGTTCGAATCCTTCCCCCTCCACCAGATTTAGCGCGAGCTGCAAGTTGTGCGGGTATAGTTTAGTGGTAGAACCTCAGCCTTCCAAGCTGATGATGCGGGTTCGATTCCCGCTACCCGCTCCAGGCTTGTGGTTCATGCACAGTGTTTTGCTCTTGTAGCTCAGTTGGTAGAGCACACCCTTGGTAAGGGTGAGGTCAGCGGTTCAAATCCGCTCAAGAGCTCCATTGATAAAGGCAGATATGAAAATATCTGCCTTTGTTTTAGGCGGTTCCGCGCTGCGTGCGCCGTCTAAAGCTTGTTCGGAGGGCGTCGCCTGTTTGGTGCTCTCCGAATAAGGTGTTGAAAAACTCTTGTCAGGTCCGCATAATGGTCGGCCTGATTTTGCTTTTAGGTCAGTAGCTCAATTGGCAGAGCGACGGTCTCCAAAACCGTAGGTTGGGGGTTCGATTCCCTCCTGACCTGCCAGATTCCCTAGATGTAATCTGGCTTTCTTTTCACAGGATCTCCGTAGATGAATCCCAAGGCTGAAGCATCAGACTCTCGCTTTGATATGCTGAAGTGGCTCCTGGTAGTCGTTTTGGTTGTCGTGGGTGTTGTCGGTAATCAGTATTATTCTGCTGAGCCGATCCTGTATCGCGTTCTCGCTCTCCTTGTGATTGCCGCAGCCGCTGCATTTGTAGCGCTGCAGACAGGCAAAGGTAAGGCTTTCTTCGTTTTGGCGAAAGAGGCCCGTGCCGAGATCCGTAAAGTCGTATGGCCTACTCGCCAAGAAACCACTCAAACCACGTTGATCGTTGTGGCTGTTGTGCTGGTTATGGCGTTGCTGTTGTGGGGGCTCGATTCCCTGCTCGGCTGGCTTGTTTCCTTGATAGTTGGCTAAGGGTGTCCCGTGGCTAAGCGTTGGTACGTAGTGCATGCTTACTCGGGTTACGAGAAGCATGTCATGCGCTCGTTGATCGAGCGTGTGAAGCTGGCAGGCATGGAAGATGGCTTCGGCGAAATTCTGGTTCCCACTGAAGAAGTGGTTGAAATGCGTAATGGCCAGAAGCGCAAAAGCGAACGCAAGTTCTTCCCAGGTTATGTGCTTGTTCAGATGGACATGAATGAGGGTACTTGGCACTTGGTCAAGGACACCCCGCGTGTCATGGGCTTCATCGGCGGTACCGCTGACAAGCCTGCTCCCATCACTGATAAAGAGGCAGAAGCGATTCTGCGTCGTGTCGCTGACGGTAGCGACAAGCCGAAGCCGAAAACGCTGTTCGAGCCAGGTGAAGTTGTTCGTGTCACCGACGGTCCGTTCGCTGATTTCAATGGCACGGTCGAAGAAGTTAACTACGAAAAGAGCCGGATTCAAGTGGCGGTGCTCATTTTCGGACGCTCTACTCCGGTAGAGCTGGAGTTCAGTCAGGTCGAAAAGGCATAACTGAGCTGGAATCCCATACCCCGCAGCCCAAGGCTGTGGGGTTTTTTCGTCACTGGGATATACGCGTAAGTAACCGGGGAGCCTTTGTTGGCGCTTGAACCCGTAATTGGAGTGCCTCATGGCCAAGAAGATAACCGCATACATCAAGCTGCAAGTGAAAGCCGCTCAGGCTAACCCAAGCCCGCCAGTTGGTCCTGCTCTGGGTCAGCACGGTGTGAACATCATGGAATTCTGCAAAGCGTTCAACGCCCGTACTCAGGGTATTGAGCCAGGCTTGCCGACTCCAGTGATCATCACTGTATACAGCGACCGTAGCTTCACTTTCGAAACAAAAAGTACCCCTGCATCGGTTCTGCTGAAGAAAGCTGCAGGCTTGACCAGCGGCTCGGCTCGCCCGAACACCGTTAAAGTTGGCACCGTGACTCGTGCTCAGCTGGAAGATATCGCTAAAGCAAAAAATGCGGATCTGACTGCAGCTGACATGGAAGCGGCCGTGCGTACCATCGCCGGTTCCGCTCGTAGCATGGGCCTTAACGTGGAGGGTGTGTAATGGCTAAGCTGACCAAGCGTCAAAAGGCAATCGCCAGCAAGATCGAAGCTGGTAAATCCTACAACTTCGTAGACGCTGCTGCTCTGCTGACCGAGCTGTCGACTGTCAAGTTCAGCGAGTCTGTAGACGTTGCTGTTAACCTGGGTGTCGATCCTCGTAAATCCGACCAGGTTGTACGTAGCGCTACTGTACTGCCGCACGGTACCGGTAAGACTGTACGCGTTGCAGTTTTCACCCAGGGTCCTGCTGCTGAAGCTGCTCTGGCTGCCGGTGCTGACCGCGTTGGTATGGACGATCTGGCCGCTGAAATGAAAGCTGGCGATCTGAACTATGACGTCGTTATCGCTTCCCCTGACGCAATGCGCGTTGTGGGTCAGCTGGGTCAGGTTCTCGGTCCTCGCGGTCTGATGCCAAACCCGAAAGTCGGCACTGTTACTCCTGACGTTGCTAACGCCGTCAAGAACGCCAAGGCTGGTCAGGTTCGTTATCGTACCGACAAAAACGGCATCATCCATACTTCCGTTGGCAAGGTCGGTTTCGACGCTGTCAAGCTGAAGGAAAACGTTGAAGCCCTGATCGCTGATCTGAAGCGTATCAAGCCTGCTTCTTCGAAAGGTATTTACGTCAAGCGCATCACCCTGAGCACCACTATGGGCCCAGGCCTGGTCATCGACCAGGGTTCGTTGGAAGCGTAAGACAAAATGGTACGGTGATTGATGCCGTACCATTTGAAAGATTGGGGTCCCTGCCTGGCGGGGGCTATCCAAGACCGTAGGCGACGCAAGTCTTAAACCACAAGCCTACGCAGATGGTGCTCCCGGTTCCTTACCGAATCAGACACCAAAACGACATCTGGCTTCGGTCGGATGAAACGGTAACAAGCAGGAGTTAAACCCGTGGCAATTAAACTCGAAGACAAGAAGGCCATCGTCGCTGAAGTCAACGAGGCTGCCAAAGCTGGTCTGTCCGCTGTCGTGGCTGATGCCCGTGGCGTGACGGTTGGCGCAATGACCGGACTCCGTAAAGAGGCTCGTGAAGCTGGCGTTTACGTACGTGTTGTACGTAACACCCTGCTCAAGCGCGCTGTTGCTGACACTGAATTCAGTGTCCTCAACGACGTGTTCACTGGCCCGACCTTGATCGCGTTCTCCAATGAACATCCTGGCGCTGCTGCCCGTTTGTTCAAGGAATTCGCTAAAGGTCAGGACAAGTTCGAGATCAAGGCAGCTGCGTTCGAGGGCAAGTTCCTCGCAGCTAATCAGATCGATGTACTGGCAAGCCTGCCGACCCGTGACGAAGCAATTTCTCAGCTGATGAGCGTGATTCAAGGCGCTACCAGCAAGTTGGCTCGTACTCTGGCGGCTGTTCGCGACCAAAAAGAAGCAGCTGCAGCCTAAGGCTGAGTCAGATCTTTTCGCGTATTTTTGTTTATTTTGATGGTCGCGTAGGCCGTCCCCCAATTCAGGAAATTGAGTCATGTCCATCTCTCAAGACGATATCCTTAACGCCGTAGCTGAAATGTCCGTTCTGCAGGTTGTAGAGCTGATCAAGGCTTTCGAAGAGAAGTTCGGCGTTACTGCTGCTGCTGGCTCTGCTGGTCCTGCTGCTGCAGCTGCTGTTGTTGAAGAACAAACTGAATTCAACGTCATGCTGCTGGAAGCTGGCGAGAAGAAAGTAAACGTGATCAAGGCAGTTCGTGAACTGACCGGTCTGGGCCTGAAAGAAGCCAAGGCTGTAGTTGACGGCGCTCCTGCCCAGGTTCTGGAAGCAGTGTCGAAAGACGCAGCTGACAAAGCAAAAGCTACCCTGGAAGAAGCAGGCGCTAAAGTCGAGCTGAAATAAGCATCGACTTTGAGTGTCCAGCCCACGCGTTTAGCGAAAGGCTGATGGCTGGTGGCTTTTGCCACCGGCCTTTTTCCGTTATAGACGATTGGCGCTGTCAACGTCTGTAACGTGTGGCATCCACCGATGGCGGTGGCGCAAACCAAGGGGTTTGCAAGATTTTCTGGCTGCTTCCGTCGGGAGGGAGCCAAACAAGCAGGTGACCAAGCTGGGGAACGCTGATGGCTTACTCATATACTGAGAAAAAACGTATCCGCAAGGACTTTAGCAAGTTGCCGGACGTAATGGATGTGCCGTATCTCTTGGCCATCCAGCTGGATTCGTATCGCGAATTCCTGCAGGCGGGAGCGACCAAAGATCAGTTCCGCGACGTCGGTCTGCATGCAGCCTTCAAATCCGTTTTCCCGATCATCAGCTACTCCGGCAATGCTGCGCTGGAGTATGTAGGTTATCGCTTGGGCGAACCGGCATTTGATGTCAAGGAATGCGTGCTGCGCGGTGTGACTTACGCAGTACCTCTGCGAGTCAAGGTCCGTCTGATCATTTTCGACAAAGAATCGTCGAACAAAGCGATCAAGGACATCAAAGAGCAAGAAGTCTACATGGGTGAAATCCCCCTGATGACTGAGAACGGTACCTTTGTAATCAATGGCACCGAGCGCGTTATCGTGTCTCAGCTTCACCGTTCGCCTGGCGTATTCTTCGACCACGACCGTGGCAAGACGCACAGCTCCGGCAAGCTGCTGTACTCCGCTCGTATCATTCCTTACCGCGGTTCGTGGCTGGACTTCGAGTTCGATCCGAAAGACTGCGTATTCGTCCGTATCGACCGTCGTCGCAAGCTGCCTGCGTCCGTACTTCTGCGCGCTCTGGGTTACACCACCGAGCAAGTGCTTGATGCTTTCTACACCACCAACGTATTCCATGTGCGCGGCGAAAACCTGAGCCTGGAACTGGTGCCTCAGCGCCTGCGTGGTGAAATTGCCGTTCTGGATATCCTGGACGACAAGGGCAAGGTCATTGTCGAGCAGGGTCGTCGTATCACTGCCCGTCACATCAACCAGCTGGAAAAGGCCGGGATCAAAGAGCTGGAAGTGCCTCTGGACTACGTCCTGGGTCGCACTACAGCCAAGGTCATCGTGCATCCGGCAACCGGTGAGATCATTGCCGAGTGCAACACCGAGCTGAACACTGAAATCCTGGCCAAGATCGCCAAGGCTCAGGTTGTTCGCATCGAAACGTTGTACACCAACGACATCGACTGCGGTCCGTTCGTCTCCGACACACTGAAGATCGACTCCACCAGCAACCAACTGGAAGCGCTGGTCGAGATCTATCGAATGATGCGTCCTGGCGAGCCGCCAACCAAGGATGCCGCTGAAACACTGTTCAACAACCTGTTCTTCAGTCCTGAGCGTTACGACCTGTCTGCTGTAGGCCGGATGAAGTTCAACCGTCGTATCGGTCGTACCGAAATCGAAGGCTCGGGCGTGCTGTGCAAGGAAGACATCGTAGCGGTCCTCAAGACCCTCGTTGATATCCGTAACGGCAAAGGCATCGTCGATGACATCGACCACCTCGGTAACCGTCGCGTTCGTTGCGTTGGCGAGATGGCCGAGAACCAGTTCCGTGTAGGTCTGGTCCGTGTCGAGCGCGCTGTCAAAGAACGTCTGTCCATGGCAGAAAGCGAAGGCCTGATGCCTCAGGACCTGATCAACGCCAAACCTGTTGCGGCGGCGGTCAAAGAGTTCTTCGGTTCCAGCCAGCTGTCCCAGTTCATGGACCAGAACAACCCGCTGTCCGAGATCACGCACAAGCGTCGTGTTTCCGCGCTCGGCCCTGGCGGTCTGACGCGTGAGCGTGCCGGCTTTGAAGTTCGAGACGTTCACCCGACTCACTACGGCCGTGTGTGCCCGATCGAGACGCCTGAAGGTCCGAACATCGGTCTGATCAACTCCCTGGCGGCCTATGCCCGCACCAACCAGTACGGCTTCCTCGAGAGTCCGTACCGTGTGGTCAAGGAAGGTCTGGTCACCGAAGAGATCGTCTTCCTTTCGGCGATCGAAGAAGCGGACCACGTCATTGCTCAGGCTTCGGCCGCAATGAACGACAAGCAAGAGCTGGTCGACGAGCTGGTTGCTGTGCGTCACTTGAACGAATTCACCGTCAAGGCGCCAGCCGATGTCACCCTCATGGACGTTTCGCCCAAGCAGGTTGTCTCGGTAGCTGCATCGCTGATTCCGTTCCTCGAGCACGATGACGCCAACCGTGCGTTGATGGGTTCGAACATGCAGCGTCAGGCTGTTCCTACTCTGCGTGCCGACAAGCCGCTGGTAGGTACTGGCATGGAGCGCAACGTTGCTCGCGACTCCGGCGTTTGCGTCGTGGCTCGTCGTGGTGGTGTGATCGACTCGGTTGACGCCAGCCGTATCGTTGTCCGCGTTGCCGATGATGAAGTTGAAACAGGTGAGGCGGGTGTAGACATCTACAACCTGACCAAATACACCCGTTCGAACCAGAACACCTGCATCAACCAGCGTCCGTTGGTCAGCAAGGGTGACCGTGTTCAGCGTAGCGACATCATGGCCGACGGCCCGTCCACCGATATGGGTGAACTGGCGCTGGGTCAGAACATGCGTATCGCGTTCATGGCCTGGAACGGTTTCAACTTCGAAGACTCCATCTGTCTTTCTGAGCGTGTTGTTCAGGAAGACCGCTTCACCACGATCCACATTCAGGAACTGACCTGTGTGGCACGTGACACCAAGCTTGGGCCAGAGGAAATCACAGCTGACATCCCTAACGTGGGTGAAGCTGCTCTGAACAAGCTGGACGAAGCGGGTATCGTTTATGTAGGTGCCGAAGTCGGCGCCGGCGACATCCTGGTCGGTAAGGTCACTCCGAAAGGCGAGACCCAGCTGACTCCGGAAGAAAAACTGTTGCGCGCGATCTTCGGTGAGAAAGCCAGCGACGTTAAAGACACCTCCCTGCGTGTACCAACCGGTACCAAAGGTACTGTCATTGACGTTCAGGTCTTCACCCGTGATGGTGTCGAGCGTGATGCGCGTGCCCTGTCCATCGAGAAGTCGCAACTCGACGAGATCCGCAAGGATCTGAACGAAGAGTTCCGTATTGTCGAAGGCGCTACTTTCGAACGTCTGCGCTCTGCGCTGGTGGGTCGTGTAGCAGAAGGCGGCGCTGGCCTCAAAAAGGGCCAGGAGATCACCAACGAAGTGCTCGACGGTCTTGAGCATGGTCAGTGGTTCAAGCTGCGCATGGCTGAAGATGCTCTCAACGAGCAGCTCGAAAAGGCTCAGGCTTACATCGTTGATCGTCGTCGTCTTCTGGATGACAAGTTCGAAGACAAGAAACGCAAACTGCAGCAGGGCGACGACCTGGCTCCAGGCGTTCTGAAAATCGTCAAGGTCTACCTGGCAATCCGTCGCCGCATCCAGCCGGGCGACAAGATGGCCGGTCGTCACGGTAACAAGGGTGTGGTCTCTGTGATCATGCCGGTTGAAGACATGCCGCACGATGCCAATGGCACGCCGGTCGATATCGTCCTCAACCCGCTGGGCGTACCTTCGCGTATGAACGTTGGTCAGATTCTCGAAACCCACCTGGGCCTCGCGGCCAAAGGTCTGGGCGAGAAGATCAACCGCATGCTCGAAGAGCAGCGTAAGGTTGCTGAGCTGCGCAAGTTCCTCAACGAGATCTATAACGAAATCGGCGGTCGTCAGGAGTCTCTGGAAGACCTCTCCGACAACGAGATTCTGGACCTCGCGAAGAACCTGCGTAACGGCGTACCGATGGCTACCCCGGTTTTCGACGGTGCCAAGGAAAGCGAAATCAAGGCAATGCTCAAGCTGGCAGATATGCCGGAAAGCGGCCAGATGCAGCTGTTCGACGGTCGTACCGGCAACAAGTTTGAACGTGCTGTAACGGTTGGCTACATGTACATGCTGAAGCTGAACCACTTGGTGGACGACAAGATGCACGCGCGTTCCACTGGTTCGTACAGCCTGGTTACCCAGCAGCCGCTGGGTGGTAAGGCACAGTTCGGTGGTCAGCGTTTCGGGGAGATGGAAGTGTGGGCGCTGGAAGCATACGGCGCGGCGTACACTCTGCAGGAAATGCTCACAGTGAAGTCGGACGATGTGAACGGTCGTACCAAGATGTACAAAAACATCGTGGACGGCGATCACCGTATGGAGCCGGGCATGCCCGAGTCTTTCAACGTGTTGATCAAAGAAATCCGTTCGCTCGGTATCGATATCGATCTGGAAACCGAATAACACGTGACGCGAATCGGGGGCAGGGCGGTATTGCCTGCTCCCTGCTCCGCCAGGAGGAAAAGCCTTGAAAGACCTACTGAATTTGCTGAAAAACCAGGGTCAAGTCGAAGAGTTCGACGCAATCCGTATCGGACTTGCATCGCCTGAGATGATCCGCTCTTGGTCGTTCGGTGAAGTTAAAAAGCCGGAAACCATCAACTACCGTACGTTCAAGCCTGAGCGTGACGGTCTGTTCTGCGCCAAGATCTTTGGCCCGGTAAAAGATTACGAGTGCCTGTGCGGTAAGTACAAGCGCCTGAAGCACCGTGGTGTCATCTGCGAAAAATGCGGTGTTGAAGTAGCACTGGCCAAGGTTCGTCGCGAGCGCATGGCTCACATCGAGCTGGCTTCGCCGGTTGCTCACATCTGGTTCCTGAAATCGCTGCCGTCCCGTATCGGTTTGCTGATGGACATGACCCTGCGTGATATCGAACGTGTTCTCTACTTCGAGAGCTATGTCGTTATCGATCCAGGCATGACTACCCTTGAAAAAGGTCAGCTGCTGAACGACGAGCAGTACTTCGAAGCGCTTGAAGAGTTCGGTGACGACTTCGATGCCCGGATGGGTGCCGAGGCTGTCCGCGAGCTGCTGCACGCTATTGACCTGGAGCACGAAATTGGCCGCCTGCGCGAAGAAATTCCGCAAACCAATTCCGAAACCAAAATCAAGAAGCTGTCCAAGCGTCTGAAATTGATGGAAGCCTTCCAGGGTTCCGGCAACCTCCCTGAGTGGATGGTGCTGACCGTTCTGCCGGTTCTGCCGCCAGATCTGCGTCCTCTGGTTCCGCTTGACGGTGGCCGTTTCGCGACGTCCGACCTCAACGACCTGTATCGTCGAGTGATCAACCGTAACAACCGTCTGAAGCGCCTGCTGGATCTGTCCGCTCCCGATATCATCGTGCGCAACGAAAAGCGCATGCTGCAGGAAGCGGTCGATGCACTGCTCGACAACGGCCGTCGCGGTCGTGCGATCACAGGTTCCAACAAGCGTCCTCTGAAATCCCTGGCTGACATGATCAAGGGTAAACAGGGTCGTTTCCGTCAGAACTTGCTCGGTAAGCGTGTTGACTACTCGGGTCGTTCGGTAATTACCGTAGGTCCGACCCTGCGTCTGCATCAGTGCGGTCTGCCGAAGAAGATGGCTCTCGAGCTGTTCAAGCCGTTCATTTTCGGCAAGCTGGAAATGCGTGGCCTGGCTACGACCATCAAAGCTGCCAAGAAGATGGTCGAGCGCGAGCTGCCAGAGGTCTGGGACGTTCTCGCTGAAGTGATTCGCGAACACCCAGTGCTTCTGAACCGTGCGCCAACGCTTCACCGTCTGGGCATCCAGGCGTTTGAACCGGTACTGATCGAAGGTAAGGCTATTCAGCTGCACCCGCTGGTCTGTGCTGCGTACAACGCCGACTTCGACGGTGACCAGATGGCCGTTCACGTGCCTCTGACGCTGGAAGCTCAGCTCGAAGCCCGTGCACTGATGATGTCGACCAACAACATTCTGTCGCCAGCCAACGGTGAGCCAATCATCGTTCCTTCGCAGGACGTTGTACTGGGTCTGTACTACATGACTCGCGAAGCGATCAACGCCAAGGGCGAAGGTCGTGTATTTGCGGATCTGCAGGAAGTCGACCGCGTATTCCGCGCCGGCGAAGCGGCTCTGCACGCCAAGGTCAAGGTTCGTATCCACGAAACGGTCAACGACCGTGATGGTGGTAGCGTCAAGAACACCCGTATCGTCGACACCACTGTCGGCCGTGCGCTGCTGTTCCAGGTGGTTCCGGCCGGCCTGTCCTACGACGTCGTCAACCAGCCGATGAAGAAGAAGGCGATCTCCAAGCTGATCAACCAGTGCTATCGCGTGGTTGGCCTGAAAGAGACCGTTATCTTCGCTGACCAGTTGATGTACACCGGTTTTGCCTACTCTACCATTTCGGGTGTTTCCATCGGCGTTAACGACTTCGTTATCCCTGATGAAAAAGCTCGCATCATCGACGCGGCTACCGAAGAAGTTAAAGAGATCGAAAGTCAGTACGCCTCCGGCCTGGTAACCCAGGGCGAGAAGTACAACAAGGTAATCGACCTTTGGTCCAAGGCGAACGACGAAGTCTCGAAAGCGATGATGTCGAACCTGTCCAAAGAGCGTGTTATCGACCGTCACGGCGTCGAAGTTGATCAGGAATCCTTCAACTCGATGTACATGATGGCTGACTCCGGGGCGCGTGGTTCTGCTGCCCAGATCCGTCAGCTGGCCGGTATGCGTGGTCTGATGGCCAAGCCTGACGGCTCCATCATTGAAACGCCGATCACTGCGAACTTCCGTGAAGGTTTGAGCGTACTTCAGTACTTCATCTCTACTCACGGTGCTCGTAAGGGTCTTGCGGATACCGCACTGAAAACCGCTAACTCCGGTTATCTGACACGCCGTCTGGTAGACGTCGCTCAGGATCTGGTGGTTACCGAGGTTGACTGCGGTACCGAGCACGGTCTGCTGATGACACCGCACATTGAAGGCGGTGACGTTGTGGAGCCGCTGGGTGAGCGCGTACTGGGTCGAGTCATTGCCCGTGACGTATTCAAGCCTGGCACAGAAGATGTCATCGTGCCTGCTGGCACGCTGGTAGACGAGAAGTGGGTCGAGTTCATCGAGCTGAACAGCATCGACGAAGTCATCGTTCGTTCGCCAATCAGCTGCGAAACCCGCTACGGCATCTGCGCCAAGTGCTACGGTCGCGACCTGGCACGCGGTCATCAGGTCAACATCGGTGAAGCTGTCGGCGTAATCGCTGCACAGTCGATCGGTGAGCCGGGTACCCAGCTGACAATGCGTACGTTCCACATCGGTGGTGCGGCAAGCCGGACCTCGGCAGCCGACAGCGTTCAGGTGAAGAATGGCGGTACTGTCCGTCTGCACAATCTGAAGCACGTCGAGCGTGTTGACGGTCACCTGGTTGCGGTATCCCGCTCCGGTGAGCTGGCAATCGCAGATGACTTCGGTCGCGAGCGTGAGCGTTACAAGCTGCCATACGGTGCAGTGATTTCGGTGAAGGAAGGCGACAAGGTCGACGCTGGCTCTATCGTGGCCAAGTGGGATCCGCACACTCACCCAATCGTCACCGAGATGAAAGGTACTGTTACCTACGTAGGCATGGAAGAAGGCATCACGATCAAGCGTCAGACAGACGAATTGACCGGTATGACCAACATTGAAGTGCTCGACGCCAAAGACCGCCCGGCTGCCGGCAAGGACATCCGTCCTGCTGTGAAGATGGTCGGTCTGGATGGCAAGGATCTGCTGCTGCCTGGTACTGACGTACCGGCCCAGTACTTCCTGCCAGCCAACGCCCTTGTTGGTGTTGCTGACGGTGCGCAGATCGCGATCGGTGATGTTATCGCTCGTATTCCGCAGGAAACTTCGAAGACTCGTGACATCACCGGTGGTCTGCCGCGTGTTGCCGACCTGTTCGAAGCGCGTCGTCCGAAAGAGGCGTCGATCCTTGCAGAAGTCAGCGGTACCATCGCATTCGGTAAAGAGACCAAAGGCAAGCGCCGTCTGGTCATTACCCCGAACGACGGTAGCGATCCGTACGAGGAACTGATTCCGAAGTGGCGTCACCTGAACGTCTTCGAAGGCGAGCAAGTGAACCGCGGCGAAGTTATCTCCGACGGCCCGAGCGATCCACACGACATCCTGCGTCTGCTGGGTGTGAGTGCGCTGGCCAAGTACATCGTCAACGAGATTCAGGACGTATACCGTCTGCAAGGCGTGAAGATCAACGACAAGCACATCGAGACGATTCTGCGTCAGATGCTGCGCAAGGTTGAAATTGCCGAGTCTGGCGATTCCAGTTTCATCAAGGGCGACCAGATGGAATTGACTCACGTACTGGTAGAAAACGAGCGTTTGAGCACGGAAGACAAGTTTGTTTCCAAGTTCACTCGCGTGTTGCTGGGTATCACCAAGGCATCGCTGTCCACCGAGTCGTTCATCTCCGCGGCCTCCTTCCAGGAGACAACCCGCGTACTGACCGAAGCGGCTGTGACCGGCAAGCGCGATTACCTGCGCGGCCTGAAGGAAAACGTGGTCGTGGGTCGTCTGATCCCGGCCGGTACTGGTCTGGCTTATCACAGCGAGCGCAAGCGTCGTCGTGAAATGGACAAACCGACCCGTGTCAGCGCGAGCGAAGTAGAAGCAGCTCTGACGGAAGCGTTGAACTCCAGCGGTAATTGAGACCAGAGCCTCGGCATTTTTCACCTGGCAGACAGCACCTTTCGTGCTGCCTCGCCCGGTGAGGACGTCGGGGCTTTGTCTTGACTGGGGGCGGGATCCTCTTTAGACTCTTGTACCCCTAAATTTGGCGGGGCCTGTGCCCTGTCATTTGCTTTTCTTGTAAGACAATAGCGTCGCAAGACAACAGTGGAGCTAGTAGATGGCAACTATCAACCAGCTGGTACGTCAGCCGCGTAAGCGTATCGTCGAGAAATCCGACGTACCTGCGCTGCAGAACTGCCCGCAACGTCGCGGTGTGTGCACTCGTGTGTATACCACCACGCCGAAAAAACCTAACTCGGCATTGCGTAAAGTCTGCCGTGTGCGCCTGACCAACGGTTTCGAGGTTTCCTCGTACATCGGTGGTGAAGGTCACAACCTGCAAGAGCACAGCGTGGTACTGATCCGTGGCGGTCGTGTAAAAGACTTGCCAGGTGTTCGTTATCACACCGTTCGTGGTTCTTTGGATACTTCCGGCGTTAAAGGTCGTAACCAGGGTCGCTCGAAATACGGTACCAAGAAGCCTAAGTAGTTTTTGGCTTCTGTTTGAAATTGCAGATTTCTATTTTTCTGAGTCGATAAGAGTAAGGTCGGGCGCATCCCTCGCAGGATGGTGGTCCCGAGCTAACCTGAAGACCGTTTGAGGGCTTATCCATGCCAAGAAGACGCGTAGCAGCCAAGCGCGAAGTGCTTGACGATCCAAAATACGGCAGCCAGATTCTGGCCAAGTTCATGAACCACGTAATGGAAAGCGGCAAGAAAGCCGTTGCCGAGCGTATCGTTTATGGCGCGCTGGAAAAGGTTAAAGAACGTAAGAACAGCGACCCCCTGGAAATCTTCGAGAAAGCTCTCGACGCCATCGCTCCGCTGGTCGAAGTAAAGTCGCGCCGTGTAGGCGGTGCTACTTACCAGGTTCCTGTCGAAGTTCGTCCGTCCCGTCGTAATGCTCTGGCAATGCGTTGGCTGGTAGACTTCGCGCGCAAGCGCGGTGAGAAGTCAATGGCGCTGCGTTTGGCTGGCGAACTGCTGGACGCCGCCGAAGGTAAAGGTGCTGCGGTCAAGAAGCGTGAAGACGTGCACCGTATGGCTGAGGCCAACAAGGCTTTCTCGCACTACCGCTTCTAATTTCAGCGTCACTAATTTTGCGAGGGCTTTATGGCTCGTACTACTCCGATTGGCCGCTACCGTAACATTGGTATCGTTGCTCACGTGGATGCTGGTAAAACCACCACCACCGAGCGCGTCCTTTTTTACACCGGCAAAAGCCACAAAATGGGCGAGGTGCATGACGGCGCCGCGACCACGGACTGGATGGTTCAGGAGCAGGAGCGTGGTATTACCATTACTTCTGCTGCTATTACTGCCTTCTGGCAGGGTTCCGAGAAGCAACACAAAGACCAATACCGTTTCAACGTTATTGACACCCCGGGCCACGTTGACTTCACCATTGAAGTTGAGCGTTCCCTGCGTGTACTCGACGGCGCGGTCGTTGTGTTCTGTGGTACTTCCGGCGTAGAACCGCAGTCCGAAACCGTATGGCGTCAAGCCAACAAGTACGGTGTTCCGCGTATCGTTTACGTGAACAAGATGGACCGTGCAGGTGCGAACTTTCTGCGCGTAATCGCTCAGATCAAGCAGCGCCTGGGTCACACCCCGGTGCCGATCCAGCTGGCCATTGGCGCCGAAGACAACTTCCAGGGTCAGATCGATCTGATGTCCATGGAAGCTGTTTACTGGAACGATGCCGACAAGGGTATGGTTCCACGTCGTGAGCCTATTCCTGCTGAACTGCAGGAACTGGCTGACGAATGGCGCAGCAACATGGTCGAGGCTGCGGCCGAAGCCAGCGAAGAGCTGATGAACAAGTACCTCGAAGGTGAAGAACTCTCCAACGAGGAAATCAAGGCCGCTCTGCGTCAGCGTACTATCGCTGGCGAGATCGTTCTTGCTGTTTGCGGTTCTTCCTTCAAGAACAAGGGCGTTCCCCTGGTTCTCGACGCCGTGATCGACTACCTGCCGGCTCCGACCGACATTCCAGCTATCAAGGGTTCCGATCCTGATAACGAAGAAGTCCTGATGGAGCGTCATGCAGACGACAACGAGCCGTTCTCGGCTCTGGCGTTCAAGATCGCTACCGACCCATTCGTGGGTACCTTGACTTTCGTCCGCGTTTACTCGGGCGTGTTGGCATCCGGCGACGGCGTGATCAACTCGGTCAAGGGCAAGAAAGAGCGTGTGGGTCGTATGGTGCAGATGCACGCAAACGCCCGCGAAGAGATCAAGGAAGTACGCGCTGGTGACATCGCGGCCTTGATCGGCATGAAGGACGTCACCACTGGTGAGACCTTGTGCAACGCTGACAAGCCAATCATCCTGGTTCGCATGGACTTCCCGGAGCCGGTTATTTCGGTTGCCGTTGAGCCTAAAACCAAGGATGACCAGGAAAAAATGGGTATCGCACTGGGCAAACTTGCTCAGGAAGACCCGTCTTTCCGCGTCAAGACTGATGAAGAGACTGGTCAAACGATCATCTCTGGCATGGGCGAGCTGCACCTGGACATCCTGGTTGACCGGATGCGCCGTGAGTTCAACGTCGAAGCCAACATCGGCAAGCCTCAGGTTTCCTATCGTGAGCGCATCACGAAGAATTGTGAAATCGAAGGCAAGTTCGTTCGTCAATCCGGCGGTCGTGGCCAGTTTGGTCACTGCTGGATCCGTTTTGCACCTGCTGACGAAGGTCAGGAAGGTCTGCAATTCGTAAACGAAGTGGTAGGTGGTGTTGTTCCCAAGGAATACATCCCGGCTATCCAGAAGGGTATCGAAGAGCAGATGAAGAACGGCGTTGTTGCCGGCTATCCGCTGATCGGCCTGAAGGCTACCGTGTTTGATGGTTCCTACCATGACGTCGACTCGAACGAGATGGCGTTTAAGGTGGCTGCCTCCATGGCGACCAAGCAACTGGCCCAGAAGGGCGGTGGTGAGTTGCTTGAGCCGATCATGGCGGTAGAGGTTGTTACGCCTGAAGACTATATGGGTGACGTGATGGGCGACCTTAACCGCCGTCGCGGCATGATTCTGGGTATGGAAGATACGGTTTCCGGCAAGGTAATTCGTGCCGAGGTTCCGTTGGGTGAGATGTTCGGTTATGCGACCGACGTTCGCTCCATGTCTCAGGGTCGCGCAAGCTACTCTATGGAATTCAAAAAATACAATACAGCTCCGTCGCACATCGTCGAAACTGTAACCAAAAAACAAGGCTGATTCAGCGCCTTTAGGCTAGGAGTTATTTGTCGTGGCTAAAGAAAAATTTGATCGTTCCCTCCCGCACGTCAACGTTGGCACCATTGGTCACGTTGACCACGGTAAAACCACGCTGACCGCTGCTCTGACTCGCGTCTGCTCCGAAGTTTTCGGTTCGGCTGCTGTTGAATTCGACAAGATCGACAGCGCACCGGAAGAGAAAGCTCGTGGTATTACCATTAATACCGCGCACGTTGAATACAAATCGTTGATCCGTCACTACGCTCACGTTGACTGCCCAGGTCACGCTGACTACGTGAAGAACATGATCACCGGTGCTGCCCAGATGGACGGCGCGATTCTGGTTTGTTCGGCCGCTGATGGTCCGATGCCACAAACCCGTGAGCACATCCTGCTGTCCCGTCAGGTTGGCGTTCCGTACATCGTGGTTTTCCTGAACAAGGCTGACCTGGTAGACGACGCTGAGCTGCTGGAACTGGTTGAGATGGAAGTGCGCGATCTGCTGAGCACTTACGACTTCCCAGGCGACGACACTCCGATCATCATCGGTTCTGCTCGTATGGCTCTGGAAGGTAAAGACGACAACGAAATGGGCACCACTGCCGTTCGTAAACTGGTTGAAACACTGGACTCCTACATTCCAGAACCAGTTCGTCTGACCGACAAGCCGTTCCTGATGCCAATCGAAGACGTGTTCTCGATCTCCGGTCGCGGTACTGTTGTGACTGGTCGTATCGAGCGCGGTATCGTCAAGGTTCAGGATCCACTGGAAATCGTTGGTCTGCGTGACACTACCGTCACCACCTGCACCGGTGTTGAAATGTTCCGTAAGCTGCTCGACGAAGGTCGTGCTGGCGAGAACTGCGGCGTTCTGCTGCGTGGTACCAAGCGTGACGACGTTGAGCGTGGCCAGGTTCTGGTCAAGCCAGGCACCGTCAAGCCGCACACTCAGTTCGAAGCTGAAATCTACGTTCTGAGCAAAGAAGAAGGCGGTCGTCACACTCCGTTCTTCAAAGGCTACCGTCCACAGTTCTACTTCCGTACTACCGACGTAACTGGTAGCTGCGAACTGCCGGAAGGCGTAGAAATGGTTATGCCAGGTGATAACGTTAAAGTTTCCGTTACCCTGATCAAGCCAATCGCAATGGAAGATGGTCTGCGTTTCGCAATCCGTGAAGGCGGTCGTACCGTCGGCGCTGGCGTCGTGGCCAAAATCATCGCGTAAGCGTTGATTCCCAAAAAGAGCCCCCGCAACGCGGGGGCTTTTTTATTGGGTTGACACCTAGTGAGGTCGTCTATAGAATTGCGCCTCCTTTTAACGGGCGTATTGCGCTCGGTGGGAACAGCAATCTGGAGTCTGAATCCAATGCAAAACCAGCAAATCCGTATCAGGTTGAAGGCTTTTGACCATCGCCTGATCGACCAATCAACCCAGGAAATCGTGGAAACCGCGAAACGTACTGGTGCACAGGTGCGTGGTCCGATTCCACTGCCGACTCGTAAAGAGCGGTTCACCGTTCTGGTTTCTCCGCACGTCAACAAAGACGCGCGCGACCAGTATGAGATCCGTACTCACAAGCGTGTTCTGGACATTGTTCAGCCAACGGAAAAAACCGTTGATGCGCTTATGAAGCTTGATCTTGCGGCCGGTGTGGAAGTTCAGATCAGCCTCGGCTAAGACTTGGGTCTTAGTCGTGTAACGCTCTGAAATGGGCGGCCATAGCGGGTGAAAGCCCCGTACACTCATGAGGTTTACAACATGACTATTGGTGTAGTCGGTCGTAAATGCGGTATGACCCGTATTTTCACCGAAGAAGGTGTCTCCATTCCGGTCACGGTCATTGAGATCGAGCCGAATCGCGTCACTCAGTTCAAAACCGAAGAAACCGATGGCTATCGTGCAGTGCAAGTCACTGTCGGCGAGCGTCGCGCTTCGCGTGTTACAGCCGCTCAGGCTGGCCACTTCGCTAAGGCGAACGTTGCCGCCGGTCGTACCGTCATGGAATTCCGTCTTGAAGAAGGCGACTACCAGGCTGGCGATCAGATCAACGCTGAAATCTTCGCCGCTGGTCAACTGGTTGATGTAACCGGTCAGTCCAAGGGTAAAGGCTTCCAGGGTACGATCAAGCGTTGGAATTTCCGTGGTCAAGACAATACCCACGGTAACTCCGTCTCCCACCGCGTCCCAGGCTCTATCGGCCAGTGCCAGACTCCTGGTCGTGTATTCAAGGGCAAAAAAATGTCCGGTCATATGGGCGCTGAGCGCGTGACCGTGCAGTCCCTGGAAGTAGTGCGCGTGGACGCTGAACGCAATCTGTTGTTGGTCAAGGGTGCTGTTCCTGGCGCTACTGGCGGCAACCTGGTTGTACGTCCGGCAGCCAAGGCTCGCGGTTAAGGGGAAGCTGACATGCAATTAAATGTAAATGACGCTCAGGCAATCGAAGTTTCCGAACTGACATTTGGCGGCGAATTCAACGAGACGCTGGTTCACCAGGCAGTCGTGGCCTACATGGCTGGCGGTCGTCAGGGTAGCAAGCAGCAGAAGACCCGTTCCGACGTTCGTGGTGGCGGTAAGCGCCCTTGGCGTCAGAAAGGTACTGGCCGTGCTCGTGCCGGTACTATCCGTAGCCCAATCTGGCGTGGCGGCGGTACCACTTTCGCGGCTCGTCCTCAGGATCACACTCAGAAGCTCAACAAGAAGATGTATCGCGCTGCTCTGCGCTCCATCCTTGCTGAACTGGTTCGTACTGATCGTTTGGTCGTGGTTCAGGACTTCGCTGTTGAAGCACCGAAAACCAAAGATTTGCTGAACAAGCTGACTGGCATGGGTCTGACTGACGTCCTGATCGTGTCTGACGCTGTTGACCAGAATCTGTACCTGGCTGCTCGTAACCTGCCGCACGTTGATGTACGTGACGTTCAAGGTTCCGATCCAGTTAGTCTGATCGCATACGACAAAGTGTTGATCACTGTGTCGGCCGTGAAGAAATTCGAGGAGCTGCTGGGATGAACCAGGAACGCGTATTTAAAGTTCTGCTTGGCCCGCACGTTTCCGAGAAGGCTACGGTTCTTGCAGACAAAAAAGGTCAGTTCGTTTTCAAGGTTGCTACTGACGCAACCAAGCTGGAAATCAAGAAGGCCGTCGAAAGCCTGTTCAGCGTGAAAGTAGAGCGTGTTACTACCCTGAATGTTCTGGGTAAGAGCAAGCGCACTGCTCGCGGTCTGGGCAAGCGTAATGACTGGAAGAAGGCAGTTATCTCCCTTCAGCCAGGCCAAGATCTCGATTTCAGCAGCAGTGCTGAGTAAGGAAGGGGTGCATCATGGCAATCGTTAAATGCAAACCGACTTCCCCTGGCCGCCGTTTTGTGGTCAAGGTGGTCAACCAGGAGCTGCATAAAGGCGCTCCTCACGCACCGCTGCTCGAGAAAAAATCGAAGTCTGGTGGTCGTAACAACAATGGTCGTATTACTACCCGTCATATCGGTGGTGGCCATAAGCAGCATTATCGTCTGGTCGACTTCCGTCGCAACGACAAGGATGGCATCGCTGCCACCGTCGAGCGTATCGAATACGATCCAAACCGTACTGCTCACATTGCTCTGCTGCTTTACGCAGACGGCGAGCGCCGCTACATCATCGCCCCTAAAGGCGTGAGTGCTGGCGACCAGCTGATTGCAGGTGCTCTGGCACCAATCAAGCCGGGCAACGCTCTTCAACTGCGCAACATTCCAGTTGGTAGCACCGTACACGGCATCGAACTGAAGCCAGGTAAAGGCGCACAAATCGCTCGTTCCGCTGGTGCCTCGGCACAGCTGATCGCTCGTGAAGGTGTGTACGTTACCCTGCGTCTTCGCTCCGGTGAAATGCGTAAAGTACTGTCTGAGTGCCGTGCAACGCTGGGTGAAGTCTCGAACTCCGAGCACAGCCTTCGTTCGCTGGGTAAAGCGGGTGCCAAACGCTGGCGTGGCGTTCGCCCAACCGTTCGTGGTGTTGCCATGAACCCGGTTGACCACCCACATGGTGGTGGTGAAGGTCGTACCTCTGGTGGTCGTCATCCGGTATCGCCGTGGGGCTTCCCGACTAAGGGCGCGAAGACTCGTGGTAATAAGCGTACCGACAAAATGATCGTCCGTCGTCGCAAGTAAATAGAGGGATACGACAGTGCCACGTTCTCTGAAAAAAGGTCCTTTTATTGATCTTCACCTACTGAAGAAGATCGAAGTGGCGGCGGAAAAGAACGATCGCAAACCAGTTAAGACCTGGTCGCGTCGTTCGATGATCCTGCCACAAATGGTCGGTTTGACCATTGCAGTGCATAACGGTCGCCAGCATGTTCCAGTTCTCGTGAACGAAGACATGGTCGGCCATAAACTAGGCGAGTTTGCCGGTACCCGCACATATCGTGGGCACGTGGCAGACAAGAAAGCCAAGCGTTAAGGGGTAAGGAACGATGGAAGTAGCCGCTAAGTTGTCGGGCGCTCGAATCTCCGCCCAGAAAGCCCGCTTGGTCGCCGACCAGATCCGCGGGAAGAAGGTGGGCGAAGCGCTCAACCTGTTGGCTTTCAGCAGTAAGAAAGCCGCCGAGATCCTGAAGAAAGTGCTGGAGTCGGCTGTAGCCAACGCCGAGCATAACGAAGGCGCAGACGTTGATGACCTCAAGGTCTCCACCGTTTTCGTCAACGAAGGGCGTTCGCTGAAGCGCATCATGCCACGTGCTAAAGGCCGTGCTGATCGCATCGTCAAGCGGTCTTGCCATATCACTGTCAAGGTTGCTGACAAGTAACGGAGTCGAAGAGATGGGTCAGAAAGTACATCCCATTGGCATTCGCCTGGGAATCGTCAAGGAGCACACCTCCGTCTGGTACGCAGACGGTCGGACTTATGCGGACTATTTGTTCGCTGATCTGAAAGTGCGTGAGTACCTCCAAGACAAATTAAAAAGCGCGTCCGTCAGCCGTATCGATATCCATCGTCCGGCTCAGACAGCACGTATCACCATCCACACCGCTCGTCCAGGTATCGTTATCGGGAAGAAAGGTGAAGATGTTGAGAAACTGCGTCAGGACCTGACCAAGCAAATGGGTGTGCCTGTGCACATCAATATCGAAGAGATCCGTAAGCCGGAGCTCGACGGTATGCTGGTTGCGCAGAGCGTAGCTCAGCAGCTGGAGCGTCGCGTAATGTTCCGTCGCGCTATGAAGCGCGCTGTTCAGAACGCCATGCGCATTGGTGCCAAAGGCATCAAAATCCAAGTGAGCGGTCGTCTCGGCGGTGCTGAAATCGCACGTACTGAATGGTATCGCGAAGGTCGTGTGCCACTGCACACCCTGCGTGCCGACATCGACTATGCCAACTACGAAGCTCACACCACTTACGGTGTGATCGGTGTAAAGGTTTGGATCTTCAAAGGCGAAGTAATTGGTGGTCGCCAAGAAGAACTGAAACCACAAGCACCAGCGCCTCGTAAAAAAGCTGCTAAGTAAGGGGTACGCCAAATGTTGCAACCAAAGCGTACGAAGTTCCGCAAGCAGATGACCGGCCACAACCGTGGTCTGGCACTGCGCGGTAGCAAAGTCAGCTTCGGCGAGTTCGCGCTGAAGTCTGTTGCTCGTGGTCGTCTCACCGCTCGTCAGATCGAGTCAGCGCGTCGTGCTCTGACCCGTCACGTTAAACGTGGCGGCAAGATCTGGATCCGTGTGTTCCCGGACAAGCCTGTAACCAAAAAGCCACTCGAAGTTCGGATGGGTAAAGGTAAGGGTAACGTGGAGTACTGGGTTGCCCAGATTCAGCCAGGCAAAGTCCTGTATGAAATCGAGGGTGTTACTGAAGAGCTGGCGCGTGAGGCTTTCGCCCTGGCTGCTGCAAAGCTGCCGCTCGCCACCTCCTTTGTTAAGCGGACGGTGATGTGATGAAAGCGAATGAACTTCGTGAAAAATCAGCACAGCAGCTGAACGAGCAACTGCTCGGCCTGCTGCGCGACCAGTTCAATCTGCGTATGCAGAAAGCAACTGGCCAGTTGGGGCAGTCTCATCTGCTCTCGCAAGTTAAGCGTGACATCGCTCGCGTGAAAACTGTGCTCAACCAGCAGGCAGGTAAGTAATCATGGCTGAAGCCGAAAAAACTGTCCGTACGCTGACTGGCCGTGTTGTCAGCGACAAGATGGACAAGACCATCACCGTTCTGATCGAGCGTCGCGTAAAGCACCCGATCTACGGTAAATACGTTAAGCGTTCGACTAAGCTGCACGCGCACGACGAAACCAATCAATGCCATATCGGCGACAAGGTCACTATTCGTGAAACTCGTCCGGTAGCCAAGACCAAGTCTTGGGCATTGGTTGATATCCTCGAACGCGCTGTGGAAGTCTAAGGGCTAGGGGTCGGAGAAATTATATGATTCAGACTCAATCCATGCTCGATGTGGCCGATAACAGCGGCGCACGCCGCGTTATGTGCATCAAGGTGCTGGGTGGCTCCCATCGTCGTTACGCTGGTATCGGTGACATCATCAAAGTAACCGTCAAGGAAGCAATTCCTCGCGGCAAGGTGAAAAAAGGCCAAGTGATGACTGCAGTTGTAGTCCGCACTCGCCACGGTGTTCGTCGTGCAGACGGCTCCATCATCCGCTTCGATGGCAACGCTGCTGTTCTGTTGAACAACAAGCAAGAGCCGATCGGTACCCGTATCTTTGGGCCAGTGACCCGTGAACTTCGTACTGAGAAGTTCATGAAGATCGTCTCGCTCGCCCCAGAAGTGCTCTAAGGAGATCCGACATGCAAAAGATTCGTCGTGACGACGAGATCATCGTGATCGCCGGCAAAGACAAAGGTAAGCGCGGTAAGGTGCTCAAGGTTCTCGCTGACGACCGTTTGGTCGTTGGTGGGATCAACCTGGTGAAGCGTCATACCAAGCCAAACCCGATGTCGGGCGTACAGGGCGGTATCGTCGAGAAAGAAGCGCCAATGCACGCTTCCAACGTCGCCATTTTCAACGGCGCAACCAACAAGGCTGACCGCGTTGGTTTCAAAGTTGAAGACGGCAAGAAAATTCGTGTCTTCAAGTCGACCCAAAAAGCGGTTGATGCTTGAACACTGCTAGGTAGAAGACCATGGCACGACTAAAAGAGATTTACCGGAAGGAAATCGCTCCGAAACTTAAGGAAGAACTTAAGCTTTCGAACGTGATGGAAGTTCCGCGCGTTACCAAAATCACCCTGAACATGGGTCTGGGCGAAGCGATCGGCGACAAAAAAGTCATCGAGCACGCTGTTGCTGACCTGGAAAAGATCACCGGTCAAAAAGTCGTTGTGACTTACGCTCGGAAATCCATCGCTGGCTTTAAAGTCCGTGAAGGTTGGCCGATCGGTGTCAAAGTGACTCTGCGCCGCGATCGTATGTACGAATTCCTAGATCGTCTGCTGTCGATCTCCCTGCCTCGGGTTCGCGACTTCCGCGGCCTGAATGCCAAGTCCTTCGATGGTCGTGGTAACTACAGCATGGGCGTAAAAGAGCAGATCATCTTCCCGGAAATCGACTACGACAAGATCGATGCTCTCCGCGGTCTGGACATTACCCTGACCACCACTGCCAAGAACGATGATGAAGGTCGCGCATTGCTGCGTGCTTTCAAATTCCCGTTCCGCAACTGATTGGAGTAGGAAAATGGCCAAGAAGAGCATGAAAAACCGTGAGTTGAAGCGTCAGCTCACCGTTGCCAAGTACGCCAAGAAGCGTGCAGAGCTGAAAGCAATCATCGTTGATCTGAACGCAAGTCCAGAAGCGCGTTGGGAAGCTACCGTAGCCCTGCAGAAGCAACCACGTGACGCAAGCGCTGCGCGCATGCGTAACCGTTGCCGCATCACTGGTCGTCCACATGGCGTTTACCGCAAGTTCGGCCTCGGCCGTAACAAACTGCGTGAAGCAGCCATGCGTGGCGACGTACCAGGTCTGGTCAAAGCCAGCTGGTAAGGCGCACCTCTCGCTTCGTGCCAGCCGGTTGCGCAAGTCACCGGTCGGCATGAAGCCTGAATTTGAATCAAGCCCCTATTGGGGCTTGATTCATTTCCGGCGTAGGACTAGAATTGCCGGCTCGCCTGAGCCCGTGTTTTTACTTGCCCGGAAGTTCTCGGCGATCAAGCTGTAGCCGCAAGGCTAATTATTTTGTTTTAGGAGCGTCTAGCCCATGAGTATGCAGGACCCGTTAGCGGACATGCTAACTCGTATCCGTAATGCCCAGATGGCTGAAAAGCCCGTCGTAAGCATGCCATCTTCCACGTTGAAGGTTGCTGTAGCAAAAGTCCTGAAGGACGAAGGCTACATTGCGGGTTATCAGATCAGCAGCGAAGTTAAATCCTCGCTGTCCATCGAGCTTAAGTACTTCGAAGGCCGTCCGGTCATTGAAGAGGTTAAGCGCGTCAGCCGCCCAGGCTTGCGTCAGTACAAGTCCTCCGATGATCTGCCGAAAGTTCGTGGCGGTCTTGGTGTGTCTATCGTCTCCACCAGTAAAGGTGTGATGACGGATCGTGCTGCGCGCGCTGCCGGTGTCGGTGGCGAAGTGCTTTGCACTGTGTTCTAAGGGGGGGATAAGCATGTCACGCGTAGCTAAGAACCCCGTTAAGTTGCCATCCGGCGTCGAAGTCAAACTCGTCGGCCAGCAGCTTTCGGTGAAGGGTGCCAAGGGCACTCTGGAACTGAACATCCATTCGTCCGTTGAGATTGTTGAAGAAGCTGGTGAGCTGCGTTTCGCTGCTCGCAATGGCGATCAACAAACCCGCGCAATGGCAGGCACCACTCGTGCACTGGTTAACAACATGGTCCAGGGCGTAAGCCAAGGCTTCGAGCGTAAGCTCCAGCTGGTCGGTGTTGGTTACAAGGCGCAAGCAAAAGGCACGGTCCTGAACCTTGCACTTGGCTTCTCGCACCCGGTGGACTATGAATTGCCGAATGGCATCACCGCTGAGACCCCCAGCCAGACCGATATCCTGATTCGTGGTATCGATAAGCAGTTGGTTGGTCAAGTGGCCGCTGAGATCCGCGACTTCCGCCGTCCTGAGCCTTACAAAGGCAAAGGTGTGCGTTACGCGGACGAAGTCGTCCGCCGTAAAGAAGCCAAGAAGAAGTAGGGCATAGCAAATGACCGTCAAAAAAGTTACCCGACTGCGTCGCGCTCGCAAAGCACGCCTGAAAATGCACGAGCTGGAAGTCGTGCGTCTCTGCGTGCACCGCTCTTCGCAGCACATTTATGCCCAGGTCATCTCGGCCGACGGCAGCAAAGTCCTGGCAAGCGCCTCGACTTTGGACAAAGAACTGCGTGATGGCGCCACTGGCAACATCGACGCGGCCACTAAGGTTGGCAAGCTGGTCGCCGAGCGCGCGAAAGCCGCGGGTGTATCGCAAGTCGCTTTCGACCGTTCTGGCTTCAAGTACCACGGCCGTGTCAAAGCGCTGGCTGATGCTGCTCGTGAAGGCGGGCTGGAGTTCTAAGTTATGTCAAATCACGACCAAAAACGCGACGAAGGCTACATCGAGAAGCTGGTTCAAGTTAACCGCGTGGCCAAAACCGTAAAAGGCGGCCGTATCTTCACTTTTACTGCGTTGACCGTAGTGGGTGATGGTAAAGGGCGCGTTGGCTTCGGCCGTGGCAAGTCACGTGAAGTGCCTGCTGCAATCCAGAAAGCGATGGAAGCTGCTCGTCGCAACATGATTCAGGTTGATCTGAACGGCGCTACCCTGCAGTACGCGATGAAGTCTGCTCATGGCGCCTCCAAGGTGTACATGCAGCCTGCTTCTGAAGGTACCGGTATCATCGCTGGCGGCGCAATGCGCGCAGTGTTGGAAGTTGCTGGTGTCCAGAACGTATTGGCCAAGTGCTACGGTTCGACTAACCCGGTAAACGTGGTTCACGCTACGTTCAAGGGTTTGAAGGGCATGCAGTCTCCTGAGTCGATCGCTGCCAAACGTGGCAAGCGTGTTGAGGAGATCATCTGATCATGGCTACCGTTAAAGTAACGCTGATCAAAAGCATGACCGGCCGCATCCCTAATCACAGATTGTGCATTAAGGGTTTGGGTCTGCGTCGCATCGGTCACACTGTAGAAGTCCTGGATACTCCCGAAAATCGCGGGATGATCAACAAGGCTTACTACATGCTGCGAGTCGAGGGTTAATCGATGAAACTCAATGATCTGAGTCCAGCGCCGGGTTCCCGTCGCGAAAAGCATCGTCCGGGCCGTGGTATCGGTAGTGGTTTGGGCAAGACCGGTGGCCGTGGCCACAAAGGTCAAAGCTCCCGCTCCGGTGGCACTATTGCTCCGGGCTTTGAGGGCGGCCAACAGCCGCTGCATCGTCGCCTGCCAAAATTCGGTTTCGTTTCCCTGAAGGCAATGGACCGCGCAGAAGTGCGTCTGTCCGAGCTGGCTAAAGTGGAAGGCGACATCGTAACTGTGCAGTCCCTGAAAGATGCCAACGTGATTAACCAGAACGTTCAGCGTGTGAAAATCATGCTGTCGGGCGAAGTTACTCGCGCTGTCACTATCAAGGGTATCGCCGCCACCAAAGGTGCGCGTGCGGCTATCGAAGCAGCTGGCGGCAAGTTCGAGGAATAAATGGCTAAGCAAGGTGCTCTCTCAGCGCTCGGCAAAGGCGGTATGTCTGAACTCTGGGCTCGTCTGCGTTTTCTGTTCCTGGCGATTATCGTCTACCGAATAGGCGCACACATCCCGGTTCCAGGTATCAACCCGGACCGACTCGCAGAACTGTTTCGACAGAATGAGGGGACCATTCTTAGCTTGTTCAACATGTTTTCCGGCGGCGCGCTGGAACGGATGAGCATCTTTGCACTGGGGATCATGCCGTACATTTCGGCATCGATCATCATGCAGCTGATGACCGCCGTGAGCCCGCAGCTGGAGCAGTTGAAGAAGGAAGGTGAAGCTGGCCGTCGCAAGATAAGCCAGTACACCCGCTATGGCACCGTTGTCCTGGCTCTGGTCCAAGCTATCGGCATGTCCGTTGGTCTGGCGAGTCAGGGCGTCGCGTTTTCTGGGGACCTGGGTTTCCACTTTGTGGCCGTAACTACCTTCGTGGCAGGTGCGATGTTCATGATGTGGCTGGGCGAGCAGATCACCGAGCGCGGTGTCGGCAACGGTATCTCGATGTTGATTTTCGCAGGTATCGTCGCCGGTCTTCCGAGAGCAATAGGGCAGTCTTTCGAGTCTGCACGTCAGGGTGATATCAATATCTTCGCTCTGGTTGCAATCGGTTTGCTGGCGGTAGCGATCATCGGTTTTGTGGTGTTCATTGAGCGTGGTCAGCGTCGTATCGCTGTTCACTACGCCAAGCGTCAGCAGGGCCGCAAGGTCTTCGCTGCGCAGACCAGCCACTTGCCGCTGAAAGTGAACATGGCTGGTGTAATACCGGCCATTTTCGCGAGCAGCATTTTGCTGTTCCCGGCTTCGTTGGGGTCCTGGTTCGGTCAGTCTGAAGGTCTGGGCTGGTTGCAGGACATCTCGCAGTCGATCGCTCCTGGTCAGCCGTTGAATATTCTGCTGTTTAGTGCAGGGATTATTTTCTTCTGCTTCTTCTATACGGCGTTGATGTTCAATCCGAAAGACGTAGCGGAAAACCTGAAGAAGTCCGGTGCCTTTATTCCGGGTATTCGTCCAGGCGAGCAGTCGGCACGCTATATTGATGGCGTTTTGACTCGCTTGACCATGTTCGGTGCTCTATATATGACGGCCGTGTGTCTGCTTCCCCAGTTCCTGGTGGTCGCGGCAAACGTACCGTTCTACCTTGGCGGGACCTCGTTGCTGATCGTGGTCGTGGTTGTGATGGACTTTATGTCGCAAGTGCAATCTCACCTCGTTTCGCACCAGTATGAATCCCTGATGAAGAAAGCCAACCTGAAGGGCTACGGTGGCAGCGGCGGTATGCTGCGCTGAAGCACCCCTAAGGTTCGAGGAGTTGGTGATGAAAGTTCGTGCATCGGTGAAAAAGCTGTGCCGTAACTGCAAGATTATCCGCCGCGAAGGTGTGGTTCGAGTAATTTGCAGCGCGGAACCACGTCATAAGCAGCGCCAAGGCTGATTGTGATTTGTGCTTAAGCCCAGCAGCTAGTGCGCTGCTGGGTTGATTATTTGTTACTACAGCGATATTATCTCGCGCCCTATTTCTTGGCTTCCGGGGCGTAGGTAGCTGTCAATTGGAGTCCCACTGAATGGCCCGTATTGCAGGCGTTAACATTCCAGATAACAAGCATACTGTTATCTCGTTGACCTACATCTATGGTGTTGGTCGCACCACCGCACAGAAAATTTGTGCAACCACCGGCGTAAATCCGGCGGTGAAAATCAAAGATCTGAGCGACGAGCAGATTGAACAGCTGCGTGGCGAAGTGGCGAAGTTCACCACTGAAGGTGACCTGCGTCGCGAAATCAACATGAAAATCAAGCGCTTGATGGACCTGGGCTGCTACCGCGGTCTGCGTCATCGTCGTGGTCTTCCAGTGCGCGGTCAGCGTACCAAGACCAACGCGCGTACTCGCAAAGGTCCGCGTAAGCCGATCCGCAAGTAATCGCACCAGCGCAACGACAGGAATTTAGTCATGGCAAAACCTGCTGCTCGTCCTCGTAAAAAAGTTAAAAAGACAGTGGTTGATGGCATCGCCCACATCCACGCGTCGTTTAACAACACAATCGTCACCATTACCGATCGTCAAGGTAACGCTCTTTCGTGGGCTACCTCCGGCGGTTCGGGTTTCCGTGGTTCGCGCAAGTCCACCCCGTTTGCTGCTCAAGTAGCTGCTGAACGTGCTGGTCAAGCTGCGCTGGAGTACGGTCTGAAGAACCTCGACGTCAATGTCAAGGGTCCAGGCCCAGGTCGTGAATCCGCTGTCCGTGCATTGAACGGCTGTGGCTATAAGATCGCCAGCATCACCGACGTGACGCCAATCCCGCACAACGGGTGCCGTCCGCCGAAGAAGCGCCGCGTGTAATCCAGGAGACTGTAAGAAATGGCTCGTTACATTGGTCCAAAATGCAAACTTGCTCGTCGTGAAGGCGCCGATCTCTTTCTGAAGAGCGGCGTTCGCGCTATCGAATCCAAGTGCAACATCGAAGCAGCTCCAGGTATCCACGGCCAGCGTCGTGGTCGCCAGTCCGATTACGGTACTCAGCTGCGTGAAAAGCAAAAAGTCCGTCGTATCTACGGCGTTCTCGAGCGTCAGTTCAGCGGCTACTACAAAGAAGCCGCCGGCAAGAAAGGTGCAACAGGCGAGAACCTGCTGCAACTGCTCGAATGCCGTCTGGACAACGTTGTATACCGCATGGGCTTCGGCTCGACGCGTGCCGAATCCCGTCAATTGGTTTCGCACAAGTCGGTCAGCGTAAACGGCAAAACCGTTAACGTTCCTTCTTATCAGGTTCGTGCTGGCGACGTTGTTGCTATCCGCGAAAAAGCTAAGAATCAGCTGCGTATTGTCCAGGCTCTCGATCTGTGTGCCCAACGTGGCCGCGTAGAATGGGTAGAAGTAGACACTGAGAAGAAATCGGGCGTTTTCAAGAACGTTCCAGCTCGCAGTGATCTATCCGCCGACATCAACGAAAGCCTGATTGTCGAGCTCTACTCCAAGTAAGGGCTAGAAAATAGGTGCATCCATGCAGATTTCGGTAAATGAGTTCCTGACACCCCGCCACATTGATGTGCAGGTTGTCAGTCCAACCCGCGCCAAAATCACTCTCGAGCCTCTCGAGCGTGGTTTCGGCCATACCCTGGGCAACGCGCTTCGCCGCATTTTGTTGTCCTCCATGCCCGGCTGTGCAGTAGTCGAGGCCGAGATTGACGGTGTACTCCATGAGTACAGCGCCATCGAAGGTGTACAGGAAGACGTCATTGAAATCCTGTTGAACCTTAAAGGTCTGGCTATCAAGCTGCACGGTCGAGACGAAGTTACGCTGACCTTGTCGAAGAAGGGTTCGGGGGTGGTTACCGCTGCCGATATTCAGCTGGATCATGATGTCGAGATCGTTAACCCCGATCACGTAATCGCTAACCTGGCGTCTAACGGCGTCTTGAACATGAAGCTCACCGTAGCTCGTGGTCGTGGTTATGAGCCGGCAGACTCGCGTCAAAGCGATGAAGACGAAAGCCGCAGCATTGGTCGCTTGCAGCTTGACTCTTCGTTCAGCCCGGTTCGCCGTATCGCATACGTGGTGGAAAACGCCCGTGTCGAGCAGCGTACTAACCTGGACAAGCTGGTTATTGATCTGGAAACCAACGGTACTCTGGACCCTGAAGAGGCTATCCGTCGCGCTGCAACCATCCTGCAACAGCAGTTGGCTGCGTTCGTGGACCTCAAAGGCGACAGCGAACCAGTGGTAATCGAACAGGAAGACGAGATCGATCCGATCCTGCTTCGTCCGGTTGACGATTTGGAACTGACCGTGCGTTCGGCCAACTGCCTTAAGGCGGAGAACATCTACTACATCGGTGATCTGATTCAGCGCACCGAAGTAGAGCTGTTGAAGACTCCGAACCTGGGCAAGAAATCCTTGACCGAGATCAAGGACGTTCTGGCTTCTCGTGGTCTCTCCCTCGGCATGCGCCTCGACAACTGGCCGCCGGCAAGTCTTAAGAAGGACGACAAGGCTACGGCCTGATCGTCGTAATCACCGAACGCGAGTTTGGTAAGGAATGAACCATGCGTCATCGTAAAAGTGGACGTCACCTGAGCCGTACCAGCTCTCACCGCAAAGCCATGTTCCAAAACATGGCGGTGTCGCTGTTCGAGCACGAGCTGATCAAAACTACCCTGCCGAAAGCCAAGGAACTGCGCCGCGTTGCCGAGCCGCTGATCACCCTGGCCAAGGAAGACAGCGTTGCCAACCGTCGTCTGGCTTTCGACCGTACTCGTTCGAAAGAAATCGTCGGCAAACTGTTCAACGATCTGGGCAAGCGCTATGCAACCCGTCAGGGCGGCTACCTGCGCATCCTCAAGTGCGGTTTCCGCGCTGGCGACAACGCGCCAATGGCGTACGTCGAGCTGGTTGATCGTCCTGTCGGTGGCTCTGTAGAAGCTGCTGAATAAGACATCAGTTTGAACATGAAACCGGGCCTAGTGCCCGGTTTTTTGTTTTCCGGAATTAAGAATTGCTATCGATAGTCATGATTTAATGAATTCGACGCTTCAATAGCTTTCGGCAATACTTCCTCTCAAGCCGATCAGCCGGCTATACACACCAGAGGAAGATGTAGATGAGCCAGAAGACCCTTACGACCGCCAGCGGTGCCCCAGTCGCAGACAATCAGAACTCCCGTTCGGCAGGCCCACGTGGTCCTCTACTGCTTGATGATTTCCATCTGATAGAAAAGCTTGCCCACTTCAACCGTGAGAACATCCCGGAGCGTCGCGTGCATGCCAAGGGATCGGGTGCTCATGGCACATTTACCGTGACCCGCGACATCAGCCAGTACACCAGCGCCAGGCTGTTCGACACGGTGGGCAAGCAGACACCGATTTTCCTGCGCTTCTCCACCGTAGGCGGAGAGCGTGGTTCGGCTGACACCGAGCGTGACCCGCGCGGCTTTGCGATCAAGTTTTACACCGAGGAAGGTAACTGGGACATCGTGGGCAACAACACGCCGGTGTTCTTTATCCGTGACCCTCTGAAATTCCCTGATTTCATTCACACTCAGAAGCGCCTGCCGCAGACCAATCTGAAAAGTCCTCAGATGATGTGGGATTTCTGGTCGCACTCGCCTGAGGCGCTGCACCAGGTCACCATTCTGTTCTCTGATCGTGGCATTCCGGACGGCTACCGTCACATGCACGGCTTCGGCAGCCACACCTATAGCCTCATTAGTGCTGCAGGCGAGCGCCATTGGGTGAAGTGGCATTACAAGACCCGCCAAGGGATCAAGAACCTGGCACCCGCAGACGCTGCGCGGATTGCCGGTACTGATCCCGATTACGCTCAGCGCGATCTGTTCACTGCCATCGAGAAGGGCGACTTCCCCAAGTGGCAGGTGTGCATTCAGTTGATGACCGAGGCTCAGGCTGCGAATCATCACGAGAACCCGTTCGACGTGACCAAGACCTGGTCGCAGAAAGAATACCCGCTGATCGAGGTCGGCGAGCTGGAGTTGAACCGTAACCCTCTCAACTACTTTGCCGAAGTCGAGCAGGCCGCGTTCGGCCCGAGCAATATGGTGCCAGGCGTTGGCCTTTCGCCAGACCGTATGCTGCAAGGGCGCGTATTTGCCTACGCCGATGCGCATCGCTACCGCGTGGGTACCAATCACCAGCAGTTGCCGATCAATGCCCCCAAGAGTCCTGTACACAGCTATCAACGTGACGGGGCGATGGCCTTCGGCACCAATGGTGGTGCGGCGCCAAACTATGAACCGAACAGCTATTCGGATGCGCCGAAAGAAGATCCGCGCTACGCAGAGCCTGCGCTGTCTCTGAGCGGTGCCGCAGATCGCCATGATCATCGGGTAGACGGTGATTACTACAGTCAGGCAGGCAAGTTGTTCAACCTGATGAGCGCTGATCAGAAAGCGCTGTTGATCGGCAACATTGCCGGGGCAATGGCAGGCGTTTCCAGTGACGTGGTTCAGCGTCAGTTGCAGCATTTCCACAAAGCCGACCCTGCTTACGGAGAAGGCATCGCAAACGCATTGGGCATAAAACTGGGCTGAGTCGAAGTGAGAAACAGAACCGCCCTCATTTGGGCGGTTTTTCGCTTCTTAACGGCGTAATTTCGCCACTTTTCGTCGGTTTATTGCGTTTTTCTAAGTGACCTCGCGCGACGCTTGGTTCAAACTAGCGCCTTTGAAGCAGGAGTCTGGTGCGATGCAAGGCCACCCGGAAGTAATCGATTATCTCAACACGTTGCTCACGGGCGAACTGGCAGCTCGTGACCAATATTTCGTTCACTCACGTATGTACGAAGACTGGGGCTTTTCGAAGCTCTACGAGCGTATCAATCATGAGATGGAAGAAGAGGCGCAACACGCTGATGCGCTGATGCGTCGTATCCTCATGCTCGAAGGCACGCCGCGCATGCGCCCTGACGACCTCGACGTCGGCACCACAGTGCCTGAGATGCTCGCCAGCGATCTGCGTCTCGAATACAAGGTACGTGCTGCCCTGTGCAAGGGTATCGAGCTCTGTGAGCTGCACAGCGACTACGTGACCCGCGAAATCCTGCGCGTACAGTTGGCTGATACGGAAGAAGACCATACCTACTGGCTCGAACAGCAGATGGGGCTGATCAAGTCCATCGGCCTGCAGAACTACCTGCAATCGCAGTTCTGATTCAGCCGCTCATGAAAAAGCTCCTGCACTTGCGTGACAGGAGCTTTTTTGTATCCGGGTTCGACTGACGCCGACCCCGTTTTCATCGCTAGCGTCAGGCCTTGTCTCTGGTCAACAGAGGTTTCAGGTAGTGGCCAGTGTAGGACTGTTCCATCTCGGCGACCTGTTCAGGCGTGCCCGTTGCAATGATCTGCCCACCTCTCGAACCACCTTCCGGACCCAGATCCACCAGCCAGTCGGCCGTCTTGATCACGTCCAGGTTGTGTTCGATCACCACCACGGTATTGCCGTGGTCGCGCAAGCGATGCAATACATCCAGCAACTGCTGAATATCCGCGAAGTGCAGGCCTGTGGTCGGCTCGTCGAGGATGTACAGCGTCTTGCCGGTGTCGCGCTTGGACAGCTCACGTGACAGCTTGACCCGTTGCGCCTCACCGCCTGACAAGGTCGTCGCCGATTGCCCCAGCTTGATATAGGAAAGTCCGACATCCATCAGGGTTTGCAGCTTGCGCGCCAGTGCCGGAACGGCATCGAAGAACTCACGCGCTTCCTCAATGGTCATCTCCAGCACTTCGTGGACGTTCTTGCCCTTGTACTTGATCTCAAGCGTTTCACGGTTGTAACGCTTGCTCTTGCACACATCGCAGGGCACGTAGATGTCCGGCAAAAAGTGCATCTCGACCTTGATCAGTCCGTCGCCCTGGCACGCCTCGCAGCGGCCGCCCTTGACGTTGAACGAGAACCGCCCCGGACCGTAGCCCCGCGAGCGTGATTCCGGAACCCCGGCGAACAGTTCGCGAATCGGCGTGAACAGCCCGGTGTAGGTCGCCGGGTTGGAACGCGGCGTACGACCGATAGGGCTCTGGTCGATGTCCACCACCTTGTCCAGATGCTGCAGACCATTGATGCTGTCGTGCGTAGCCGCTTCCAGCGTGGTGGCGCCGTTCAGTGCTGTAGCACTAAGCGGGAATAGCGTGTTGTTGATCAGCGTCGACTTGCCCGATCCGGAAACCCCCGTCACGCAGGTCAACAGACCGATAGGGATTTCGAGATTGACGTTTTGCAGGTTGTTGCCACGCGCGCCCTTGAGGGTTAGCGAGAGCTTTTTGTTACGCGGGGTGCGCTTGGCAGGAACGGCAATCTTCACGCGGCCCGACAGGTATTTGCCGGTCAGCGAATCGGGATGCGACATCACTTCGTCCGGCGTACCTTCGGCAACGATATGACCACCATGCACGCCGGCCCCCGGACCGATGTCGACCACGTAGTCGGCCAGGCGAATCGCATCTTCATCGTGCTCGACCACAATCACCGTATTACCGATGTCGCGCAGATGCTTGAGCGTGCCCAGCAAACGATCGTTGTCGCGCTGGTGCAGACCGATGGACGGCTCATCGAGGATGTACATCACCCCGACCAGGCCCGCGCCGATCTGGCTGGCCAGACGAATACGCTGTGCTTCGCCGCCGGACAGGGTGTCCGCGCTACGATCCAGGGTCAGATAGTCCAGGCCCACGTTGACCAGAAACTGCAGACGCTCACGAATTTCCTTGAGAATCTTGTCGGCGATCTCGCCACGCCGTCCGGTCAGCTTGAGGGTTTCGAAGTAATGCGTAGCGTCGCCAATCGGCAGATTGGTGACTGCAGGCAGAGTCTTTTCACCCACCCACACGTGGCGCGCTTCACGACGCAGACGAGTGCCTCGGCAGTCAGGGCAGGGCTGCGTGCCCAGAAATTTGGCGAGCTCTTCGCGGACTGTGGCCGATTCGGTTTCCCGATAGCGACGTTCCAGATTCGGCACGATGCCTTCGAACGGGTGCGCACGCTTGACGATATCGCCACGGTCATTCAGGTAGCGGAAATCGACACTCTGCGAGCCGCTGCCGTTGAGCAGAATCTTCTGCATGTCGGCCGGGATCTGCTTGAAGGGCATTTCCAGGCTGAAGCCATAGTGTTTGGAGAGCGAGCCGAGCATCTGGAAGTAATAGACGTTACGCCTGTCCCAGCCTCGTATCGCGCCTTCGGCAAGCGTCAGTTCGGCATTCACCAGCCGCTTGATATCGAAGAACTGTTTCACGCCCAGGCCGTCACAGGTCGGGCAGGCGCCAGCCGGGTTGTTGAAAGAGAACAGCTTCGGTTCCAGTTCGCTGATCGCATGGCCACAGATAGGGCAGGCGAAGCGGGCGGAGAAGATCACTTCCTCGCCCGGCTCGTCGTCCATTGGCGCAACCAGGGCGATACCGTCGGCCAGCTTCAGGGCTGTTTCAAAGGACTCGGCCAGACGCTGCTGCAGGTCGGCGCGGACCTTGAAACGGTCAACGACCACGTCGATCGAGTGCTTCTTTTGCTTGTCCAGCTTCGGCAGCTCATCCAGCTCGCACAGCTTGCCGTTGACTCGCGCCCGGACAAAGCCCTGCGCGCGCAGCTCTTCAAAAACCGAAAGATGCTCACCCTTGCGCTCGCGGATAACGGGCGCAAGCAGCATCAATTTGCTGCCTTCCGGCTGGGTCAGCACCAGGTCGACCATCTGGCTGACCGTCTGGGCTTCGAGCGGGATATCGTGGTCGGGGCAGCGAGGCTGGCCGACGCGCGCATACAAAAGACGCAGGTAGTCGTAGATTTCGGTGATCGTACCCACGGTCGAGCGCGGATTGTGCGATGTAGACTTCTGCTCGATGGAAATCGCCGGCGACAGACCTTCGATCGTGTCGACGTCCGGTTTTTCCATCATCGACAGAAACTGGCGGGCATAGGCCGACAGCGATTCGACATAGCGGCGTTGCCCTTCGGCGTACAGCGTATCGAAAGCCAGCGAAGACTTGCCTGAGCCGGAGAGCCCGGTGATAACGATCAGTTTGTCGCGGGGAAGTGTCAGGTCAATATTTTTCAGGTTGTGGGTTCGTGCCCCACGTATCAGGATCTTGTCCACTGCGGCCTCGCTTGGCGGGCATAAACGACGGAGTATAAGGCTCCGAGCCATTACGCGGCAAAGCGTCGCGTATGTGCTGTACAACGATGGGACTGGTAGAATCGCCGCCGGTTCACACGAGGTTATTCCATGCACGATACCCACAGCGAGCGTATGAGTAGCGGCGAGACCCGCGCAGCAGGCGGTCTGGCCCTGGTGTTCGCGTTCCGCATGCTTGGCATGTTCATGGTTTTGCCGGTTCTGGCAACCTACGGCATGGACCTGGCAGGCGCGAGCCCTGCACTGATCGGTCTGGCGATTGGCGCCTACGGCCTGACCCAGGCGGTGTTGCAGATACCGTTCGGGATCATTTCCGACCGTATCGGCCGGCGACCGGTCATTTATTTCGGCCTGATCATCTTTGCGATCGGCAGCGTGGTGGCGGCGAACGCGGATTCGATCTGGGGAATCATTGCCGGACGTATCCTGCAGGGGGCGGGCGCTATTTCCGCGGCGGTCATGGCGCTGCTCTCCGACCTGACCCGCGAACAGCACCGCACCAAGGCCATGGCCATGATCGGCATGACCATCGGCCTGTCGTTCGCCATCGCCATGGTCGTCGGCCCGGTCATCACCGGCATGTTCGGTCTTTCCGGGTTGTTCCTGGCCACTGGCGGCATGGCCTTGATAGGTGTTCTCATCGTTGCCTACGTGGTGCCCAAGGCCAGCGGGCCATTAATGCACCGCGAATCCGGCGTCGCCAAACAGGCACTGGTGGCGACGTTGCGTCATCCGGACCTGCTGCGCTTGGATTTGGGTATCTTCGTGTTGCATGCGATGCTCATGTCCAGCTTCGTGGCCTTGCCGCTGGCGCTGGTCGAAAAAGCCGGTTTGCCCAAGGAACAACACTGGTGGGTGTACCTGACCGCCTTGCTGGTTTCCTTCTTCGCGATGATCCCGTTCATCATCTATGGCGAGAAGAAACGTCAAATGAAGCGCGTTCTGCTGGGCGCCGTCACAGTTTTGATGCTGGCTGAGCTATTCTTCTGGGCGTACGGGGACACGTTGCGGGCACTGGTCATCGGGACAGTGGTATTCTTCACTGCGTTCAACCTGCTGGAAGCGTCATTGCCGTCGTTGATCAGCAAGGTTTCACCGGCCGGCGGAAAAGGCACGGCAATGGGAGTTTATTCCACCAGCCAGTTTCTTGGATCGGCCGCAGGTGGGATACTGGGCGGCTGGTTGTTCCAGCACGGTGGGCTCGATGTGGTGTTCCTGGGTGGTGCAGCCATGGCCGCCGTCTGGCTCGCCTTCGCAGTGACCATGCGAGAACCGCCTTACGTGACCAGCCTACGTCTGCCGTTGTCGCCGCAGGCGCAGCGTGAAGCAGGCCTGGCAGAGCGCTTGATGTCCGTAGCAGGCGTGACAGATGCAGTGGTGGTTGCGGAAGAGGCAGCCATCTACATAAAACTCGACACAAAATTATTGGATCGTACCTCTCTCGAAAAGCTGGTCAATCCAGCGTCAGAAGCGTGCGAAGCCTAGGAGAACGTTATGGCCCGTGGGGTTAACAAAGTCATATTGGTCGGTACATGCGGCCAGGATCCCGAAGTTCGCTACTTGCCTAACGGTAACGCCGTGACCAACCTGAGTCTGGCAACCAGCGAACAGTGGACTGACAAGCAGTCCGGTCAGAAAGTCGAAAAGACCGAATGGCACCGTGTATCGATGTTCGGCAAAGTCGCTGAAATCGCTGGCGAATACCTGCGCAAGGGTTCGCAGGTGTACATCGAAGGCAAGCTGCAGACCCGCGAGTGGGAAAAAGACGGCATCAAGCGCTACACCACTGAAATCGTTGTCGACATGCAGGGCACCATGCAACTGCTGGGCGGCCGTCCTCAGGGCGACTCCCAACAAGGTCAGGGCGGCGGCAACTACAACCAGTCCGCACCTCGTCCACAGCAGTCGCGCCCACAACAATCGGCGCCGCAGCAGTCCGCACCTCAGCAGAACTACAACCAGCAGCCGCCACAACGCGACTCGCGCCCAGCGCCGCAACAACAAGCGCCGCAGCCAGCTGCTGACTTCGACAGCTTCGATGATGATATTCCGTTCTAGGATGTAGCCGGAACCTGCTGTTCAGGTCCAGAGCCGGAGCCCCCTTTTATCGGGGGCTTCGTCGTTTTCAGGCGTCAGAAAGCGCTGAACCACTATGGCAGCACTGCTGCCTTGACGCCTAAAACCGCGCATCGCTATGTGTTTGTGCGTTTTCTAAACAATGCGCGATCACCCAGCTCGCCGGCTTCACCTCACCTCGTGGGCCAAACGCCAATGCCCGCTGTGCCAACGGCCCGTTGCTGGCCGTGGCACCGGCAATATGCGGGCTGTCCCAAACACCCCACGTAACAACGGTAGATACCGAGCGCGTGGCAAGCACCACGTCGAGATACCGCTTATAAGTCGCTGCAACTGATCCATCACGATCTGCGATGGACCCCGCCAAGTGGCTGTCGTCGACGTCGAGTTCCGTGATGTGGATCGACAACCCCATATCACGCACTGCCAGAATAAAGCGAGACAGGCCCGGACCAAATGTGTCGCCTGTAAGCAGGTGGGACTGAATGCCAAGGCCGTGTATGGGAATGCCCCGCTGCTTGAGCCCGCGCAGCAGGGCGAGCACGGCAGTGCGTTTGCTTTCGCCGTAATGGGTATCCTTTTCCAGGCCGTAATCGTTGTAGCAGAGCAGGGCGTCCGGGTCAGCCTTGTGCGCAGCCTTGAAGGCTATGTCCAGATAGCGAGGCCCGAGCATCTGATACCAGAATGAATTGCGCAGCCCGTCAGGCTGGCCGTCCTCCAGCTGGATGGCTTCGTTGACGACGTCCCATGCGCTGATGAGGCCGCGATAATGGCTGGCGACGGTACTGATGTGCGCCGTCAGCACTGCTTCGGCGTTCATCGGGGTGACGGTGTGGTGAACCCAGTCGGGTAAGGAGCGATGCCAGCAGAAGGTGTGCCCGCGCATACGCTGGTCATGCGCTTTCGCAAACGCCGCGATTGCGTCGGCGGGCGCGAAGTTGTAACGGTCTGGTTCGGGGTGGACGGTCTGCCACTTCAAGGCGTTTTCTGGCACTACGATGCTGGCCTGACGTGCGACCAGCTGCCGATAGGCCGCATCGTCATTCAGCTTTGCCGGATCAACCGCAAAGCCGAACCGGATACCTTTCTCGGCGGCAGGCTGGCGCAATGCGGGAAAGGTTTCTGCCGCCAGCAGCCTGCTGTTGACGAAGGGCAGGCATGCCAGCAGGCGGACAAACGCAGTCAGAAAACTGCGTCGACTAGCCCGGCGCATTACGCACCAAAAATCCCCATCAACTCCTCACGGCCTACCATCACCGTCATTGAGCCTTGTTTCTGTTCGCCTTCAATCGTACACAACAATCCGGCCTCCCGGCAGATAACGGCGCCCGCTGCGATGTCCCAGAGGCTGGTGAATTTCTCCATGTAGCCGTCTGTCTGCCCCAAAGCAGCGAACGCCAGGCCGATGGTGGCGCAGCGATAACCAGCAAGGCCCCAGCCCTGTCGGCGCAGGCTCAGGTGCAGTTTGCCCATCTCTTCGGCGTCCCAGCGGGTGTTTTCGCCGACGCCGGCGATGCGCAGGTGCTCGGGTGGTTGAGGGCGGACAAAAGGGACGCCGTTGCGCAGCAAGCCATCACCCGTGCGGGCTGCCAGGGTGTAGCCCAGTGCCGGGTAGGCGACGACGCCGATTTCGGGCTCGCCTGCCGACATGTACGCCACCGCGATTCCCCACAATGGGGTGCCGCGCAGGTAATTGCCAGTGCCGTCAATGGGGTCGATGACCCAGCCGTCGGTGATGAATTCGCCGCCCATTTCTTCGCCCAGGATTGTATCGTCGGGGAAGTGTTTGCTCAGTTCTGCACGCAGCAGTTGTTCCACTTCAAAGTCGGCGCGGGAGACGAGGTCTTGCGCGCTTTTGGTGGTGATGTCGAGGGTGTGGCGGTCGTTAAAATACGCCATGGCCAGGCCAGTGGCCTTTTCTACAGCTTGCATGGCGACGCTGAGTCGGTTGTTCATTGCAGACAGCCTCCGTTCGGCAGGTTCAACAGGTCCGGGTAATCACTGAGAATCGACTGTGCGCCATGTTCCAGCAGGTAGTGCGCACGTTTCGGGCTGTTGATGGTAGCCACGGCGAATTCGACGCCGCTGCTTTTCAGGCGAACAAGGTGATGGTCATCGAGCATATCGTCAAGTACGTGAAGTATTCGGCAGTCATATTCGGCCAACAGTGCGACCGGGTCGGCAGGCGCCACCACGGAGGCGATAGCCAGCGGTACATCGTTCCACAAGCGTCGCGCGGCCGTTAGCGAACGTACCGAAAAGCTGGAGACGAACAACCGATCGTTGTCGGCGGGCCACAGATTTTTGAGGATCGGCATCACCACTTCCGCCGTCTCGACATCGTCGCCAATGGTCGGCTTGAGTTCGACCTGCAAGCCCAGGTTGAGGCGCAGCGCACAGGCCACGATCTCTTCGAAGGTCGGCACCTGCAGGCCGGCGAATTCAGGCGCGAACCAACTGCCCGCGTCCAGCATGCGGATAGCTTGCAGCTCATGCAGCACGACGGCGCCACGGCCGTTGGTGGTGCGGTCCAGCAAGTCGTCATGAATCACGACAGGCTGGCCATCACGGGTCAGCTTCACGTCGATCTCGACCCACTCGGCGCCGCATTCGGCAGCTTTTTCCAGGGCCAGCAGAGTGTTTTCCGGCACGTAAGCCTTGGCACCGCGATGGGCAATCAGGGACGAGCGGACGAGGGGAGCAGGTTTGAGCATGGCGGGTCACTTGGTGGTGTGGGAGAAGGTCACGAGCTGGCGCTGGCCGGTCTCGATATCGAACAGCAAGGGCGTGGAATTGATCGCGAGTCGAACCTGGGTGCCGGGTATCTGATGTTGCCGTCCGGCGAGGCTGACAACGCAGCGCGTTCCAGCCAGTTGGCAATACAGCAGCGTGTGGCTACCCAGATTCTCCGATGACTCGACTGTGGCAGTGACGCCTTCCTGGTCGAGCATGAAGGTCTCGGGGCGCAGGCCCATCAGCCATTTGCCGGTCCGGTTGCTGGCAATACCGAGCCTGATGGGCAAACGCTGCCCATCGGCGAGGAGCAAAATCCTGTCGTCGAGGCAATGCACCGGCAGCAGGTTCATGGGCGGCGTGCCGATGAAGCTGGCAACGAATGTGCTGGCGGGTTGATCGTAGATCTCGGCGGGCGTGCCGATCTGCTCGACACGGCCCTTGTCGAGAATCACCACGCGCTCGGCGAGGGTCATGGCTTCGGTCTGATCGTGGGTGACATACAGGATCGTCGCGCCGGTCTGCCGGTGCAGGCTGCGAATCAACAGACGCATTTCATGACGCAGCGCGCTGTCCAGATTGCACAGCGGCTCATCGAACAGCAGCACCGGCGGTTTGCGGATCAACGCCCGACCGATGGCGACGCGCTGGCGCTGGCCGCCGGAAAGTTCTCCAGGCTTGCGTTGCAGCAGTTCCTCCAGGCCCAGTGAGGCGGCGCACTCGCGGATGCGCTGCTCGCGTTCCTTGCGTGTAACCCGCGCCAGCTTGAGCGCGTAGCCGATGTTGTCGGCCACGCTCATGTGCGGGTAGAGCGCGTAGTTCTGAAACACCATGGCGCAGCCGCGTTCCTTGGGCGGCAGGCGCGTAACATCGCGGCCGCCCATGAGAATCTGCCCTTGGCTGACCTCTTCCAGCCCTGCCACCATGCGCAGCAGCGTGGACTTGCCACACCCGGACGGGCCAAGGATCACGTTGAGCTCGCCCGCCTTGAAAACCAGGTCGAGCCCGTGAAGGATGTGGTCTGTGCCATAGGTTTTGTGCAGGCCTTTGAGGACAATATCCGGCGCGCAGGTAATAGGGGTGAGCGCGTTCATTTACCGACTCCAATCAGGCCTTTGACAAACCATCGCTGCATGAGCGCAATGACGAGGATGGGCGGCAGCATGCTGACCACAGCAGCGGCCATCAGCAGGTTCCACTCGGGGACCTGAGTTGCATCGGTCGGCAGGAAACTGGCGACGCCCAGCACCAGCGTGCGCATGTCCTCGCGATTGGTTGCGACCAGCGGCCACAGGTAATCCTTCCAGGCGCCGATGAACACCAGCGTGCCGAGCGCTGCAAAGTTGGTCTTCGACAATGGCAGCAGGATGTCGATGAAGAACCGCCAGGGCCCGGCACCGTCCATCCGTGCGGCTTCGACCAGCTCAGCAGGCAGCGTCTGGTAGAACTGTCGGAACAGGAAGGTGCCGGTCGCCGAGGCAATCAGCGGCAGGGCGAGGCCGGGGTAGCTGTCGAGCAAATTGATGGTCGGCAGCGGCAGCCATTGAATGCCCAGCCAGTGCAACAGGCTGCGCACGGGGCCGAACAGATCGCTGGCCACTGCATACGTGGGGATGATCCGTACTTCCAGCGGCAGCAATAGCGCCCCCAGCACGGCGAAGAAAATCACCGAACTGTAGCGGCTGCGGAAGTACACCACGGCAAAGGCTGTCAGCGCCGAGAGCGTCAGCTTGCCGATCACCACCAGTGTGGCGACCAGCAGGCTGTTGCCCAGCAGGCGCAGCAGATCGAGACGCCGGGTGACCTGCTGCAGATTCTCCAGCAGTTGGTCGCCGGGAATCACCGCCAGACCGTGGGCGAACAGTTGTGGGTTGCTGACGGTCGCCGAGCAGACCGCCATGTACAGCGGGCCCAGCGCGAACACCAGCCCCAGAGTCAACAGCAGGTAAGCACCTGCGTTGAACAGCCGGTTATGCTCGATCATGCTTTCACCCCGCGGCGCTGGAAGCGCGACAGGAGTTTGAATTGAGCGACGCTCAGCGCCACCACCGCGAGCAGCATGAGCACTGACAGGGTCGATGAGCCTGCCAGGTCCAACCCCATGAACCCGTCGGTGTAAATCTTGTAGGCCAGCACATTGGTGGTGTCGCCAGGTCCGCCTTGGGTGAGGGTGTCGACCAGGCCGAAACTGTTCGACAGGCTTTCCAGCAGGTCGATGACAAACACGAACAACAGATAGGGCGCGATCAGGGGCAGTTGTATGTCGAGCATGCGCCGCAACGGACCTGCGCCATCCAGTGCTGCAGCGGCGAGGTAGTCGTCGGGCACCGATTTCAGGCTGGCGACCAGCATCACGAAGTTGAACGGCACCAGGCACCAGGCATACGCCACGATCAGCAAGAGCATGCTCTGTATCGGGCTGGAGTAGGGCGCCCAGGTGCCGGGTGCAATCGCGTTGAGCCAGGCGAAAATACCCATCACCGGATTGGCCAGCACATGAAAGACGATACCGATGGTTGCGCCCGATACCGCGTAGGGCCAGATCAGCAGGTTGCGAAACACGGCGTTGCCGCGCAGTTTCAGTTCCAGGCACAGGGCAAGCACCAGCGCGATGAGGATCGAAAGCACGACGCTCGATAAGCTGAACACCAGCGTCGAGCCCAGCGACGCCAGCACGCCGGGGTCTTTCAGCACACGCCAGTAATTGCTCAGACCAACAAAGATTTCATTGCCGCCGAAGGGTGGCACCAGATGAAACGACCACCAGATGGCCTGGATCGCAGGCCAATAGAAGAACAGGCCGAGCGCCAGCAGTTGCGGCAGGGCGAACAGTAACGCCAGACGTGGCTGTGGGAAATGCGCACGCGGTTTCATGGCGTTGCCTCGTTTGAGTCGTTGCTGGCCTGGGCCTGATGCATCTGTTGAAACAGCCCCAGCAGCTGGTTGGCCCGCAGCGTCGTCTGGCGCAGGGCCAGATCGATGCTCTGGCGACCCGCGAGCGCGTTCTCCATTTCCTGCGACCAGATCAGGCGCATCAGCGTGATAAAACCGCAGCGCAAAGGCGCGGAGGGCTGACCGTCGATATCGGTCAGCGCTGCCAGTCCGACCGTCATTGCCGATGGCTCGCTGGCTGCGGATTGCAAGCGTGCGGCGGCAGCCTGAGTAACAGGCAGGTAGCCCGTTCGTGCGCTGAACATCAACTGATTGTCCGGTTGCAGCACGAATGCCAGAAATTCCGAGACCAGTCGGTAATCCCTCACGGAATGCCCGCGCATCACCCACAGCGAGGAGCCTCCGGGGACATTGGCGCGTCGTTGGGTACCCGCGTAAATCGGCAGTGCCGTGACCTGAATATCGGATTCGGGCGTGCTGTGCACAACATTCCACGCCCCGGTGGAGTCGATCAGCATGGCGCAGTCGTCGGTGGCAAACGCCAGTGCCTGCTGTCCGCTGCGGGTTGCATCCTCATGGACCACCAGACCTTCACGGGCCCATTGCGCGAGGTCTTTCATGAGACGCAGATGGGAGCCTTCGTCGAATTGATAACGGTCACTGCCTGCGGAGCGAACAGCAACGGCGGTGCCTTGCGCTGCGCTGGTCTGCTCCAGCCAGATCCAGGGCGCAAACGCGCTGACGACCGGGCATTTCTGGCCGCTTTTCTTAAGGGCTCGCAAGGCATCCGCAAAAGCTTCCCACGTGGCGGGTGGCGCATTGATCCCGGCAGCGGCCAGCGCATTTCTGTGCGTGTAGAGCACGGCTGTGGACGCCGCAAAAGGCTGCGCTGCGAGCGTGCCGTGATCGTCGGCGTAGTAGCGCCGCAAGGCTGGCAGAAAGGTGTCGTCGGGATAGGCCCTGTGATGATCGGCCATGATCGCCTCGACAGGTCGGGTGGCACCGCCCAAGAGCATGTCAGGCGTAGCAACGTCGTAAATCTCCACCAGTGCCGGGCCTATTCCCGCCCGGTAAGCGGCGACGGTTTTCTGCAGCGTCTGCTCATAGCTGCCCTGGCGAATGCAGTGCAGACGATCCTCTTCCTCGCGTTGCGCATTGAAGCTTCTGCACAAGTCCGCGATGGCACTCCCGGCCGCGCCACTGTGGCTGTACCAGAACTCGGCCGGTGCGGCGAAAGTGTGTGCAGCGAGCGACAGCAGGGCCAGCACAGAAAATAGCTTACGGATGGAAGGCATGAGAACACTCACAAGAACTCAATGCCATTTAATACAGGTTGTGTGTAGTATTTGTGACCTGCGCGACTTTTATTAAATTTTCATGATTGAAGTGTGCAATGGATGGTGGGCGATACACTGCTTCACGCGCCGACTGTTTTAATCCTCCTAAGATTTGAAGATTCCATGCCTCTCGACCTCGACACACCACTTGATTCGCATCAACCGTTGAGCCTCAATGAACGCAAGCTGCTGGACATCCTTCGTCGTCGAGGCGCGATCACCCGTGCCACGGTTTCGACCGAGATGGACCTGGCTCAACAGTCTGTGCACCGGCTTATCGAAGAACTGATCAGCCGTGGTCTGCTGCGCAGCGGTGAGCGCGTCAAAAACGGTCGCGGCCAACCCAGCCCGCGGATCGAACTGATCAACGAAGCGGTGTATGCCATCGGCGTATCGATCAACACCGACTCGGCAGTGGTCTGCGTCGCCGATTTGGGCTGCAATGTGCTGGAACAGGTCACCCTGCGCACGCCGCCGTTAAGCCGCAACAGCACCCTGGATTCGCTGGAAAAGACCATCGAACGCATGCTTCAGCGCAACGGCATCGAAGTGCAACGGGTCGTCGGCATGGGCTTCGCGATTGCCGGCTTTTTTCTCGAGAACCGCCAGATCAATGCGCCTGAACCGCTGCGCGACTGGTCATTGATGGACCTGCAACCGGTGCTGGAAGAACGATTCGGCATGCCGGTCTGGCTGGAAAACAATGCCACCACCGCAGCCATCGGCGAAAGCCTGGTCGGTGTGGGCGCCTGGGCCAGCAACTTCATCTACCTGTCATTCAACTTCGGCTTCGGCGCGGGCGTCGTGATTAACGGCAAGCCGTACTTCGGCAGCCACGGCAACGCAGGCGAGATCACCCTCTACAACGACGAAGAATCGATAAACCGTCCGGCTTTGCGTTACTTGCTCGAAGACCTGCATCAGAGCGGCGTGCAGGTCGACTCGATCGAAGACCTGCGCTTGCGCTTCGACCTCGACTGGCCCGGTGTGGATACCTGGCTGACACGCGTCAAGCCCACCCTGGATCGTCTGGTCAACGCACTGGCCGGGTTGTTCGATCCGCAGGCCGTGGTGTTTGGCGGGCAATTACCGCCCGAATTGGGAAAACGCCTGATCGCCGCGACGACCTTCTGGGGCACCCATCGCTACAACTCCCCACCGCCTCGGCCGCAGTTATTGCTGAGCGAGACGAATGGCGATGCGGCGGCTCTGGGGGCGGCGTTGGTGCCGTTGAAAGAGCGGTTTTTTGTTTGATCTGTCGTCAGTATCGAGTCGAAGCGGGCATTCAACGCATGATGACATCTACGCCAAAAGCATTTTGACGCCCTCAGCCCTTCTGTCTTAGAGCTTGCATCAGTTGCTCAACGACGATGGCTTCAACGGCACCTTCAGTGGCGTCCGCATCAAAAGCAGCGCAGCAAGCCGATGCCATAGAACGGCGTGATCCATGGGCTTTCTGGAATCGGGCCGCCTAATGTTCGTGCGGTCTGCATTTCCTCAAGCAAGCCCGCGCACAGGATGTCTGCGCAGAGAAATCGATCCAGAAATAACGCTGCTTGCGAAATCGGACCGATCAACAAGCCGTGGTAAACCCAGGCGGTGTCATCATTCGAGGTACTTCCCAGAGGGATCGTTTGTAAGTCGGCTTGCGCTTTAGCAAAGCGAACGTTCGAGATACCCAAAGGGGCAAGAGCACGTTGAATCACTGCATCATCAAACGTCAGATCGGTCAGCCGTTCAATGAGCTCTCTGCGGCGGGGGCAGGCAGGTGTGTTGGCTGGCCATTAACATTTATTCATGCAATCGGTGCTTAAGATTCAAGAAGCTCGGCCGATTATACGATATGGCTGAAATTAAGTTGGCTCTAATCATCGTTGAATAAGCCGTTATTGTACAGTCGGAGTTGACAAGTGAAGTTACGCCTGAGCTGCAAAGCTATAATGATCGCCCTGTCGTTTGCCTTGTCGAATGTGGCGATTTCTGAAGAGCTTAAAGTGTACAACTTTTCGCCCGTCAATCAGTACAATCTTAATCTTTCAGCCAGCTTTTGGAATCCAATCATAAAGTATGTGTCCGAAAAAAGCGGCGTGAATCTCACGCTGAAGTTAGGGCGAACGTCCTCTGATACAACGAGTTATGTGCTCGCCCAAGAAGTTGATTTCGCTTTTACCAATCATCTGTTTAGCCCGGAACGCGACAAGATGGGCTGGAAGGTGTTTGGTCGCCGTGACGCGCCTGCGCTTGAGGGGCAAATCGTGGTGCCTGACGACTCGCCAATTCATAGCCTTTCGGAGCTGGAGGGCAAGGAAGTCGTGTACCCGGGACCGGAAGCGTTCATTGCTTATAAAGTCACAAGCTCGGAATTGGTCAAGAAAGGGATCAACACGTCTACTGTGTTTGCAGGGAACATGGACGGTGCTTTCAGCCAACTCCTCAGTGGTAAGGCTCAAGCGATGGGAGCCAATTCACAGCTGGTAAGCGGCTACACGGAGAGAGAAGGGAAGTCGTTCCGCGTACTGTGGAGTTCAGCCTCGTTCAATGATTTGGCCCTCATGGCATCCCCTCGGGTTTCTAAAAAAGAACGTGATGCGGTCGCCAACGCATTTTTTAATATGCAAAACGATCCCGACGGTAGCAGGGTTCTTCGTGAGGCGACCGAGCTGGTCCATGCACCGGCACCGATTACCTTCATTCCTGCGACGGAAGCGGATTATGCGTCCTATCGTGATTTTTATAACAGTTTGCCAGCAAACCTTAAGTAAATAATTTCAACGTTAGCTGGAGAGGCTGTTAATGAATTTCTTTAAAAGCCTGCTGCCCAAATCACTGACGTCGCGAATACTGGCGATGTTATCCATTCTGATACTGACTTTTTTGACGACAGGGCTGGGGCTGTTTTATAAAAACCAGCTGCTTCAGCATATTGAAGAGATACAAGACACCGCTAACATGCTCATTGAGGTTGCGGCGCAAGCGGTTGAGGAAAGTGTCGTCATCGGCGATTACGACACTATCAAAAGAACCCTCGAAAAAACCCTGGCTCGCTCGCCGTTCAAGTCGGCCATGTTTATTGACCTGTCGGGTGGCGTGATTCGCCTTGAGGCAGCCAGTGCGCCGGTTGGAAGAGCGCCTGCGTGGATAGAGTCTGAAGTCGCTGCAAGATTATTCGATGTCAATCGCCCGATCACTATTGGCGGAAAAGATTATGGCGTGATGCGTTTGTCTTTTAATGCCGAGAGAATTGCTGCCGAACTCTATAGTCTTGTGATCCAGGCTACATTGTTTGCGGTATTTTTTCTGCTGATAAGTTTGATGTTGATGGGGTTCATGATCAAGCGTTCGCTTGCTCACCTGGGCAAACTTCACTCTTATGAGGCGGAAATTGCTTCAGGTGCAGTGGCAGCAGAAGCGATGTTGGTCGCTGATGCTCCCATGGAAATACAGGAGGCTATAAAAGCGGTAAACCGCACTGCCGCAAGTATGCGCAATCACTTTGGTCTGCGTATCGAATCGTTGATGAATACCTTGGTGCAGCATAAAAATGCCCTGGATGAGGTGTCCATCGTTTGCGAAGTGTGGACGTATCACCTACGTTAACGAACGATTCGTAACAAGCTCACAGCACTCGCGAGCCGAGCTTTTAGAGTTGACGATCGATGAGGTCTGGACCGGCATGTCTTCAACCACTGAACCGTGGCAATGGGCACCGGAAAATGAGGTGTGGAACGGTGAGGTCAGGCTCTCAGGTCGCAGCGGCAAGGTTGCATGGCATCGACGCACTATCATACCTATTCTCGATGACCTGGGCGGCGTTGAAAAATATATCTGCATCGATATCGATATCACCGATCGAAAAGAGTTTGAGGTGGCGATTCTGGATAACTCCAGAAGGCAAAACCTTATCGCCTTGTTTGGCCAGCAGGCGTTGACCGAGGAAAACGTCAGTGTTCTGGGTGAACGGGCAACACTGACTGCGGCGCAAGGATTGAACTTGAGCAAGGCCGCTTTACGGGTCATTGATCGAGTGAATCATGAGGTCATCCTCAGCGCGGAGGTTGGCTTCACCGACGTTGAGATCCGCAGTGGTTATCACAATGATTTTTTGAGCGGGACTGCTGCTTCTGTCGGGTTTTTCATTAATGCTGATGCGCCAGATAGCAGGTACGCGCTGCTTCCTGGTGAAACAGTGGACGTTTGCAATATTAGAAGTGGCCTGGAGGTTGATATCTCTTGCAGGGAGGTCTTCAAGGGCGTTCTTGGTGTGTATGCCAGCAGGGATTACACCTTTACGCGTGAAGATGTCAGCTACCTTCAAACACTTGCCAACCTTTTGGCAGCCGCGCTTGAAAGGTATGACGCAAAGAGAAAGCTCACCTACCTGGCCGAAAATGATTCGCTTACCCATCTGCCTAATCGCTGGTTTCTCAGCAATTATCTGCGCGAGATAATCAGTCGGACAACGTCAGCGCCAGATGCAGTAAGCGTCATATTCATAGATTTGGACAGGTTCAAGGCCGTCAATGACACCATGGGGCATTCAGTAGGCGATCAATTGCTTATCCAGGCGGGTCGACGCTTGAAAGGCTGCATTGATGAGAACAGTGTGGTTGCGCGGCTGGGAGGCGATGAATTTTCGATTGTCGTCACACACAACGTCTATTCCGAGAGCCTCATAAAATCGCTGGCGACCCACGTTGTTGATGCGCTGGGCAAACCGTTCAACCTTGGCGGTCAGGATATATTCGTTTCAGCGAGTGTAGGCATCGCTAATTATCCGTTTGACGGGCGTGACACTGGCGTTATCTTGAAGAATGCGGACACCGCCATGTACCATGCGAAAAAAAGTGGCCGTAACAATTTCAAGTTTTACAACGCCAGAATGAACGAAAGTTTAACCAGACGCTTGCAAACGGAAACGCTATTGCGGGGTGCGCTTGATCGCGATGAGTTTATTCTGCATTTTCAGCCAAAGGTCAGCCTCGCCGATGGCAGGATAAGTGGTCTGGAGGCTTTATTGCGCTGGAATCACCCGGAGCAAGGTATGATTTCTCCGGCCGATTTTATCCCTATTCTTGAGGACACTGGCCTGATCATTCCTGTCGGCGTTTGGGTTATACGGAAAGTCTGTGAAACCCTAAAAAGCTGGGAAGAGAACAACATAAGGCTGGTACCGATCGCCATCAATCTGTCCGTCAGGCAGCTTCAAGTCAAAGGCCTGGCTGAGACCGTCAAGCACGTCGTTGAAGCATCCGGTATCAACCCCGCTCTTTTAGAGTTCGAACTGACCGAGTCGATGCTGATGATCGATCCCGAGTCGGCGGTTGAGATACTTCGAGATATAAAATCGTATGGTATAAGCCTCTCCGTCGATGATTTCGGAACAGGCTATTCCAGTTTGGCCTACCTGAAGCGGTTTCCTCTTGATGCCCTGAAAATCGACAGGGCGTTCATAAAGGATATCACCAGCAATCATGAGGACGCCGCGATCACCAGGGCAGTAATCGTACTGGCGCACGAATTGGGTCTTAAGGTCATTGCAGAAGGCGTTGAAACAGTCGACCAGCTAGAGCTGCTCGTGGCGTATGGCTGCGATCAAATGCAGGGTTATCTTTTCAGTAAGCCTGTCATCAGTGATGAGTGTGCAGCGATGATCAAATCGTCACGCAGTCTGGATATAGGGTTTTCTGAAAGTGGTGTGGCGTAGCGTAGTAGTGATAGCGTCTGCGAGAGCGGTCATGGCGCGCCGCTGTACGCAGCGCCCACTTTTAGCTGTTAGCCGACAGCTTCAGGGGGGATCTGCACGATGTGGGTCGCGTGAGAATCCTATATTCGAATGAAGCCTCCGTCGTAAAGCGTGTCCAACAGCATGCTGAGTGTTGGGTCAACCCGCTTCCAATTTCAATCATTGGCGAACGGTTGTAACGAAGTATCGTGAGACGACCCAGAGCATGAAATCCTTTGCGGCTGTGGCCAAGGGTTTCTCAGATCATTCGCCTGGAGGTCTGCGCCAGCCTTAAGATTATTGACGAAGTTTTAGTTGATGGCACAATAGTGGCCTCTATCGCTGTCGTATGAGGCGGTGGTAAGGCCGCAATTCTTGAATGGATTCGGACAGACGTTCTGTTATTGACTAAGGAAAATCGTAAATGAAACGCTTGAAGACACTGGGCCTTGCGGCAATGCTGGTATTGAGCGGCTGCGCCAGTTTTACCAAGGACGAAGTAGCGCCAGTCACCATGCCTTCCATGGCCAGCTACACGAATAAACCCAACGTGTTCGTTGCGTTCGATTTCTACCAGGGCACACCCGGAACCACCGGCGCAGTAGAAGTACCGCAAGCTCGGGATGCACTCAAGCCCCAACTGCAAAAAGCGCTGACTGACTCTGGGTTGTTTGGCCGAGTGACCCTTGACGAGTTCAAGAAACAGCCAGGCGACTACAGCCTGCACCTCAAGGTGTATAACCATCCGCCAAGCGGTGGCCAATTGGTGATGGCGTTTATCAGTGGTCTGACTCTGACTATTATTCCGTCGATGGCCACCGATCAGTACAGCATGAGCCTGGATGCGCAGGATTACCAGGGTAAGGTGCTGAGAACAGTCGGTAACCATGATGCAATCAACACCTGGATAGGTATCTGGTTTGTGCCGATGATGGCCAATACACCGCAGAAGGCTGTTAACGATACGTTTACGCGCCAAGTCAATTCACTGCTCAAGCAGTTGGTGGAGAGCCAGAGTCTGAAGTACTCAATGCTGAAGGTTACTGTTCCGCAGGCGCAATGAACTGACCGCCCGAAAAAAAGAGCCCATTTGGGCTCTTTTTTTATTTGTGATTCAGCGCTTGGGTAAACAGTGGGTCGCTATATAAAGCCTTGAGCAAATCACGCACCAACGGATTGTAGGCGTTTGCCGCATTGGGGATAGCGACGGCCCCCAAAAAACTGCTGTTCCATTGGCTGCTGACCTGCTTGGTAGCGTCATATTCAACTTTCGCCCCGTTGATCAGGGTAAAGTGCGCGGCGATTGTGCCGGTGCCTGTACCCATTCCAGCGGTCAGTTCATTCTGCGTAACCAGCACATTTAGCTGGCGTGGCGATTGCGGGTCGATGAGACCTGCGCGGTCCAGTTCACCCGTCAGGGCATCCTGGATGTGTTGCGTGATGCTGCCGCTAGGGGATGTGACAGGATTGCCGCGCACTTGCAGTGAATCCTGACCTGCCGCAGCGCTGACCTGAGTCTGACGGATCGGTAAAAGGGGAGGCGTTTGCTTGAGCTTCTGGACGTTATCGAAGCTGGGCTCGTAACGCGTCATGGTCACGCCACAGCCTTGTATCAACAGTGCAAGCACCGCAACCAACAGTAGATTTCCTTTCACTGCATTTCCTTGTCTGAGTTATTTGGGGGCGTGATTATCAGGATCCTCAGGCTCGTTCAAGGGCAATGCTTGATCGCCTGCCCTTTACGCCGCGCAGGTCATGATGAGGCGTACCTGCCAGTTGATTTCGGTGCAGGCCTTCGACCTGAAGCCGCTCGGAACCGGAGGCATTGATAACTCAGACGATAAAGTGATGTCAATTTGATATAGTGTCGTATGTTCAATGAAGAAGAATCAGCCAGCGTCAGGCTGTTTCTCTGGTAAGCCCAAGGAAGTGTGAAATGAAACTGATTTTTGCAATGTTGTTGATGTTCAGCGGTTACGCGTTTGCCAGTTGCAACAGCATCAATGACCATGACCAGCGTGCCTATTGCTCTGCCATGCAGGAAGGCAGCAGTTGCACCAGCATCAATGATCATGACTTGCGCGCGCGGTGCAGCGCAGAAAAGGAAGGTAGTTCTTGCACCAGCATCAATGATTTTGACCAGCGTGCCTACTGCAATGCCAAGCAGGGCGGCAGCGGTTGCACCAGCATCAATGATCGTGACTTGCGCGCGCGGTGCATGGCAGAAAAGGAAGGTAGTTCTTGCGTCAGCATCAATGATCGTGACCAGCGTGCCTATTGCGCTGCCAAGAAGGAAGGCGGCAGTTGCGTCAGCATCAATGATCACGACTTGCGCGCAAAGTGTGAGTCGGAGAAGCGCTGACTCTGGCTGTGCTGACTGATCCCTACTGTCTGTCAGAGGTCTATCACTGCTGGTCGCGACCTCTGGCGGTGTAGACCCGAGAAGTCATAAGTGCGTTATGAAGATGCGTACCCTCCGAACGGGATGCAGCACATTGCGACGGTTCATGTTGTCCCGCCGCCACACAGGCCTTACATCCTCAGCGCTATAGCCTCTGCCACAAGGCACTCCAGCGCAAACTGCTCGGTATAGGTCATCTGAATCGGCGTGGTCTCGCCTTTGACGGTCCTTTCCCCATCGAGGATGTAGCGAATGCGTTTGTCGGTCACACCGATGCGCTTGGCGATCCATGAAGGGGTTTGGCCGATGCGCGAGATCAGTTTGTCGGCATATTCGGTGGAGGGGTTATAGAGTTCTGCGTTGGGTGTCATGGTGTGTCCAGATCGAAGTCAGGCGCTATAGATGCGGGGGAGTATGCAGCACAGTGAGCTGTTCGTCGCCGTGGGGCTGGCAACAGACACGTATTATGCAGCGACTGGCAGATTGCTTTCCCGAGCAAGCTCGCTCCCACAGATGCCTGTCTTCAGGAGCATGCCCGTTCCCGCAGGATCCTGTCTCCAGGAGCACACCGCGCAGCGTCACTCAATGCAAGTGGCGGATGGGGCGATCCTTCGCCCGTCCTCAGTCAGCAACGATCAGAGCTTCACGCCCAGTGTTACAAACGCGCTGCGCGGTGTGCCCACTTGAAGGATCTGCAGGTTGCCCGCCGGGTCGGTGGCTGCGCTGGCGTCGGTGTTGAGGGTGGAGATGTAGCGTTTGTCGAACAGGTTGACCATGTTCAGCGACAGCGTGGTGTCCTTGAGGGCGCCGAGTTTGCCGAAGTCATAGCCGAGGTTGGCGTTTGCCAGCCAGTAGCCGCTGACACTGGAGTCATTGGTGTAGGTGTAATAGCGCTTGCTGATGTAACTGCCTTGCAAGCCGGCGTTCCAGTGTTCCCAAGTCCAGTCCAGGTTGCTCGAGTACATCAGTTTCGGTGTATCGACGACGGTCTTGCCTTTGACATGAACGGTGTTGCCGCCGCTGGCGTAGTCATCGTCGTAAGTGCTGTGGTTATAGGACATGGAGTTGGACCAGCGCCAGTTCTCATTGGGCGTCAGGCCGAACGATAGTTCCAGTCCTCGACTGGTGACCGAGCCGACGTTGGCGACGCCGTTCTGGCAGATGACGATGCCGGTGCAGTTGGTGATGGCGACCAGACGGTTATCGAATTTGGTGTTGTAGATCGCCGCCGAGGCCGAATACAGTTTGGTGCTGCGGCGCACGCCCAATTCGACGGTTTTCGAGGTTTCCGGCTTCAGGTCCTTGAAGCCGTTCTGCGCATCGACGGCGCTCTGCGTCGTGAAGAACGGGCTGTACCCGCCACTCGGGAACGCAGCCATGTTTTCCGAGTAAGAAGTGAAGACTTCGTCGTCCTCGTCGAGTTTGTAGGTTGCGCCTATTTGCGGCAGAAACCTGTCCCGCGCTTGCAGCGAGCCACTGGCGTAACCGCCGCCTTTGCCTTCGGCTGTTGAGGTCGTCACAGTATTTTTCGCGCCGAACTCAAGTTTGAGGCGGTCATCGAGCAGGGTGTAGGTGTCGCGCAGGTAGAACTGCCGGGTCAGGTCGTTGTAACTCTGATCCAGAACGGTGGCCGCCAGGGGCAGGCCATCGGTTTTGACGATGTGGTTCTGCGGCGTCGCATTGGTGGTATCGAACAGGTAACGCGAAATGTCGTTCTTGTTGGACTGAATCCAGAACCCGCCCTGAATTTCATGCTGGCCGAGATAGTAGGTCAGCGAGCTCTGGAAGCCGGTTCGATCGATGCCGTATTTTGTGCTGCGAATCGAATTGCTCGGCACTGTCGTCGAGCCGCTGGTGTAGACGAACGGGTAATACGAGTTGCCTCGACCCGAGTCATGGTGGTGATAGATGGTCGCGTCCAGGACCAGATCATCGGTCAGCGAGAAATTGCCGTTGAGGATGTCCAGTTCGTCGTCGCGCAGGCTGCTGGCGTTGTAGGTCGCATCGTTTGCGCTGGTTACCCCGCCGGTATAAATGCCGTTGGCCGCATTGGCCGCGCGGGTCCAGTCCGGCGTGTAGTAGCTCCAGTTGTAGCCCAGACGCTGGATGATGCTCTTCGACAGGTTCGGCAGGTTGGCTTCGTCATGTGACGAGGTGCTGTGGAAGAAACTGACCCGGTTGTCGCCGAAGTTGTAGTTGACCTTGGCGTTCACTGCGTCGGACTTTTGCGGGTTGCTGTGGCCTTTCCAGGCGTCGGCATCGTACTTTTCGCCTGACACGTACGCTGAAAGTCCGTTGTATTCGCCAGTATCGACCCGCATGAAAGTGCGCGAGGTGTCGTAGCTGCCCAGGGTTTGCGACAGGCGCGCGCCGAACTCTTTATCGGGATTGGAACTGGTGAACTGGATGGTGCCGCCCAGATCGCTGTTCGATGCCGTGCCCAGTGAGCCGATGCCGGGTGCCACTTCGCTGGAGGCGATGTTTTCAGCGATGATCGCGCGGGTGATGCTCAGGCCATTGAAGTTGCCGAAGCTCATGTTGCCGAGGGTGACGCCGTCCAGCGTGTAGCCCAGGTGGTGCATATCGAAGCCGCGCAGGCTGATGCGCTGGCTGCCTTCCTCACGGCCCAGCGGGTCACCAGACTGAAAGTTGACCCCAGGCAGGCGTTGCAGAACCTTCATCGGGCTGGTGCCTGCCGAGTAAGCCTTCACATCCTTTTGCGTCACGCGCTGCACCTGGCGAGTCTCGCCCTGACCGATCACTGACACCGTGCCCAGCGTCATGGCGGCGGTGTCGTCGCTGGCGGGCGCCGTTACCGAGGTGGGCACCTCGTCATCGGCCTGAATGAACGGGCTGATCAGGCACAGTGAGTTCAATGAAACCAGCAGCGCTAGGCGCGTTACCGGGAATCGAGGGGCACGCGGTATCGATCGATTGTTCATGGAAAGATTTTCCTGGGGGCGTCAGGGCGCCGCGCTTGCGGCGGGTCATGTGGTTAACGACAGGTTTTTGTTTCAGGGGCTTTCGGTAATCACCGACAGGCGACTGATGCCGACCTTCTGCACATCGGCCAGTACCTGCGCCACGCGGCCATAATCCGTCGCCTGATCGGCGCGCAGGCTGACGGCGACGTCCGGGTTTTTGCTGTGCAGGGCTTGCAGCGCCTCCGGAAGTTGCTCCAGCGCTACAGCTTCGCTGTCGATGAACACGCCGCCAGTGGCGTCGACACTCAGCACCACCGGGTCGGCCTGATCCAGTGAGGTGGTGGCGACGGTCTGCGGCAGGTCCAGCGGTATGGCGTTATTGAGCAGCGGTGCGGTGACGATGAAGGTCACCAGCAGCATCAGCATCACATCCACCAACGGCGTGATGTTGATGTCGCTGATTGCATCGTCATCATTGGACGTGGAGAAGGACATGTCAGCTCACTCCTTTCAGGCTCGGGGCCGTCTTGTCGCGATGGTCGGGTTGCAGCCGGAAGGCGTTGCGTTGCGAGAGGTTGAGGAAATCCACGGCGAACTCCTCAAGGTCCGCGATCACCAGCTTCAGACGCCGCCCGAAGAAGTTGTAGGCCAGCACCGCAGGCACCGCGACGGCGATGCCGACGCCGGTCGCTACCAGCGCTTCGCCAATGGGCCCGGCGACCACCGCAATGCTCGCCGACCTGGCCTGGCTGATCGCAGTGAGTGCATGAATGATCCCGAACACCGTACCGAACAGGCCGATGAAGGGCGCGGTGCTGCCGATCGATGCCAGCAGGATCATGCCGCTCTCCAGGCGACGACGTTCCTTGTGGATCTGTTGGCGCAGGCTGCGCTCGAGCAAGTCCTGGCGGTTCCAGCTGTGGCCCAGGTCCGGCGAGTCGTGGGGCGCGGCGAGGGCCTGCGCGCCGGCATCGGTCAGGCGCGCCAGGCTGCCTTCACTGTTTGGCAGGTGCAGCGCATTTTTGAGGTCGCGGGCGGCCCAGAACTGCGTGGCGTAGCGTCGGTTCTGCCGGGTCAGTCGCCAGTGCTGAAAGGTCTTGCCGAGCAGCAGCGCCCAGGTCACCAGCGAGAAAATCACCAGCAGGGCCATTGAGGATTGGGTAATGAGTACGGAGTAAGCAGTGTTCATGACGTGAGCCTCAGGGTGCGAGTTTGAAAGCCATGGGGACGTTGACCCAGCCTTCTACCGGGGTGTCGCCGCGTTTGGCGGGAATAAAGGTCCATTGCCGGACGGCTGCCTGCGCGGCGTCGTCCAGCGCAGGGACGCCGCTGCTTTGCAGCACCTGCACCTGGTCGGTACGTCCGTTGGGCAGCACATGCACACGCAGCATCGTCGTGCCTTCCTGATGGCGGCGGGCGGCGGCGGGCGGGTAGACCGGTGGCGGATTGTTCAGGTAACCGGCGCGGCCTATGGGCGCGGTGGTGGTCTGTGGTGCCGCTGGCGCAGGTCTTGGCGCTGGCGCTGCAGCAGGCGTCGGTGTGGGTGCCGCGATGGAAGGCGCCGGCGCAGCAGGTTTGGCGACAGGTTTGCTTGGTGCGGTTCTGGGCTGCGCCTTGGGCTTGGGTAGCTCGGCAGGTTTGGGCTCAGGAGGCGCTGGCGTGGGGGCTGGCTCCGGCCTGGGAGCTGGCGCCGGCGCAGGCGGCTCCGGTGCTGGCTGAGGGGTGGGCTCAGGCGGCGTCGGTTGGGCTACCGGCAGCGCAACGGGCGGCGGTACCCACTGCACGGTGATCGGCATCGGCGGGGTCGGCTCGGGCGCTTGCGGGTGATCGGCCATCAGCCACGCTGCCAGCGCGGCATGCAACCCGATCGCCAGTGCAATCGCCAATGCGGCGTGCGGCCATGTGCGTGGTGCGTTGTGGCTGTGCTGCTGGACGACAAGCGACGAAGGGGCAACGTTGCAGTTACCCACAGGCTGATGGGGCCAGTGGCGTAGCTGACGCGGCGGTAAGCGGCGGGACAGTATCAGCGTTGACATGAATTCAGCTCACCCGTGAAAGAATACAAGCCCGTCGTGTTGGCGAGAGGCTCGTTTCAACTGGAGCTGATATTAATACTCGTTGTGTGTATTAATTATGACCGCCGCCGTGTGATCGCGGTTTTCTGCTGTTGAAAGTGAACCCGGCCTGTCGCGCAATTGTTCGTAAATTTCATTAGGCAAGGCATTTGCTGCAATGCTATCTGTCCTGACTTGCCAGGTTCGTACTGACACGAAAACGTATTGCCGCGCAGGCTGGGCAACAGGGCGTCACCCTCTTGATCCGCGGTTCACACCTTGGACAGAAACGGGAGAACTCGATGAAATTGCTACGTTACGGTGAAAAAGGCTTGGAGAAACCCGGGCTGCTGGATGCCAACAACCAGATCCGCGACCTGTCTGCGCACATCAGGGATATCGCGGGCGAGGCACTGAGCCCGGCCAGTCTGGCGAGTCTGGCGGCAATCGATCCTGCCAGCCTGCCGCTGGTTTCGGGCCAACCACGCATCGGGGCGTGTGTCGGGCAGGTCGGCAAATTCATCTGCATAGGCTTGAACTACGCTGACCACGCGGCAGAGTCGCAGATGGACGTGCCGAAGGAACCGATCATCTTCAACAATTGGACCAGTGCTATTTGCGGTCCCAACGATGAGGTCCAGATTCCCCGTGGTTCGCTCAAGACCGACTGGGAGGTCGAGCTGGGCGTGATCATCGGCAAGGGCGGACGTTACATCGACGAAGCCGATGCCATGGAGCATGTAGCCGGGTATTGCGTGATCAATGATGTGTCCGAGCGCGAATGGCAGCTTGAGCGCGGCGGGACCTGGGACAAGGGCAAAGGCTTCGATACCTTCGGCCCTTTAGGTCCGTGGCTGGTGACTCGCGACGAGATTGCCGATCCTCACTCGCTCGACCTGTGGCTGGAAGTGGATGGCCATCGTTATCAGAATGGCAATACGCGCACGTTGATTTTCAGTGTGCCGCAACTGATCGCCTACCTGAGCCGTTGCATGAGCCTGCAACCAGGCGATGTCATCTCGACGGGGACACCGCCGGGTGTGGGACTGGGCGTGAAGCCACAACCTGTCTTCCTGCGTACAGGGCAACGCATGCGTCTGGGGATCACGGGGCTGGGCGAGCAGAATCAGTTGACCGTTCCGGCCGACTGACCCGCTGCCAGCAGGGAGTCAGTCGGCTCCCTGTCACACCAGTCATCAGCCCTGTACAAACGCCAGCAGGTCTTTGTTAAGCGTCTCTGCATGGGTCACTGCAAACCCGTGCGGTGCTCCTGAATACACCTTAAGTTCGGCACCCTTGATCATCGCAGCAGCCCGTTTGCCCGAGGCTTCGAACGGCACCACCTGATCATCGTCACCATGAATCACCAGGGTCGGCACATCGATTTTTGCCATGTCCGGGCGGAAGTCGGTTGCGGAGAACGCTGTCACGCAATCCAGCGTGCCCTTGAGGGAGGCGAGCAGGGCGATGTTCAGCGTTTGCGTCTGTACGCCTTCGGAGACTTTCTGGCCGTGGTTTATGCCATAGAACGTGCTGGCGAAGTCGCTGATGAACTGGGCGCGGTCCTTGAGCAGGCCTGCCATGATGCTATCGAATACGGACTGGTCGACGCCTTCCGGGTTGTCAGCGGTCTTGAGGAAGAACGGTGTGACCGAGCCCAGCAACGCCAGTTTGGCCACCCGCTTGCTGCCATGTTTGGCGATATAGCGCGTGACGTCACCGCCGCCCATGGAGAAACCCACCAGTGTCACGTCGCGCAGATCGAGGTGTTCGATCAGATCGGCGATGTCGTCAGCGAAGGTGTCATAGTCATAGCCGGTCCACGGCTGACCGGAACGACCGAACCCGCGGCGGTCGAAGGCGATGGTGCGATAGCCCCGGCTGCTCAGGTATTCCATCTGGTATTCCCACATGTCCGCATCCAGCGGCCAGCCGTGGCTGAACAGGACCGGTTTGCCCGTGCCCCAATCCTTGTAATAGATCTCGGTGCCATCTTTGGTGTTGAACGTGCTCATGCAGATTCCTCTCGATGTCAGGTTCTCGATGTTGGGGTTATCGGGCGAGCGCTTTGGTGCGCAGGCGGGTGCACGCCTTCGGCAGCTCCCGATAATTCCGGCAGTGAGGGTTTTGCATAGTTCAGTCGAGAAGACTGAGCGTACTGCCCAACCGCGGTTTTCTGAAACATTGCCTCATCGTATTTCCCTGCCGAAACCGAACTTGCCGCGCATACGGGAATCAGTTCATTGGGGGCGAGGCTTGCCTTGCCCTGTCCATGGTTTGACTTGCCCATTGAAGGAGAGAACTGCGTGGCGTCTCAGCTGAAAATCTTGATCCTTTCGGGTCTGCTGTTATTCGCAGGCAGTTTCAATCTCCAGGCGGCCGATGTACCTGCATTACCAATGGGCGCGGCGGTGCCGGCAGATGACAAGGCTGCTGAAAAGGCTGACCCCAAAGCCGACCCAAAGGCTACTGACAAACCCGCCCCGAAAGCGGATGACAAGGCGGCGGACAAGGACAAGGCCGATGCGAAACCGGCTGATGGTGCAGAGCCTGCGGCCGAGGCTCCCGAGTTGCTGGTGCAGGGCGGGTTACTCGGTGCCATCAGTACCAGCATTGATGACGTCCAGGAAAAGCTCAACCTGGATGACAATCTGTTCGACGCCTGGCAACTGCGTGCCGATCGTGCCGCCGACGAGCTGGAAAAGCTGGTCAACAAACGCACTACTCGTTCCCCATGGAGCGTCGCCGGGGACTTCCTCGCCCTGTCTTTTGTATGGATCGCATCGTTTGCGGTTCTGACCACGCTGGGTCGTTTTCTCGCCGTACGCTTGTGCCGCACACCGTTCATGCGGGTGCGCGCACGCAGTCAGGCGCTGCTCAAGTACGTGTTGCCATTTACCCTGCCAGCCATCGTCTGCCTGCCGTTAACCCTTTACGTCAGCCATTTCATGCCGTCTTCGGTAGGCCGTGCGCTAGCACTGTGTTTCGCGTATGCAACCAGCAGCGGCATCGTCTCGACTTCGGTGCTGCTCTGCGTGATCGTGATGTTCAATTTCGGCCACAAGCGTGCCGCCGTGCGCATGATTCGCCGTTACGCGCCAAGGCCACTGTTCGTGGTCGGCTTCCTTGCGGCGCTGAGTGACGCGCTGACCAGTCCGCAGATCGCCCGCCAGTTGGGCAGTAACGTCACCACCAGTGTTGCGGTGTTTACCGGGCTGTTCGCCTCGGTGGTGTTCTGCATGCTGATCATCAAGGTGCGTCGCCCGGTGGCCCACCTGATCCGTAACCGCTCATTGAGCAGTCGCCTGCAACGGCCCGCGCTGCAACAGTCGTTGAAGATATTCTCCAAACTGTGGCACCTGCCGATCCTGCTGATGATTCTGGTCTCGGCGATCAACCTCATCGGTGCCGGTGAGGACAGTCAGCAAGCGCTGCGTTGTGCGTTGTTCACCACCATTCTGCTGATTGCCACGGTGTTCCTCAGCACCGTGTTCCAGCACCTGTTCAAACCGACCGAGACCCTGGGTCGCGGCGGGCATGTGTACAAGGCGCGTCTGTTGAGCCTGGTGTATGCGGTGCTGCGTATCGCGCTGGCCATCGGGTTCATCGAGATCCTGGGCCGTATCTGGGGCTTCTCGATGTTCGAGTTTGCCCAGCGCAACACCCTTGGCCGGGTAATCAGTGATTCACTGAGCAGCATCGGTCTGATCTTCGTCGTCACCTGGCTATTGTGGGTGGTGCTCGACACCGCCATTCAGGAAGCCCTGAAACCGCCGGTCAATCATCGCAGCGGTCGCCAGCCAAGCACTCGGGTCAAAACCATTCTGCCGCTGCTGCGCAATGCGGTAAAAATCATTCTGGTAGTGATCTGTGCGATCACCACCATGGCCAACCTGGGCATCAACGTGGCACCACTGCTGGCGGGTGCCGGGGTCGTCGGTCTGGCCATCGGTTTCGGTTCGCAGCAACTGGTGCAGGACGTGATCACCGGCCTGTTCATCATCATCGAGGACACCTTTTCGGTGGGCGACTGGGTGGTGCTGAGCACCGGCCATTCCGGGTCGGTGGAAAGCCTGACCATTCGCACCGTGCGCCTGCGTGACGGCAAGGGGTTCGTGCACTCGGTGCCGTTCGGGCAGATCAAGGCCGTTACCAACCAGTCGCGGCAATTCGCTTATGCGTTCTTCTCGGTGCAGTTCACCTATGACTCGGACATCGATGACGCACTGGCGCTGATCCGCGAGACCGGCCAGTCGATCAGCGAAGACATTCTGCTCAAGCACAACCTGCAGGGACCGCTGGAGGTCTTCGGCGTCGACCGCATGGACCTCAACGGCGTGGTGCTGACCGCGCAATTTCGTACCTCTTCGGGCGGTCAGTACGCGGTGGGACGTGCGTTCAACGAGCGCCTCAAGCGGCTTGTGGACAAGAATCCGAGCGTACGCTTTGCGCAGACTTATCCACAGATGGTCATGGGGCCGGGCTTCAATAATCCGCAGGCTGGCGTCGAAGCCGAAGGGCCACCCGCGCCCTCGGACCCTGCCATGGCGACACCTTCTGCGCCTGCGCCTGCGCCGCTCAGTCTGTCCAAGGGCAACAGCACGCCGGGCCCGGCCGCTCAGTAACTCAACCGACATGCGCGGACGCTGCAACGCTTTGTCGCGGCGTCATTAACCCGCCAGCATGCGCAACTGTTGGGGGTTGGCAGGCAACGTGTTATGTTTGCAGGCGTTTTTCAATTGTTCGTTTGATTATCTGATACCGAGCCTGCTGACTCTATGCGAATGCGCCTTATGCTGTTGGGCGGCGGGAATGCCCTCGGGCAGGCGCTGATTCGTCTGGGTGCCGAGGAAGACATTGGTTTCCTCGCACCACGTCCACCGCAAGACGGCTGGGACGTGGCGAGCCTTACGCAACTGCTTGATGACACCCGTCCCGATGCCCTGATCAACCTTGCTTACTACTTCGACTGGTTTCAGGCGGAGACCGTGAGTGAAGCGCGCCTGACTCATCAGGAGCGCTCTGTCGAGCGTCTTGCCGAACTCTGTCAGCACCACAACATCACGCTGGTTCAGCCGTCCAGCTATCGTGTGTTCGATGGTTCCCGCGCGACGGCCTACAGCGAAAAAGACGAGCCTGTACCTCTGGGCCTGCGCGGTCAGGCCCTGTGGCGTATCGAGCAAAGTGTTCGTGCGACCTGCCCGCAACATGTGCTGGTGCGTTTCGGCTGGCTGCTGGATGACAGCACCGATGGTGTGCTGGGCCGCTTTCTCTCGCGTGCGAAAGAACCCGGAGAGCTGCTGCTCGCCGACGATCGTCGCGGCAACCCGACGCCGGTCGACGATGCGGCGCGGGTGATCATTTCGGTCATCAAGCAACTCGATTGCGAAGCGCCGCTGTGGGGCACCTACCACTACGCCGGACACGAGGCGACCACGCCGCTGGCGCTGGGGCAGGCAGTGCTCACCGAAGCGCGTCTGCTGCACGCGCTGGCCATCGAATCGCCCACTGCGCAGGCCCACGCCGCGCGCCCCGATGCAGGCGAAGAACCGCAGCACGCGGTCTTGGCCTGCAAGAAAATTCTCCACACTTTCGGCATCAAGCCCCGCGCCTGGCGGGCCGGTCTGCCAAGCCTGCTGGATCGGTATTATCGACATGTCTGACGCTCCTGTTCTGATCACTGGAGGTGCGGGTTTTATTGGCTCGCACCTGACCGACGCATTGCTTGCCAGTGGGCAGGCCGTGCGCATCCTCGACAACCTCTCGGCAGGCAAGCGCAGCAATTTGCCGCTCGATAACCCGCGGGTCGAACTGATCGAAGGGGACGTGGCCGATGCCGACCTGGTCAAGCGCGCGGCGCAGGGTTGCAAGGCCGTCGTGCACCTTGCGGCAGTGGCCTCGGTGCAGGCGTCGGTAGACGACCCGGTGCGCACCCACCAGAGCAACTTCATCGGCACGTTGAATGTCTGCGAGGCCATGCGCGAAGCGGGCATCAAACGGGTGATCTTTGCTTCCAGCGCGGCGGTGTACGGCAACAACGGTGAGGGCGAAGCGATCACCGAGGACACCACCAAGGCACCGCTGACCCCTTACGCCTCGGACAAGCTGGCCAGCGAGCACTACCTGGATTTCTACCGTCGCCAGCATGGCCTGGAACCGGTGATTTTCCGCTTCTTCAACATTTTCGGGCCACGCCAGGACCCATCGTCGCCGTACTCCGGCGTGATCAGCATCTTTGCCGAGCGTATCCGCAAAGGCCTGCCGATCAGTGTGTTTGGCGATGGTGAGCAGACGCGGGATTTCTACTACGTGGGCGATCTGCTCAAGCTGCTGCTGCAGGCTCTGTTACGAGACAGCGCCATCGAAGGCGCGATCAACGTCGGCCTGAACAAGACCACGTCGCTCAATGAGTTGCTGTCGGCACTCTCGCAAGTGGTCGGCAAACAGCCGGAAGTCAGCTATCAGGCACCGCGCTCGGGCGACATCAAACATTCCCGCGCGAGCAACCAGCGCTTGCTGGAGCACTTCACCATCGACGAGCCAACGCCACTGTTGCGTGGGCTTGAGTTGTTGATGGGACAGTGAGTCCCGCGCTAAGTGCTTGTCGTTATCCGTGCCTCAATCAGCCCTGAAGAAGGTGCTTATGCACCAGAGCATGGGAGGCTATGACAACTGCGATGGACTGAGGCTTTGGAATATGCGGCCTCGATTACACTGATGCACCGTCTGCACGGGTTTTACTGCCTGTTTCGGCAAATGGTGTCAGCTACCAATTGCCTGCGGCCCAACGCTGGTGTGAGATCTATTGGCTGGTTGCGCAGGATTTAGCTTCCGAATATGTAGGAGCATTCTGCATTTTTTGTAATTGATGATTTTAAGGTGTTCAGCAATTTCAATGGCTTCTAGTATCCATCGTCATTCTTATGAAGGACGCATGGCATGCAAGACGAAGATGAACTAGAGGTAGAAAATCTCGGCGAGGTCAACGTGCACCAAGTGCCGGGAGAGATCGCAGTACCGGGCTTTATTGAAGCATATTTGGCTTATCTTTCTACTGAAAAGGAAACCGATAGCGCACCGGTCATTTTGACGTCACTCTTCTTGAGTCTTATTGGGTTGCTGCTGTTTGTAGTTGGGGGCGCTTTTATCATATTTGGCCCTGGCACTGTTCGTATCGACTATCTGACCGGGCTAACGTTTCTTCAGTTTCTTCAACTTTACCCAGGTCCTATCGCTTCCGTAGGTGTGCTGGTGTACGGCATCAGCACCTTTCTTCGTTCCTCGGGCATAGTTGAGCCGATGATTCCGGAGCAGTTCCTGACGGCTAATTACGACCTGAAATTGCCAGAGGGAATTGACGATGATAAGCCGCTGGCGATCACTTATGTCGGTGATGGCGTATTCAGAATTGAGGATACTGTCGAGCAGGCATAATAAGCTTCGGCCCGAAAATACGTTCAAGAGTCTGGCCATTTTACCTCCTCAAGGCAGTTTTTCGAGGTGCGAAGAGGCAACTTGAACAGGGCTTGAGTTTCTTTGATACAGCTTCACCACTTGGGGGGAAGAGCAGATCGAAAGATGCTCTGCTCATCCGCGAACTGTTGAGAACCGACAAGCGTGGTGCACTGGCACGAGCGTCAGCAGCTCCCGCAAAAAACAAAGGCACCCAATAAGGGTGCCTTTGTGCTTGTGGCGCTTAAGACGTTCAGGTCAGAACTTGTAACCCACACCCACCATGTACACCCACGGGTCGATGTCCACGTCGACCTTGGTCTTGCCGACGGCCAGGGCTGACGGGCCGTCCACGGTTGCTTTGGTATCGATGTCGACGTACCAGACCGAGGCGTTGAGCAGTACGTTGTCGGTGATCATGTAATCCATGCCCAGCTGTGCGGCTAGACCGACCGAGTCCTTGAGCTTGAGGTTGCTGAAGCCCTGATCCTTGCGGTTGCCGGTCAGGTCGGTATCGAAGAACGTGGTGTAGTTGATGCCCACGCCAGCGTACGGCTGGAATTTCGACGACGGTTCCATCGGGTAGTATTGCAACGACAGCGTCGGCGGCAGTTGTTTGATATCGGCCAGCTTGCCATCCAGGCCAGGCCCGAGGCCTTTGACCGACACAGTGTGGCTGAACGGTGTGGCGGCCAGCAGCTCGATGCCGACGTGCTGAGTCAGCATGTAGGCGAAGGTCAGGCCCAGCTGGTTTTCGCCGTCGACAGTCGCTTTGGTGCCAGAAACCTTGGTGCCGTCGAGGCGCACTTCGCCGCTGTCTTCATTGGGCTGAACGTGCGCGACACCGGCGCGAACGATGAAGTCGCCAGGCTCGTAGGCGTGTGCCGCGACCGGGGCGGTGAGGGCAAGCGCGACAAGGGACGCGCGTAGCAGATGCTTGTGCATGGAGGCTCCAGAGATCAGTCAAAATTTATGGGCGTAATGTTAAAGCGCTGTCGAGCGGCGACTTTGACTCAGCTCAATGAAATCGCTGGGAACCTCGTGATCCTTATGAATCCGGCAACTCGTAGACAAGAATCTTGTCTGCCTGCATCTGATAACCCGCTTCTGCCAGTTCGCTGGAAGACGACTTGGCCTGCATCGGTCCTTCGATCCAGTACGGCTGATACAGCTCATCGACCTTCACACCCAGCTCGCTCGTGACATGCACGATCTGGTTCGCCGGTGGCGGCGGCACATGGATGCAGGCGCCGAAATACGGCACCAGCAAAAACTCCGTCACCCGGCCTTCCTCACTGACCTCGAGCGGCACGATGTAGCCCGGTAAACGCACCAGTTTGCCGTCCAGTGCCTTGACCACCGGCGCATGCGGCGCCAGTTGGTGGGCCGCAGGCGCTGCCTCCATGGCCAGTGCATCGGACAGCTTGGACATATCGTGAAGCGGAGTCGTTACCGGCTTCACCACAGGTGCATCGGGTGGAATCATGTCATTCCAGGTCAGCTCACGCGGCTCGGCGGCCCACACTTGAGTGGTAACCGAGAACAGCAGAGTGAGTAGCATGCGCCGCATCATGAAGGTCCTCATAAACGAATCGACAGTCCATCGGCCAGTGACTGCCTGTAGGCTCGCCAGGCTGGCACGGTTCCCATCAACAGCGCGCAGCCGAGAATGGCACCGAGCAATGTCCATTCATATTGGCCAGGTGGCATAGACGACAGGTACAGACCGTAGTTGTCGAGCACGTAGTCGCGGGCCACGAAGATGCCGATATAGAGCAGCGCAAGGCCGCTGATGACACCCGCCAGCGCGAGGGCGAAGGCTTCGAGTATAAGCAGACTTGCGATATGCCAGGGACGCGCGCCGACCGAGCGCAGGATGGCCATTTCCCGACGCCGTTCATTGAGGCTGGTAAGAATTGCGGTCAGCATGCCGATCAGCCCGGTCAGTACCACGAACAGCGAAATCACGAACAGCGCCTTTTCCGCTGTGCCCATCAGGCTCCACAGCTCCTGCAGTGCCACGCCGGGCAGAATCGCCAGCATCGGCTCACCACGGTATTCGTTGATCTCGCGTTGCAGGCTGAAGGTGGAAATCTTGCTGTTCAAGCCCAGCATGAAGGCAGTGATCGCAGTCGGCGTCAGGTCCATATTGCGCGCCTGATCGGCTGAGATGCGCTCGTTGCCGCGTGCCGGGGCGCCGTTGTGCCAGTCGATATGAATGGCCTCCATGCCGCCCAGACTGATATGCAGCGTGCGGTCCACCGGCGTACCGGTCGGCTTGAGGATGCCGACCACGGTGAACGGTTTGTCGTCATGCTTGACCAGACTGATCGCGGCGACACCGTGCGCCAGGACCAGCTTGTCGCCCAGCTTGTAATGCAGCGCCTTGGCGACCTCCGAACCCAGCACCACTTCAAAGGGATCGGTCTTGAACTCGCGTCCTTCGGCCATCTCCAGGTGCTGTTGGCGGCCGAACTGATAATGCTCGAAATACGCTTCACTGGTGCCCATCACCCGGTAGCCACGATGGGAGTCGCCCAGCGAAACCGGGATCGCCCACTTGACCTGCTTGCTGTTGGCGAAGTGCTCGAAGCTGTCCCAGCGAATGTTGTTGGTGGCATTGCCGATGCGGAACACCGAGTACAGCAACAGGTTGATCGAGCCGGAGCGCGCACCGACGATCAGGTCGGTGCCGCTGATGGTGCTGGCGAAGCTGGAGCGGGCTTCGGTGCGTACCCGCTCGACGGCCAGTAACAGGCAAACCGACAGGGCAATGGCGAAGGCAGTGAGGAACGCGGTGAAACGGCGATTGGCCAGGCTGGCCATGGCCAGACGAAACAGATACATCTCAAATCTCCACGGCGACGGCGGCGCGATTCAGGTCGCTCAGCGACAGATTGCGATCAAACAGCGGTGCCAGGCTCTGGTCATGACTGACGAACAGCAGGCTGGCCCCGGCCTCGCGGCACTCGGCGAACAACAGGCGAATGAACGCCTCGCGCGAGTCTGCGTCCAGCGCAGACGTAGGTTCGTCGGCAATCACCAGCTCCGGTTGACCGATCAGCGCTCGGGCGGCAGCGACACGCTGCTGTTGGCCGATGGACAGCGAGTCGGCGCGGCGTGCCAGCATCGCCGGGTCTTTCAGACCCAGGTGGGCAAGCAGGGTGGTGGTGGCTTTCTCGACGCTGCCGTGGCGTTGTCTGGCACGTTCGGCACGCACGCTGGAAAAGTGGCAGGGCAGTTCGATGTTTTCCCGCACCGATAAAAACGGCAGCAGATTGAACTGCTGGAAGATGTAGCCAGTGTGATCGACGCGAAAGCGATCACGCGCGGCCGAAGAGAGGGCCGACAGTTCCTGGTTCAACAGGCGAATGCTGCCGCTGACCGGCTTTTGCACACCGCCCAGCAGGCCCAGCAATGTGGTTTTGCCGCTACCGCTGGGGCCTTTGAGGAACAGGGTTTCGCCGCTTTGCAGACGGAATTCGGGGATGTCCAGCAGTTGCGGATGGCCGGGCCAGTTGAAGCGCAGGTCCGACAGTTCGATCAGTGCTTGGGTCATGGGCTGACTCACGCTCGGTTGGAAATTAAAAGACCGGGCCAGGCCCGGTCGTTGTACCGCAGGGTGCGATCAGAATTTCAGCGTCGGGTTGGCTGCGATCACTTCTGCGCCTGACTGGCCACCTGGCGAAATCAGTTGTACCTGAAGCTTCTTGGTGTCGGGAAAGGTTATGAAGATTTGCGACAGGTCGAGCTTCTTCAGAATGGCCGGTGCGTCACAGACGAACTTGTAGTGACCGTGAATTTCGCTGTGCTCATGATGATCGGCTTCGCCGTCCTTGGCATGTTCATCGTGATCGTCATCCTTGTCGCCAAACAGCGGGCTTTCCAGCTTCACCGAAGTGGCCGAGCAATTGGCGGCATCGGCAATGCTGAACAAGGCGTTGGGCTTGAGCAGCAACTCACGGGCCTTGGCGACTTTGGCCTTGTCTTCATCCGAGGTCGCAACGTGCTCGAAACCGACGATGTTCATGGCCGGGCTGTCAAATTCGAACTCCAGCGTCTTGCCTTCCAGCACCACATCCAGGCGTCCTACGCCGTGCTCGTGCGCACCCAGGCTGCCATGTTCATCGCCATGATCGTGGTCGTGTTCTTCGGCAGCGTGCGCAGCAACGAGTGGTAACAGGGCGAAAGGCAGGGCGAGTAGCAGACGGCGCATAGCGGGCTCCAGAACAATAATCGGAAAAACTGTTATGTGATCTTATAACAAGTGGCGACCTGCGTGGACGTGTTTTTATCCAGGCGCCAGAAGACCGGGCTTCAGCAAAGCGCTATTGACGGTCTTATCGGGAATACCCGGTCAGGTGCTTATGCCTAAGTAGTCTCACACTTAGCGTCATCAAGTCCTACTCTGGAAGATGAAAATCGCTACACCTGCTCCGGATGCGCAGGAAGGTTTTCATCCCAGCCAGGGCCTGCGCTCGACCTGGGCCGAGTGCGACATCAGGGAAGATACTCATGAACAAGCTCCATTCGAACAGGGAAGTCCTGCGTGCTGTGTACAAGGATATGGAACGTATCACCGAATTCGCCGACGCTGACATCGTGCTGCACAAGGCGGATCAAGGCGCTGGCGGTGGGTTGTCCATAGCCATCGGCCGGGAGGCAGTACTTTCCCACCAGATCAATCTGATCAGGCGGACGCATCAGACCCTGTACATGGATGTCCACGACATCGTCGCCAACGATCACTTCGGCTCGGTGCTGGGCGAGATGCGCGCTAACTGCGGGGGCAGGAAAATCATCATGCCGTTTTGCGGCCTGTGGCGGTTCCGCGATGGCCGAATTATCGAGTACTGGGAAAACGTCTACGACGTGCGGGCGCTTGGCAATTTCATGAACGGCAAGGAACCGGTCCTCAACCCGTGGCGTTACGGTTGATCATGGGAATGCGCGCCAGCCTGTGGGAGCATGTACGCCTGACTGTCAACAGGTGCACATCATGTTGCGTATTCGTGGAACCGTAGGCCAATGGCCGGTGGATTTGACCCTTGAACTGGACGAAGGGGACTGGGCGCAACTGGGCGCGCAGCTCAAGGCAGCCGCCCCGGAGGTACCCGCCGCCGTGGCCGAGAACAAGCCGCTCAATCAGGACGACAGGCTCTGGCAAGTCGCTCAGGAATTGCTGTACAAGGCCGGGCAGATGAGTGGGCCGGATCTGTTGGGGCAACTGGAAGGGTTGGCGGGCAGCACCGCAGCGGGCAAGCATCTACTGGTGCGCTTGCGCCACTCGGCGAACGTGAAAGTCGAGAGCGGCGGAGATGCGCCGCTGTACAGTTGGGTCGAAGCGACATGACCTGACTGTGCTCGGCAACAACAGGCACCCGAGCGGTGCCTGTTGCTTTGTACATTAGTACAGCGCGGCAAACAGCTTGCGACGGTACGCCGTGACCAGCGGATGGTCGTTGCCCAGCAGGTCGAATACTTGCAGCAGCGTCTTGTGCGGCAGGCCCTCGGCGTAATTGCGATTGCGGATGAACAGCTTGAGCAGGCCCTCGAGCGCAGCTTCGTACTGTTGACGCGACAACTGCTGAATCGCCAGTTGCAGTGCCGCTTCATCGTCTTGAGGGTTTTGTGCAAGACGGCTTTTCAGTTCGGCGGCGTCCGGCAGGGTCGCGGCTTGCGCGAGGAACGTCAGCTGGGCCTTGGCACCTGCCAGTTCTGCCTTGTGTGCATCACCGGTGACCGCATCTAGCACGGCCTTGGCTTCGCTCAGTTCGCCCCGTTCGGCCAGGCAGCGCGCATACAGAATCAGCGCGGCGCCATTGGTGTTGTCTTCGCCCAACAGCACCTTGAGCTGTGCTTCGGCTTCGGCGAAACGACTTTCCGCAAACAGCATCTGTGCCTGCTTGAGCGGGTCGGCGGCTGGCGGTGGCGGCATGACTACGTGTTGTTCGAGGATCTTGCGGATTTCCGACTCGGGCTGTGCACCGGCAAAGCCATCCACCGGCTGGCCGTCCTTGAACAGCACCACGGTAGGCAGGCTGCGAATGCCGAAGCGCGCCACGATGTCCTGCTCGATGTCGCAATTGACCTTGGCCAGCAGCAACTCGCCCTGATAACTCTCGGTGATTTGCTGCAGCAGGGGCATCAAGACCTTGCAGGGCGCACACCACTCGGCCCAGAAATCGACGAGCACGGGCTGGTCGAAGGACTTGTCGATCACCAGTTGATCGAAGTTCGCGGCGGTTGCGTCGAAAATGTAAGCAGTTTCCTGGCTCATTGCACGTCTCGAAGAATCTGAATGCTGCCAACTATAAAGCCCGCAGGACAATGCTGAAAGCGGCGTCGTCTATTGGACATGATCGTTCCCGCACTCATTGCTCCTGATGCTGGCCGAAGGCCGCGGGAGCGAGCCGGGCGACGCCTCGCTTGTTCGTGAAAGGGGTGGAGAGTTCCAAGGGATTTAACGTTTGAACGACCGTCTTCGCGAACAAGTTCGCTCCTGCAGAGACCGTCTGGCTGAGCGCTCACCGCGCCGCGTGATAGAGGCTCACGTCGCGAAACTCGTGCGGTTCGGCCAGGTCCGGCAGGGTGTGCGCATGCAGCATCGTCAGACGCTGGTAGGCAGTGTGCCTGAAGTCGCGCACGCGGGAATCGGCCACCAGTGCCTCGCGGCCTCGGGAGAGGAAATGATCCAGCAGCGGCAGGTTGGCGCGGTCGTAGAGCACGTCGGCGACCAGAATCAGATCGAAGCGGTCCGCCTCGGCAAAGAAATCCGTCGAGTAGCTCAATGGCACCTGATTGAGTTCGGCATTGGCCCGGCAGGCAGCGAGCGCCAGTGGGTCGAGATCACAGGCCACTACCTCAAGCGCCCCTGCCTTGAGCGCGGCAATGCCCGCCACACCCGAGCCCGCACCGAAATCCAGTACCCGCTTGCCGGCCACCCAGTGCGGGTTTTCAGCCAGAAAGCGTGCCAGAGCCAGGCCGCTGGCCCAGCAAAAGCACCAGTACGGTGGATCTTCCAGAATGCGCCGCGTTTCATCCGGGCTGAAGGCGCGGTCCATGTTGGCATCGTCGATCAGCCACAGCTTCAGATCTGTGCCCGGCAGCGAAGTAATTGCCAGCCGGGCGTCGCCAAGCAGTTCGCTCAGCGCGTGTTGCAGATGTTGCGGAGCGATCATGGCGCCTTGACGAACTGCAACTGCCCCAGGGCCTGAGTCACCGGCTGATCGATGCGCATCGACGGCAGATGCAGAATCAACTGCCCGGACTGGCTGGCACGGCCACGCAACTCGACGCGTCCGCCGACCGGAAAGGCTTCCGGGTTGAAGCGCAGCTGGAACGGCAATGATTGACCGTTACCCTTGAGCAGGGTGTTGGTCAGCAGCTTCTGCGGACGTCCGCGTTCGTCGATGACCAGCATCGCCAGCTCGACCTCGGCGCCGGCCGGTACGCCCAGCAACTGCCCGCTGATTTCTCGCTGGTACGGCTGCAACGGCCCTGGACCGGCGGGCAGCTTGATCGACGGTGCGACCGGTGGCGGCGCAACGGGTTTCGGCGCGTCATTGCTGCTGCACGCGGCCAGCAAGCCGATGAAGCAGAGTAGAAAAGCGGGGCGTAACGTCATCAAGAGCTCCACAAGGCAAAATTCGAAAGGCTGGGTGACGCCAAGCGTGCAGTATTACCGAGCCCGGACAATTTCACACCGCTTTAATGCGCGTCTATATACCGTAAACCCTCAGCCTTGTCTTGCCGGCAGGATGCGCTAACATGGCGCTCCCCATTCTTTCGTTGCCAGCCACCATGCACTGTCCCTTCTGCGGTGCCAATGACACCAAAGTCATCGACTCCCGCCTCGTCGCCGAAGGCGAGCAAGTACGCCGCCGACGCGAGTGCCTGGCCTGCGGCGAGCGCTTCACTACGTTCGAAACTGCCGAACTGGTCTTGCCGCGTCTGATCAAACAGGACGGCAGCCGCCAGCCTTTCGATGAAGAAAAACTGCGCGCCGGTATGCAGCGCGCGCTCGAAAAGCGTCCGGTGAGTGTCGAACGCCTTGAAGCGGCCCTGGTTCACATCAAACACAAGCTGCGCGCGACCGGCGAACGCGAAGTCAAATCGCTGGTGGTGGGTGAGCTGGTCATGACCGAGCTGCAGAAGCTCGACGAAGTGGCCTACATCCGTTTCGCTTCCGTGTACCGCCGCTTTCAGGACCTCAACGAATTCCGTGAAGAAATCGACCGTCTGGCCCGCGAGCCGGGCAAGGAATAAATGCATTGCTGACTGAACAGGCGGCTCTCGACGTTCATTACATGGCGCGAGCACTCGAGCTGGCGCGCAAGGGGCTGTACTCCACGCATCCCAACCCGCGAGTCGGCTGCGTGATCGTGCGTGAAGGCCGGATCGTTGGCGAAGGCTGGCATGTACGGGCCGGTGAGCCGCATGCCGAAGTGCATGCCTTGCGCCAGGCTGGCGAGCTGGCCAGAGGCGCGACCGCTTACGTCACCCTCGAACCGTGCAGTCACCAGGGGCGCACACCGCCCTGTGCCGATGCACTGATCGAAGCCGGAGTGGCGCGGGTTGTCGCTGCGATGCAGGACCCCAATCCCGAAGTCTCCGGCCGTGGCCTGTTGCGCCTCATGAATGCCGGTATCGGCGTTCAATGTGGTGTGCTGGAAAGCGAAGCGCGAGCGCTGAACAAAGGCTTTCTCAAGCGCATGGAAACCGGCCTGCCGTACGTGCGGGTCAAGATGGCCATGAGCCTGGATGGCCGCACGGCGATGGCCAGCGGTGAAAGCCAGTGGATCACCGGTCCCGAGGCGCGCTCTGCCGTGCAGCGTCTGCGTGCGCAGTCGAGTGTGGTGCTGAGCGGCGCCGATACGGTGCTGGCCGACAAGGCTCGTCTCACCGTACGCCCTGATGAATTGGGGCTCGATGCCGAACTGACCTCACTGGCCGCTGCACGCCCGCCGTTGCGCGTGTTGATCGACGGCCGTTTGCGTGTGCCGCTCGATGCACCGTTCTTCCAGGCAGGCAGTGCGCTGGTCGTGACGTGTGCTGCTGCGTCGGCGCGAGGTCGCTATCAGGAAGAGGGCCACGAAATGCTCGCTCTGGCCGACAGCGCCGGTCATGTGGACCTGCGCAGGTTGATGGGCGAACTCGCCGCGCGTGGCGTCAATGAAGTATTGGTCGAGGCCGGTCCGCGACTGGCGGGGGCTTTTGCGCGTCTCGGGCTGGTCGACGAATTTCAGCTCTTCATCGCCGGCAAGTTTCTCGGCTCATCGGCCCGCCCGCTGCTCGATCTGCCCCTGGCGCAGATGAGCGAGGCACTTGAGCTGAACATTGTGGAAATGCGTGCTGTCGGTAATGACTGGCGAGTCATCGCTCTCCCTGTGCGCACACCCGGCGTATAATTCCCGGCTTTCGCCTAGCGCGCAGCCCTTGTTCTCCCGGAGGACCCATGTTTACCGGCATTATCGAATCCCTTGGCAGCATCCGCGCCCTGACTCCGAAAGGCGGCGACGTCCGCGTTTATGTGGAAACCGGCAAGCTTGACCTGACCGACGTCAAACTCGGCGACAGCATTGCCGTGAATGGCGTATGCCTGACCGCCGTCGAATTGCCCGGTGATGGCTTCTGGGCTGATGTCAGCCGGGAAACCCTGACCGTCACCGCCTTTGTCGACCTCAAGAGCGGCAGCCGGGTCAACCTGGAAAAGGCCCTGACCCCGACTACGCGTCTGGGCGGCCATCTGGTCAGCGGTCATGTCGACGGCGTGGGCGAAATCGTCGCCCGTGCGGACAACGCCCGCGCCATTCAGTTTACGGTGCGTGCGCCACGTGAACTGGCCAAATACATCGCCCACAAAGGCTCGATTACGGTCGACGGCACCAGCCTGACCGTCAATTCGGTCAACGGCGCCGAGTTCGAACTGACCATCGTGCCTCATACCTGGAGCGAAACGATCATGGCCGACTACCAGCCCGGCCGTAAGGTCAACCTGGAGGTCGACCTGCTGGCGCGTTATCTGGAGCGCCTGCTGCTGGGTGACAAGGCCGCCGAGCCGGGCCACGGCACGATCACCGAAAGCTTCCTGGCCGAGAACGGCTACCTCAAATCCTGAATTGATTGAAGGGGGTGCCGCGTGGCGCTCAACAGTATCGAAGAACTGGTCGAAGACATTCGCCAGGGCAAGATGGTCATCCTCATGGATGACGAAGACCGCGAAAACGAAGGCGACCTGATCATGGCCGCCGAATGCGTGAAGCCCGAGCACATCAACTTCATGGCGCGTTTCGCCCGTGGTCTGATCTGCATGCCGATGACTCGCGAGCGCTGCGAAACCCTCAAGCTGCCGCTGATGGCAGCGCGCAACGGTTCGGGTTTCGGCACCAAGTTCACCGTTTCCATCGAAGCTGCCGAAGGCGTGACCACCGGCATCTCGGCAGCCGACCGCGCACGTACTGTGCAGGCTGCCGCTGCCAAGGACGCGAAAGCTGAAGACATCGTCAGCCCTGGGCATATTTTCCCGCTCATGGCCCAGGCTGGCGGCACCCTGGCGCGTGCCGGTCATACCGAGGCGGCCTGCGACCTGGCGCGCATGGCCGGTTTCGAGCCGACGGGCCTGATCTGCGAAGTCATGAACGATGACGGCACCATGTCGCGACGTGCCGAACTCGAAGCATTTGCCCTGCAACATGACATCAAGATCGGCACCATCGCCGACCTTATTCACTACCGGATGATCCACGAGCGTACCGTTCAGCGGATTGCCGAGCAGCCGATGGACAGCGAACTGGGCAGTTTCAACCTGGTGACCTACCGCGATTCGGTCGAGGGCGACGTGCATCTGGCGCTGACCCTGGGCACCATCTGCGCCGAAGAGCCCACGCTGGTTCGCGTGCACAACATGGACCCGCTGCGTGACCTGCTGATGGTCAGCCAGCCCGGCCGCTGGAGCCTGCGCGCCGCCATGCGCGCGGTTAACGAGGCGGGCAGCGGTGTGGTGCTGCTGCTCGGTCACCCGCTGGATGGCGATGTCTTGCTGGCTCATATTCGCGAAACCGCCGGTCAGCAACCCATCAAGACACCGACCACTTACAGCACGGTCGGCGCTGGTTCGCAGATCCTTCGTGACCTCGGCGTGCGCAAAATGCGCCTGATGAGTTCGCCGATGAAGTTCAATGCGATATCCGGTTTCGATCTGGAAGTTGTAGAATACGTGCCCTCCGAATAAATACCGGCAGGTCGGGGCGTGTGAAAGATGGTTTTTTCGCAGGTCTTGGCCTGACAGGCATGATTCGTGGCCTAATATCCCTCAAAGTCCGCCCCAAGGCGGGCTTGCTCTTTAATACGAGACTCACCGAATGACCTTGAAGACCATCGAAGGTACCTTCATCGCCCCCCAGGGCCGCTATGCCTTGGTAGTTGGCCGTTTCAACAGCTTCGTCGTGGAAAGCCTGGTTAGCGGTGCCGTTGATGCGCTGGTACGCCATGGCGTGAGCGAAAGCGACATCACCATCATCCGTGCGCCGGGTGCGTTCGAGATTCCACTGGTTGTGCAGAAAGTTGCCCAACGCAGCGAGTTCGCGGCCATCGTCGCACTGGGTGCAGTGATCCGTGGCGGTACTCCACACTTCGAATACGTGGCAGGCGAGTGCGTCAAGGGCTTGTCCCAGGTGTCCATGGAATTCGGCGTGCCGGTCGCTTTCGGCGTATTGACCGTCGACTCCATCGAACAGGCCATCGAGCGTTCCGGCACCAAGGCCGGCAACAAGGGCGCTGAAGCCGCTCTGTCCGCCATCGAAATGGTCAGTCTGCTGTCGCAGCTGGAGGCCAAGTGATTTCCGACGATACAGACCAGTTCAACCCGCGCGACGCCAAATCGCCGGAAGCCGCCAAGGGTAAAAGCGCCAAGCGTCGCGAAGCGCGTCAGATGGCGACTCAGGCCCTGTACCAACGGCACATGGCCGGCCACGCGCTGAACGAAATCGAAGCACAGTTTCGGGTCGATAACGACTTCAGCAACGTTGACGGCCCCTACTTCCGTGAGCTGCTGCACGGCGTAGCGACCAACCAGACCGAGATCGATGCTGCTCTTTCGCCTTGTCTTGATCTGACCATCGAAGAGCTGGACCCGATTGAACTGGCGGTATTGCGTCTGTCGACGTTCGAACTGCTCAAACGTATCGACGTGCCTTATCGCGTAGTGATCAACGAGGGCATCGAGCTGGCGAAAGTCTACGGCTCCACTGACGGCCACAAGTTCGTCAATGGCGTGCTGGACAAGCTGGCGCCGCGCCTGCGTGAAGTCGAAGTGAAGGCCCACAAGCGCTGATTCGCGCCTGACCTTCATGGGAGAGTTCGAGCTGATCCGCAATTACTTCGCCGCCGCGCCCTGTGCGCAGGCGGGCGAGGAAGTTGCCTTGGGGATCGGCGACGACTGCGCGCTGCTGGCGTTGGCGCCCGGCGAGCAGTTGGCGATCTCGACCGATACCCTGGTTGCCGGGGTACATTTTCCTGATGTCTGCGACCCCTTTGTGCTCGGTCAGCGTGCGCTGGCGGTGTCTGCCAGTGACTTGGCGGCCATGGGTGCCCGGCCTGTCGCGTTCACCCTTGCCCTGACCCTGCCGCAGGTCGATGCCGACTGGCTGCAGACCTTCGCTCGCGGCTTGAACCAGATGGCGCAAGGCTGTTCGCTGCGTCTGATCGGTGGTGATACCACGCGCGGTCCCTTGAGCCTGACGCTGACGGTGTTCGGTGCCGTGCCGGCCGGATCAGCCCTGACCCGCGCGGGTGCCCAGGCGGGTGACCTGCTGTGTGTCGGCGGCACGTTGGGTGATGGTGCAGGTGCATTGCCGCTGGTATTGAAGCAGCGCAGCGCCGAGCCCTCGATCGCCGAAGCATTGCTGGCCCGCTACTGGTCGCCTCAACCGCAACTGGCGCTGGGGCAGGCCTTGCGGGGCAGGGCGACGTCCGCGCTGGACATCTCCGACGGGCTGCTGGCCGACTGCGGACACATCGCCCGCGCTTCGGCTGTGCGTCTGGTGATCGAGCGTGACCGGCTGCCGATGTCCGACCAGTTGCTGACCTTGTTCGATCTGCCCTCTGCCCGACAGGCCGCGCTCAGCGGTGGCGACGATTACATCCTGGCCTTCACGCTGCCTTCCGAACACCTGTCGGCGTTGCTGAAAGAAGGCTGGCCGGTGCATGTCATTGGCCGGGTAGAGCAGGGTCAAGGCGTCGTGCTTGTCGACGACACAGGGCAAGACGTCACGCCCGACACGCACGGCTACCAGCATTTTGGCGCTGAGCAGTGAGCGGATGAGCGCTTCTATCTATCGAACTTTATGATCTAAATGCCCGAGAATTCACCCTGAGCGTCCGCAGGAACCTGCTGTTACAATGCAAATCTTGCGAATTTCCAGTCTTCACACTGATCAGGAGCACACGGTGCCCGTCGTCTTTGTCGCCGCTTCCAAACTGCCCACTCCCTTTGCAGAGTTTGCCATGCACGGCTTTATCGAGTCGGCAACCGGCCGTGAACATGTCGTCCTGAGTCTGGGCGATGTGGCGGACGGTGAGCCGGTTCTGGGTCGCGTACATTCCGAATGCCTGACGGGCGATGCCCTGTTCAGTCAGCGTTGCGATTGCGGTTCTCAACTGGAGGCTGCCCTGCGCGCCATCGCCACCGAAGGGCGTGGTGTACTGCTGTACCTGCGTCAAGAAGGGCGCGGTATCGGTCTGATGAACAAGATCCGCGCCTACGAGCTGCAGGATGGCGGCGCCGATACGGTTGAGGCCAACGAGCGCCTGGGCTTTGCTGCCGATCAGCGTGACTACGCGATCTGCCTGCCGATGCTTCAGCATCTGGGCGTGCAATCGTTGCGGCTGATGACCAACAACCCGCGCAAGGTCAAAGCCTTGACCGACATGGGCATCAGGGTCGCCGAGCGCGTGCCTCTGCACACCGGACAAAACCCGCATAACCGTCTTTATCTGGCGACCAAGGCGGGCAAGCTGGGGCACATGATGGGCAACGAACATCAAAGCGAGGTCGGCCCCGCGTGACACGCAGCGAGGTTCGTCAAAAGCTGGAGATGCAATGGTGGCGTCAACTGGGTCTGACCCTGGCGCCATTGCTGGTGGTCTGTGTATTTTTTGGTGCCAGCGAACCGCTCATTCCGGTGTTGGCGATCCCGCTGTTCATCGCCGGGATAGGCTCGATGTTCGTCAGCCTGAAACCCTTCGGCGCCTACAAGCGCGCGTTGGCGGCCACCCAGGCTGCACTCGATACACCCGAGGAGCCGGCAGCATGGCTCAAACTCGCTGCCATCCGCCGCCTGGCGTTCCTGGCCGCCGGTTTGCCCGCCTGGATCGCGGCCATCGCGGTGCTGTTCGGTCTGCATCCCTTGCCGGTCTGCCTGCTGGCGTTTGCCAGCGCAGTGCTGCTTTACCTGTACCGAATTCCCGCGCTTTCGCGCTGATCGTCCCCCCCGGCTGAAGCGGACACGATCAGCGCGAAACGCCATCAGGCTGCGAGTAACCAGACACCCGCTGCCGCAGAGGCTGCACCGGCGATACGCACCAGGGGGGCCGCCGCCTGAGGCAACACGCGAACCACCGCATAACCCAGCGCATGCAAGGCCGCAGTTGCAGCAACGAAACCTGCTGCGTACGCCCATGGGCTGGACATTTCCGGCAGTTCAAGGCCATGCGCTACGCCGTGGAACAACGCGAACAGGGCTGTTGCGGCTACCGCTAGCGCCAGCGGCGGACGCACTGCCAATGCCACGGCCAGGCCCAGAGCCAGTACCGAGGCGGCAATGCCGCTTTCCAGCGCCGGCAGGTTCAAACCTTCAAAGCCCAGCATGCCGCCAATCAGCATGGTGCCAACGAAGGTGCACGGCAGCGCCCAGCGTGCCGAACCTTGTTGCTGCGCAGCCCACAAGCCGACGGCCAGCATGGCCAGCAAATGATCCAGCCCGCCAATCGGGTGGCTGATACCTGCGATCAGGCCATTATCGCCATGACCGGGGTGAGCCAGCGCCAGAGTCGGGACCAGCAACAGCGCCAGGGCGCCAAGGGCTTTTTTGTAGTTCATCGACGGGTTCCTTTTGGTTGTGAATTCAGGCGGCGGCAGTCAGCAGGCCCTGGCGCTCAATGAAGGCAATGATCTGTTCCAGACCTTGGCCGGTTTTCTGATTGCTGAACACGAACGGCTTTTCGCCACGCATCCTGCGCGTGTCGCTGTCCATCATTTCAAGTGACGCGCCTACCAAAGGGGCGAGGTCGATCTTGTTGATCACCAGCAGGTCGGACTTGCAGATGCCCGGACCGCCCTTGCGCGGCAGCTTGTCGCCGGCCGACACGTCGATCACGTAGATGGTCAGGTCGGAAAGCTCCGGGCTGAAGGTCGCGGAAAGGTTATCGCCACCGGATTCGACGATGATCAGGTCCAGGCCTTCGAAGCGGCGATTGAGCTGGTCGACTGCTTCCAGGTTGATCGAAGCGTCCTCGCGAATCGCGGTGTGTGGGCAGCCGCCTGTTTCAACGCCGATGATGCGCTCAGGGGCCAGTGCCTCGTTGCGCACCAGAAAGTCAGCGTCTTCGCGGGTATAGATATCGTTGGTCACCACGGCCAGGTTATAGCGGTCGCGCAATGCCAGGCACAGCGCCAGGGTCAGCGCCGTCTTGCCGGATCCGACCGGGCCACCGATTCCGACGCGCAGAGGTTGGCTGTTCATTGAGTTCTCCATAAGGAATGATCAGGACCGGAATAACCGGCTGTATTGACGTTCGTGCGCCATGCTCGCCAGGGACAGGCCAAAGGCTGCGCTGCCGGCATGGCAGGGATCTTGTGTGCTGGCACTGACCTGCGCCTGCTGCAATAACGGCAACAGCTCGCTGGTCAGGCGCTGGGCGGCTTGCTGGCCCAGCGGCAGGGTTTTCATCAGCACGGCCAGCTGGTTTTCAAGCCAGCTCCATAGCCAGGCGGCCAGCGCATCCTGCGGGCTGATCTGCCAGGCGCGTGCGGCCAGCGCCCAGCCAAGGGCCAGGTGCGGCTCGGCAGTCTGCTGCAGAAACTGGCGTGCTTCACGATCCAGTTCAGGCAGGCCATTGAGCAACTGTTGCAGGGAGTAGCCCATCTGCCGGCTTTCCAGATGCAGCTCGCGGGTCTCGCGGCTGGCGCGATGCTGCTCGCTGACTTGCAGCAACTGGCCCCAGTCACCGGCTGCCGCCGCCTCGCAATGAGCCAGCAGCAGCGGGGCCTCGAAGCGCGCGAGATTGAGCAGCAGTTGATCGCCGATCCAGCGGCCCGCGGTCGGCGGGTCCACCACAATGGATTGCTCCACGGCCATTTCCAGCCCTTGCGAATAGCTGTAGCCACCGATAGGCAGCTGCGGACTGGCCAGGCGCAATAGCGCCCAGGCGCTGTTCACTTGCGCACGCCGAACTGGTGCATGCGCGGCGGATAGTTGAAATCCTCCTCGCCCGCGCGCGAATGATGATGCCCACCGCCGTAGGCGCCATGTTCCGGCTGGAACGGCGCTTCGATGGTTTCGACAGTGGCGCCCAGTTGGTCGAGCATCGCCTTGAGCACGTAATCGTCGAGCAGGCGCAGCCAGCCGTCGCCGACTTGCAGGGCCACGTGGCGATTGCCAAGGTGATAGGCCGCGCGGGTCAGTTCGAAAGTACTGCTGCACGTGACGTGCATGAGTTTTTCGGGACGTGCGCAGACACGCACCACGCGGCCGTCCTGGGCCTGAAGAAACTCGCCATCGCGCAGCGGCGACTGACCGCGTTGCAGAAAGAGGCCAACGTCTTCGTTTTCCGCACTGAAGCAGCGCAGTCGACTTTTGCTGCGTGCCTCGAAATTCAAATGCAGCTCGGCGGCCCATTCGGCCTGAGGTTCGATTCGGTGGTGAATCACCAGCATCAGATAGCTTCCAGCCAATTGCGATGCTTCAAATCAGAGCAAGGGGCTTGCCAACAGTGCAGCTTGCGGGGAAATGGCTGACAGAGGCAGGTGATCCAAGCATCGGCAAGATCATTAAAGATCTATTTTGGTGCGTAATCATGATAGTGCTTTAATTTGGTGCGTTTGGGTTGCTGGAAGTGAAGTTAATAGTGAGACGGTTCACATCTCAGCCCCAGGCAGAGCGTGTCGCCGCTCAATCGTGACTGCCCAGACCACGCCAGTGCCGTGCGCCAATGAAGATGAAGCGCAGTTGCTGAGTGATCTTCGCCTGAGGTGTCAGGTGCGGGGCGAGCGAGGCGGGCGGCGGGTCGATCAGCTCCGGCAGCATCGCGAACACGCTTTTGACCACCAGGTCGGCGATAATCGACAGGGCATCGGCATTCAGGTGCTGCCATTTGGGCATCTTTGCCAGGTCGGCTGTGAGGTCGGCGCTGATGCCTTCGCGCAATGCGCCAAGCGCCTGACGCACCTTCAAGGAGCCGCCGTACTGTTCGCGCGCCAGAAACAGGAACTGCGACCGGTTGGCCGCCACACGTTCGAGGAATATCTTCACCGAGGCACGAATCAGCCCGCCCATGGCGAATTCGTTGTGGCGCACCAGCCTGATGGTCTCGCGAAAGGTCTGGCCGACCTCGCTGACCAGCGCCAGCCCCAACTGGTCCATGTCTTCAAAGTGCCGGTAGAACCCGGTTGGTACGATGCCTGCCGTGCGCGCCACTTCCCGCAGGCTCAGGCTGCCGAAGCCGCGCCCGCTCTCCATCAATTGGTGGGCAGCATCGAGCAGGGCTCTTCGGGTCTGTTGTTTCTGTTCGGCGCGGGGCAGCATGGCTCAAACGATTCTTGGATTAGGCTGGGTTGCACTTTAGCAAATGCGCTTTACCTGCGTCGAAAGGGTTTTCAGTCAGGCTCCTTGACCAGTAATAGTGCATGAGTGCTGGCCTTCGATGCATTTTCGTATTCAAATCAAACCCTCGGCGCGTTTGTCAGTCGAACATTCATGTCGTATTCAGCGCGCCAGGGTCGGGGCGCTGTTTTCTGGAGAGTGACGCATGACGCGCAGCCGCAAGATTTTCGCCTGGACAGGTGCCACGTTGTTGGTGGTGCTGGCTATATTGGTCATTGTGATTGTCACTTTCGACTGGAATCGCATCAAACCCACCCTCAATGCGAAAGTCAGCGAAGCGCTGCATCGTCCGTTCGCCATCAATGGTGATCTGGATGTGCGCTGGACGCGTGAGCCCGAACTCGGTGGCTGGCGTGCCTGGGTGCCGTCGCCGCACTTTGTTGCTGACGACCTGAGTCTGGGTAACCCTGAGTGGTCGAAGACCCCGCAGATGGTGACCCTCAAGCACGTCGAATTTCGTCTCTCGCTGCTGCCGCTGCTGGCGCAGCAAGTGGTTATCCCGCGTATCGATCTGACCGGCCCCGAGGCTAAACTCGAGCGTCTGGCCGATGGTCGCGCCAACTGGGTGTTCGATCTGCCCAAATCCGACCCGAACGCCGAACCCTCCAAGTGGGTGATGGACATCGGCGCGATCAAGTTCGACAAGGGACTGGTGAGCTTCAACGACCAGAAACTCAACGCTAACCTGGACGTGGTGATCGACCTGCTCGGCAAGCCGATCCCGTTCAGTGAAATCGTCGGCAGCAAGGAAGCGAAAAAGGCCCAGGACAAGGGCGCAGTGCCGCAGGACTACGCATTCGGTCTGGCGGTCACCGGCCAGTACCACGGTCAGAAGCTGAGCGGCACCGGCAAGGTCGGCGGCCTGCTCGCGCTCAAGGATGCCAATCAACCGTTTCCGGTACAGGCTGACGTGAAGGTCGGTGACACCCATGCGGTGATCGCCGGGACCCTGACCGATCCACAGAACCTGGGCGCGCTGGACCTGCGCCTCAAGCTTTCCGGCGCGAGCCTGAGCAATCTGTACCCGCTGACGGGTGTGACCCTGCCGGATTCTCCGGCGTACTCCACCGATGGCCGCCTGATCGCCAAACTGCACGACCCGGCCGGCGCCAACTTCCGTTACGAAGGCTTCAACGGCAAGATCGGCAACAGCGATATCCACGGCGACCTGGGCTTCGTCGCCAGCCAGCCCCGGCCTAAGCTGAGTGGCGTGCTGGTCTCCAATCAATTGCTGTTCAGTGACCTCGCGCCACTGATCGGTGCGGACTCCAATGCCGCGCAGAAAAAGCGCGGTGGCGAGAGCAAGCAGCCTTCGGGCAAGGTACTGCCCGTCGAGGAGTTTCAGACTGATCGCTGGCGGGCAATGGACGCCGACGTGGAGTTCACCGGCAAGCGCATCGTGCAGAGCCCGGATCTGCCGTTCACTGACCTCTACACCCATCTGGTTCTCAACGATGGTCAGTTGAGCCTCGAGCCGCTGCGTTTTGGGGTGGCAGGTGGCAAGCTGGACGCGGACATTCGCCTCAACGGGCAAAACAAACCGATGCAGGGCAGGGCCAGGCTGTCGGCGCGCAATTTCAAGCTCAAGCAACTGTTCCCGACCTTCGAACCGATGAAAACCAGCTTCGGTGAGCTGAACGGCGATGCCGATATCAGTGGCCGTGGCAACTCGGTTGCAGCCTTGCTGGGGACTGCCAACGGCGAAATGAAGATGCTGGTGAACGACGGTGCGATCAGTCGTGGCCTGATGGAAATTGCCGGGCTCAACGTGGGCAACTACGTTGTTGGCAAGCTGTTCGGCGACAAGGACGTAAAAATCAATTGCGCGGCCTCGGACTTCGGCATCAAGGACGGGCTGGCGACCAGTCGGCTGTTTGTTTTCGATACCGAGAACGCTATCATCTACATCAACGGCACTGCGAACCTGAAGACCGAGCAACTGGACCTGCAGATCAACCCTGAGTCCAAGGGCTTCCGCGTGTTCTCGCTGCGCTCGCCGTTGTATGTCAACGGCCCGTTCGCCAAGCCCAACGCGGGCGTACAGTCCGGCCCGCTGTTGCTGCGCGGAGCCGGCATGGTCCTGCTCGGCGCAACCGTAGGCCCTGCTGCAGGTCTGCTGGCGCTGGTCGCCACTGGCGACAGCGAGCCCAATCAGTGTGGCCCGCTGCTGGAGCAGATGCGCACCGGCAAGGCGCCTAAGACGGTGAAGTAACGCTCCACCTCTCGTGCCAGCGCTCCGCGTTGGCGCGCACTTGGCCGGACCCAGAGCGTCCAGAAATGCATTCCCACGCTGGAGCGTGAGGAACCATGTTTACGTCGCTGGCCTGAGAAAATACTTCCCCACAAAAAAGCCAGGACACAGGTCCTGGCTTTTCATTTGCTGTCGCGAGTTACAGGTCTTCGAGAATATCCGCCATGTCATCAGCGTGCTCTTCTTCCTGAGCAAGGATCTCTTCGAAGATGCGGCGGGTAGTCGGGTCGCTGTCGCCGAGGTATTGAATGATTTCGCGATAGCTGTCGACGGCGATGCGCTCGGCAACCAGATCTTCGTAAACCATTTCCTTCAGTGTGTTACCCGCCACGTACTGCGCGTGGGAGTTCTTCGACAGGGTGTCCGGGTTGAACTCCGGCTCGCCGCCCAGTTGCACGATACGCTCGGCCAGTTTGTCGGCGTGCTGCGCTTCCTGCTCTGCGTGTTCCAGAAACTCGGCTGCCGCGACGCTCGCTTTCAGGCCTGACGCCATGTAGTAGTGGCGCTTGTAGCGCAGCACACAAACCAGCTCGGTAGCCAGCGATTCATTGAGCAGGCGCAGGACCGTTTCGCGGTCAGCGCTGTAGCCTTGAGTCACAGCACCATCCTCAACGTTCTGGCGTGCGCGCTGGCGCAGAGTATTTACATCGGAAAGCTGTGATTGCGGTGCAGAATTCATCATTTATCTCCAGGACTCATCAGGTTTTGCTGTCTCGCTCTGTGGGTGGCCCGGCAGGATCAGCAAAGATTGTGAGTAGCGAAGGGGGCAAAAAGTTTTATCGGATTTTCACAGATACGGACGGCTGTGTCTGAATGTAAAAATATAAGAAACGAGTGCCGAGCCCCGCGGTCCCAACCTTGAGACCCAAATAAATCGTGGAGATACACAATGCTCAAGTTCCTGGGAAGCACCGTTGGCATCATCTTTCTGATCGGCCTGGTCGTGGTTATCGCCCTGTTCAAGCTGGTTTTCTAAAAACGCATTCAACAAAAAGCCCGAGGCATTCATGCCTCGGGCTTTTTGTTTGTGCCTGCGTTTTGATTACATCGCTTTTTCGTTCTTCTCGCGTTGTTCGCACGTCATGAAACCTTTGTTGGTCACACGGCCGTCGCTGTTAAAGCTGACGTGGTAGACCTGTTTGTGGCCGTCCTTGTTCATGACGTAGTTGTTGCAAGTGCCTGGGTTGACCTTACGCTCGATAGTGCTCGACGGCTCACCGCCGATAGTCAGGACCTGCTGGCGCGTCATGCCGTTCTCGACCTGCTTGACCAGCGGCTCGTTGCGATAAGTGACGTAATCCACCGGGTTCTGCACGGTTGTGTTGCTGCAGCCAGCCATCGTCGCCAATACAAAGGTCGCCGCGAAGAGTTTTTTGTACATCGTTATTGCTCCACATGTCAGAGCCGGTTTTGGCCCGGTATGCCTTGGAGCAGAGGAGGGGCTCAAGAGTTCGAAAAAAAGATGGCGATGAGGCAGTACCTTGCATCCATCTTGAGGCCGTTGCTGACCCCCCCTGAACGCCATGACAAACGGGCATGAAAAGCGCTTTGAATATTCCTCGCACGTTCCCGAAAGGCCGAGGTCAATCTGATAGCATGGTTGAGCGTTTTGCTCAGCTTTGGGCTCGGTCATCGGTTGTCGGACCGTAGTTCGTTAATCAGCCGCTCCTCAGTGACGGCCAGGAAGATGCGATGAGCGATAAAGAACTGTATGAGATCGAGTACACCCTGCTCGGCGAGCACCACGTAGACATTATCGAGAATCTGGATGTGCCCATCATCGAAGTGGTGCACGAACTGGCGCTCAAGCATCACGTAGAACTGGACGAGCTGCCAATGGGTGAAGCCGGGCTGCCGCTTGCCGCCGGCATCACCGATGTGTCGATTCACAGCCTGGAGGGCAGCGAAGGCAGCGCGACTGCCTAGTCCGCCCTGGATCGCAGCGGCGTCGTCCAGCGTTCCGCGAGGATGACGCCGCAGAGTGTCAGCGCTCCGCCGAACAGGTGATAGAGCGCCAGCTGCTCGCCCAGTGTCGCCGCGGCAATCAAGGCCGTGGCGATGGGCATCAGGTTGAAGAACAGTGTTGTGCGGCTGGGGCCCAGGCGCATGATCGAGGTCATCCACAACCAGGGTGCGAGCATCGAGGTTGGAATCGCTGCGTACAGCACCATCGGTATGTTGTTCGCATTCAGACCGGTTTTCGCCGACAGCATGAACGGCGGCAGCAAAACGATAATCGCCAGCAGGATCTGTACGTAAAGCAACTGCAGGGGCGGCAAACGCAACTGCCACTTCTTCAGCAGCGTGCTGTAGACCGCATACGATGCGGCGGCCACCAGCACCATCGCATCGCCCCGATTGACCCCCTGATCAATCAGACCGGCCGGATTGCCCGCCGAGACCACGACCACCACTCCCGCGAATGACAGCACCGCCCCCAGCAGCGCACCCGAGGTCAGACGAGTGCCGAGGCAGGCTATCGACAGCCCCAGCGCCATCATCGGCACCATCGACTGAATGATCCCCATGTTGGTGGCGGTTGTCAGGCTGGCCGCGAAATACGCCAGGCTTTGATACAGCGCTGTGCCGAGCACGGCCAGAATGAAAATCTTTCCGAGTACCGGTTTGATCGCCGCGCGGTTCGCCCACACAGGCCCGAGCATGAACGGTGTGAACAGCAAGCCAGCCAGCGCCCAGCGATAAAAGCCAATTTCAGCCGGAAAGATCACCCCGGCAGACGCCTTGGTGACGGCTGTGTTGATCGCCCAGATAAGGATGGTAATCAGCGGAAAAGCGTATTGCATGAGTGGATCATCGTTAGAGCGAGGCGTAATTATCCGCCTGTTTGTCGAGAATGCCAGCGGCGATGTTGGGTGCTCCGTCACAGAGCGCAGACGCTGACTACACTGAATCTCAGTCTGTGCCGCCCGGTGCAGTGGATCTGGAGAGTGGATCGATGAACAAGCTCGGTATTCCTGTATTGCTCGTTGGGTTGATGTTATCTGCCCAGGGTTTCGCTGCGACCGCGCAGCAGAACAAAATGACCACCTGCAATGCCGACGCCAGCGCGAAGTCGCTGAAGGGCGATGAGCGCAAGACGTTCATGAGCACTTGCCTTAAAGCGGCACCGCCGCCAGCGGCGACCCAGCAGGAGAAGATGAAAACCTGCAACGCGACTGCCAGCACTCAGGCGCTCAAGGGAGACGCACGCAAGAGTTTCATGAGTGATTGTCTCAAGAAGAAATAATTTTTCAGTCGGCATCTTTGCGGCAGGCAAGAGGCGCGGGTGCAGTAAACACTGCACTTTCGCGCCGTTCTCGAGCCGATCATCGGGCAGATGATTGCGGCGTGTTTTTTCCGGCTTTCTGATCACTGGTTCTGGACTGAGAAGGCTGGCAGACTGCCCACCTTCCTTGTGTTGCCCGTTGAGGGTCTATGCCAACGTTTTCTGCGCGTCAGGTGTTAATAGCCAGCTGGATTCTTGTATTTGGCGGTCTGTTATTGGTGTTGCCATTCAAGTTGTTGCCCAGTCTGTTGGCCGGACTGTTGGTTTTCGAGCTGGTCAACATGTTGACCCCCAAACTGCAGCGGCTGATCTCCGGCGAACGTGCTCGCTGGCTGGCCGTAGCGTTGCTCGGCACGCTGGTGGTCAGCCTGCTGACGCTGATTTTTGCCGGCGCCATCAGTTTTGTGCTGCACGAAGCCGAAAATCCGGGCGCCTCGCTCGACAAGTTCATGACCCTGGTCGACCGCGCTCGTGGTCAGCTGCCTCCGTTCATCGATGCCTACCTGCCTGCCAGCGCAGCGGAGTTTCAGGTTTCTCTCGGGCAATGGCTGCAGAAGCACGTGGGCGAATTGCAGTTGATCGGCAAGGGGGCGGCGCACATGTTCGTCACCATGCTGATCGGCATGGTACTGGGCGCGATCATTGCCTTGCAGCGTATCTCCGACGTGCATGCGCGCAAGCCGCTGGCGGCTGCTCTGTTCGATCGCCTGTACCTGGTCAGCCGGGCGTTTCGCAACATTGTTTTTGCCCAGATCAAGATTTCCCTGCTCAACACGGCGTTCACGTCGGTGTTTCTGGCCATCGTATTGCCGCTGTGCGGGATTCACCTGCCGCTGACCAAGACCCTGATCATCATGACCTTCCTGCTCGGCCTGTTGCCGGTGGTGGGTAACCTGATGTCCAACACGTTGATCTTCATCGTCGGCATGTCCATCTCGATCTGGGTCGCGCTGGCTGCGCTGGGCTATCTGATCGTGATCCACAAGGTCGAGTATTTCCTCAATGCGCGCATCGTGGGCGGACAGATCAACGCCAAGTCGTGGGAGTTGCTGCTGGCGATGCTGCTGTTCGAAGCCGCATTCGGCCTGCCGGGCGTGGTTGCAGGGCCGATTTACTATGCGTATCTGAAGAGCGAGTTGCAGAAGGAAGGGTTGGTCTAGGGCGCTTGCGTATGTAGCCGTCCGAAACAACGCCTGTCACTTCACCGCGTTGGCATGCAGTTCTGGCCGCTCTGCGTCTGCGGTGCCGCAGAACATCCACATGGCTCGAAACACTCCCGCCCGTGGGGGTGATTCACATGGCTTGAAAATACCCCGGCCCTACAGGAGTGAGCTTGCTCACGAACAGGCCCGTGCAGCCGCTGGAAGCCCATTGGTCAGGTAATCCGCCTTCGCGAGCAAGCTCGCTCCCACAAGATCAGCGATCTGTGACGCGGAGCATCACGAAGGGCATTCCCACGATAGGCGCATGACTAGCCGTAACGCTTCTTCGCTTCGATGGCCAGGCCGCTACCGATGCTGCCGAAGATGTTGCCTTCAACGTGGCGCGCGTTGGGCAGCATGTCCGAGACGCTGTTGCGCAGGGCAGGGATGCCGCTTGAACCGCCGGTGAAGAACACCGTGCTGACCTGTTCGACACTCACGCCCGCATCGTTCAGCAAGTTCGTCACGCTGTTGCGCACCCGCTCGAGCTGGGCGTCGATCGCTGCTTCGAACATCACCCGGCTCAGGTCCACGCTCAGTCCGGCTTCCACGCGATCCATAGGCAGATGGCGGCTGTCGGCGTGGGTCAGCTGGATCTTGGTTTCTTCCACCTCCATGGCCAGCCAGTGCCCGGCGCGTTGTTCGATCAGCTTGAACAGGCGATCGATGCCACCGGTGTCTTCGATGTCGTAGCGCATACTGCCCAGGGCCAGTTGCGATTTTTGCGAGTACACCGCGTTGATGGTATGCCAGGTCGCCAGGTTCATGTGGTGGCTGGTCGGCATGTACGCACCGCTTTTCATGCGGCTGCCATAACCGAACAGCGGCATCACGCCTTGCAGGCTCAACTGCTTGTCGAAGTCGGTCCCGCCGATGTGTACGCCACCGGTGGCAAGGATGTCTTGCTGGCGATCATCGTGCCGGCGTCGCTCGGGCGACAGACGTACCAGCGAAAAGTCTGACGTACCGCCGCCGATGTCGACAATCAGCACCAGTTCTTCGTCCTGGATGGTGGACTCGTAATCGAAGGCCGCAGCGATGGGCTCAAACTGGAAAGATACGTCCTTGAAACCGATCTTGCGCGCCACTTCAGCCAGCGTGTCTTCGGCTTCCTGATCGGCCTGGGCGTCGTCATCGACAAAATGCACCGGACGGCCCAGCACGACTTGCTCGAATTCGCGGCCAGCCGTTTGCTCCGCGCGCTTTTTCAGCTCGCCGATAAACAGTGCCAGCAAATCCTTGAACGGCATCGCCGTGCCCAGCACGCTGGTGTCATGCTTGATCAGCTTCGAGCCCAGCAGGCTCTTGAGCGAGCGCATCAGGCGGCCTTCGTAGCCCTCCAGATACTCGTGAAGCGCCAGGCGGCCATACACCGGGCGGCGTTCTTCCATATTGAAGAACACCACCGAAGGCAGGGTAATCTTGTCGTCCTCCAGCGCGATCAACGATTCCATGCCGGGTCGTTGCCAGCCGACAGTGGAGTTGGACGTGCCGAAATCGATACCGCAGGCACGGGCCGGGGATTGGTCATTCATGTCTTTTACGTTCCAGTCAAAAAACGGCCGCGCAGTTTATGCCAGCGCGGGCAAATTGCGTAGCGCGACACGTCGCTTATATTTACCTGGCTGTATTTGCGACCAAGGCTTGAACTGAGGCCCGTTACCCCCAATCTTGAAGGGATTCTCGGTAGACCCTGTTGTCGGACATTATGTTGTCGAGCTATCGACCTGCCGACAAAGGCAGCTGGTCTATCTGTATATTTTTCGACGTTAGGTAATCCAGATGCCTCGTGACAGAGGGAGCTGGGCACGTGACGCCAGCGTATCTGGCTTTGCCGGATAATTCGGATGGGTGATCGTTACATGGATTTCAAAGACTACTACAAGATACTTGCCGTGGAGCCGACTGCGGACGACAAGGCGATCAAGACCGCCTATCGCAAACTCGCGCGCAAGTATCACCCGGACGTCAGCAAGGAGGCAGGCGCCGAAGACAAGTTCAAGGAAGCCTCCGAAGCGTATGAGGTACTCAGCAGCCCGGAAAAGCGCGCCGAGTATGACGAGCTGCGCAAATACGGTCGTCAGGGCCGCCCGTTCCAGACCCCGCCGGGCTGGCAAAGCCGTGCCGGCGCCGGGGCAGGCGGGTTCGAGGAAACGGCAGACTTCTCGGAGTTTTTCAGCTCCATTTTCGGTGGCCGGCCACAGCAGGGCGGGCGTACCCGCAACCCTGGGCGTACCGGGCAGGACGTGCAGATGGAACTGGCGGTATTCCTCGAAGAGACCCTGTCGGGGGAATCCAAGCAGGTCAGCTTCAAGGTGCCGCAGCACAGCCCCAACGGGCAGCGCATGAGCGATATCACCAAGACCCTGAACGTGAAGATTCCCGCGGGCGTGGTCGATGGCGAGCGTATTCGCCTGAAGGGGCAGGGCGCGCCGGGCGTGGGCGGTGGTGCCAATGGCGACCTGTACCTGATTATTCGCCTGGCCCCGCACCCGCTGTTCGAGGTCGAGGGCCATGATCTGGTCATCACCGTCCCACTGGCCCCCTGGGAAGCCGTGCTGGGTACCAAGGTCGCTGTGCCGACGCTGACCAGCAGGATCAACCTGACCATCCGCCCGGACAGTCAGAACGGTCAGCGTCTGCGGATCAAGGGTAATGGCTTGATGAACAAGAGTGGCGAACGCGGTGATCTTTACGCGCAGTTGAAAGTCGTCGTGCCCAAGCACACCGACGAGGCTACCCGGGCGCTCTGGCAGAAACTGGCAGACAGTTCGTCGTTCGATCCCCGCGCGCAGTGGAAGGGTTGAGCATAGCGGTCTTGCGATTCTGTCTTTTCTGAATGGGCTGATGCGCCACCCGCATCAGCAGGAAATCAGCCTCGATCAGTTTTTCGGCAGCACCACATTGAAGGTCGTGCCCTCACCAATGGTCGAGGTCACAGTGATGCTGCCACCGTGGGCGTTGACCACTTCCTTGACGATGAACAGGCCAAGACCCAGGCTGGTCGATGTACCGCGTGTTTCGCTGTTTTCCTCGGTGCTGCGCACCAGCGGATCGAAGATCGTCCCGATAGCGTCTTCGGCAATCGGCTTGCCTTCGTTGTGTACCACCAATATCACCGCTTTCTCGGCACCCGTAACACTGACCGTTATCTCGTGACTGGCCGCACCGTGTTGCAGGGCGTTGCCGATCAGGTTCTGTAACATCTGGCTGATCCGCCCGGCGTCCCAATGCCCCTTGGTGTTGCCTTCGATGTTCAGCACCGGAACAGAGTCCGGTCGCCCGGCGCAGGCTTCCTCGATGGCTTCACGGCAAGCACTGGCCAAATCCATGTATTTGCGTTCAACCGGTAGCCCGGCGCCCAAGCGACTGCGCACGAATTCCAGCAGATCGCTGACCATCGAGCCCATATGGCGGGTGCTGGTCTGGATACGCGAAACATAGGACTGGGTCTTTTCGTCCAGCGCTATCTTGCGTGCCAGCAATTCCGTCGACATGCTGACGGCCTGCAGCGGCGCGCGCAGATCGTGACCCAGAATGGCAAGAAATATATCCCGTGAGCGGCCGACCCGTTCAGCATAGGCAGCGGTGGATTCGGCAAGCGCCTCGTCGATGGCTTCGTTGAAACGAATCACGTCCTGAAAATCGGCCAGTTGCGGCGCTGCCAGGCTTTCTACCCAAAGGCGGATGACGCTGGCGCGCAGATGGCGAAATTCCGACGTCATCTGCACCAGATCAAAGCCGACCTCATGACGCAACTCGCCATGGCTGCTGGCTGCTTCGTCCAGGCTTGGCGTCTTGTTCAACTCTTCGCCTCTGGCCTTGGCAATCTCCTCGCTTTTGCTCTGCGCGGTATTCATGTCCCGCGCAGCGGCGAGCAGGATCGACCTGGCATGATCCCGCAGCTCGGCTTTGCTCATCGTTTCTGCCGCCGGTTTCAGGGTTCTGGCGAAGTCTTCCCATTCATCGACGATGCGATCCACATGAATAACGATGAATTCGGAAAGGCGCATGGCCGGTTACCTTTGGAGATGCGTGACGAAAGAATGGGCGCATATTACCTCCTTTGCATGACACGACAAACAGGGCGTTTGCTGTCATTTCTGTCAGTAGACGTCCTATTCGCTTCGTCCTATGTTTCCTCCGGGGACTATACGAACGGAGGGCCATGACATGAGCGTCATTACCGTTACAGATGCGACCTTTCAACAGGAAGCTCTTGAAGCCAGCAAGACGAAGCCGGTCCTGGTCGAAATTTCTACCCGAGGTAACCGAATACCAGGCCAAGTCGGTAACATCAAAGGGCCGTCCGAAGGGGAGGCCCTTTTTTGGGTTCAAAACAGAAAGTACCGCTGCGCCATCGGCAGCACATCCGCGGGCTCGCACCACAGCAACACCCCGTCGGCCTTGACCTGATAGGTCTGCGGGTCGACTTCGATGTCCGGCAGGTAATCGTTGTGGATCAGGTCTTTCTTCTGCACGGTGCGGCAGCCTTTGACGACACCGATCTGCTTCTTCAGGCCCAGTGACTCCGGTACACCGGCATCGAAAGCTGCCTGGCTGATGAACGTCAGGCTGGTGGCGTGCAATGAGCTGCCGTAGCTGGCGAACATCGGGCGGTAATGAACCGGTTGCGGGGTCGGGATCGAAGCGTTGGCGTCGCCCATCAAGCTGGCGGCGATGGCGCCACCCTTGAGGATCAGGGTCGGTTTGACGCCAAAGAACGCTGGTCGCCATAGCACCAGGTCGGCCCACTTGCCGACTTCGATCGAGCCCACTTCATGGCTGATGCCGTGGGTGATCGCCGGGTTGATGGTGTATTTGGCGATGTAACGCTTGGCGCGGAAGTTGTCGTTGCCCGGACCATCCTGCGGCAGTGGGCCACGCTGTTTCTTCATCTTGTCGGCGGTTTGCCAAGTGCGCATGATCACTTCGCCAACTCGACCCATGGCCTGGCTGTCGGAACTGAGCATCGAAAAGGCGCCCAGGTCGTGAAGGATATCCTCGGCAGCGATGGTCTCGCGGCGGATGCGGCTTTCCGCGAAAGCCACGTCTTCGGCGATGCTCGGGTCCAGGTGATGGCAGACCATGAGCATGTCCAGGTGCTCGTCGATGGTGTTGCGGGTGAACGGACGCGTCGGGTTGGTCGAGCTCGGCAGCACGTTCGGCGAACCACAGGCCTTGATGATGTCCGGCGCGTGACCGCCACCGGCACCTTCGGTGTGATAGGTGTGAATCGTGCGGTTCTTGAACGCGGCCAGGGTGGTCTCGACAAAACCTGACTCGTTGAGGGTGTCGGTGTGGATCGCGACCTGCACGTCGTATTCGTCGGCCACGCTCAGGCAGTTGTCGATGGCCGCAGGTGTGGTGCCCCAGTCCTCGTGCAACTTCAGACCGATGGCCCCCGCCTTGACCTGCTCGATCAGCGGGCCGGGCAGGCTGACGTTGCCCTTGCCGGTGAAGCCGATGTTCATCGGGAACGAGTCCGAGGCCTGGAGCATGCGCGCCATGTGCCACGGGCCGGGCGTGACAGTGGTGGCATTGGTGCCCGTGGCCGGGCCGGTGCCGCCGCCGATCATGGTCGTCACGCCGCTCATCAGCGCCTCTTCGATCTGCTGCGGGCAGATGAAGTGGATGTGCGTGTCGACGCCACCCGCGGTAAGGATCATGCCTTCGCCGGCAATGACTTCGGTGGCTGCGCCGACCGCGATGGTCACGTCCGGCTGGATGTCCGGGTTGCCCGCCTTGCCAATGGCCGCGATACGCCCGTTCTTGATGCCGACGTCGGCCTTGACGATGCCCCAGTGATCGATGATCAGGGCATTGGTGATCAGCGTGTCGACTACGTCAGCGGCCAGCAACTGGCCTTGGCCCATGCCGTCACGAATGACCTTGCCACCGCCGAACTTCACTTCTTCGCCGTAGGTGGTGAAGTCCTTCTCGACCTCGATCCACAGCTCGGTGTCGGCCAGGCGAACCTTGTCGCCGACGGTGGGGCCGAACATGTCTGCGTAGGCTTGTCGGCTTATCTTCATCTTTCGTACCTCGGATTCAGAGCGGCAAGCTGCAGGCCGCAAACTGTAAGTTTTTCAAAGCGACCAGCGGCGAGCTGCAAGTCGTTAGTCGTCAAAGCTTTTGATCCTCGTGCCGAGTGCCCATCGTCATACACACGTCCCGATTGGATGCCTGCGTGACCGGTGCGGCGATCCGCATTGCTCACGAAGACGTTAGTCCGAACGCCCTGTTTCTGGAGGCTGTACCGGCCTCTTCGCGAACAAGTTCGCTCCTACGGCCTTCGGCCAGAATCAAAAGCAGACTTGTGTGTAACGATGAACGCGGAGCGTAGGAACGGTATTCAAAAAGCCTTCAATCCAGATCGCCCATCACCCGACCGGCAAACCCGTAAACCTTGCGCAAGCCGGCCAGGTCCACCAGCTCGACTTCGCGGGACTGGCCCGGCTCGAAGCGCACCGCGGTGCCGGCCGGAATGTTCAGGCGCATGCCCCGGCTGGCGGCGCGGTCGAAGGTCAGTGCGTCGTTGGTTTCGAAAAAGTGGAAATGCGAGCCCACCTGAATCGGCCGGTCGCCGCTGTTGGCGACGGTCAGGCTGAGGGTGCGGCGTCCGGCGTTGAGTTCGATGTCGCCGGGCTGGATCTGGTATTGACCAGGGATCATGTCGGTTGCCCCAAGGTTTTGAAATAAATGGCGGTGGGATGCAGGCGCCCGTCCGGTGTGGCGCAATAATCCGGCAGCTCACCGACACGGTGGTAGGCCAGCGCGCTGTAGAAGGCTTCAGCCGCCGAGCCTGCTTCGGTGTCCAGGTGCAACAGCCCACGTTTGTGTTTCACGGCCGCCTGTTCAACGGCCTCCATCAATTGCCTGCCCAGGCCACGCCCGCGCGCCGCAGGCAGCACCATCAGTTTCTGTACTTCGGCGCGGTTCAGGCCGTTGGGCTTCTGGCACAGCGACAGTTGCGCACTGGCCAGGACGTTCTCGTTCTCGACCACCACCCACAGCAGCAGAGAGCCAGCGGCGACATCGGCTCTGAGCCCGTCGCACCAGCCGTAGGCCTGCGCCATGTCGAGGTCGGCCATGAAACCGACCGACGCGCCATCATGAACCGTATCGAACAACAATTGCGCCAGACCCTGGCGGTAATGCGCGAAGCTTTCGGCGGTGACGCGGCGCAGCTGTGCTGGATTCATGGCGTGCTCTCTAAAGGGCGGAGGGGGCTTGCGAAGCCGGTGGCTGAGCACCGGGCGACAGGTCGAGCTGCATGAAGGTCAGGTCCAGCCAGCGGCCGAATTTGGTGCCGACCTGAGGCATTTGTCCTGTGGTCTTGAAACCCAGGCGATCATGCAGGGCGATGGACGCAGCGTTACCACTTTCGATCGCCGCGACCATCATGTGCTTGTCACAGTCGCGGGCGCGCTCGATCAAGGCGGCCATTAGACGCGGGCCCAAGCGTTTGCCACGCTGGTCGGCGCGCACGTAAACCGAATGCTCGACCGTATGGCGAAAGCCTTCGAACGGCCGCCAGTCGCCAAACGACGAATAGCCGAGCACTTCGCCTGCGGTGTCGATGGCCACCAGAATCGGATAACCCTGACTCTGGCGAGCGGCGTACCAGGCTTGGCGGTTGGCCAGATCAACCGGCTGCTCGTTCCAGATAGCCGTGGTATTGAGCACTGCGTCGTTGTAGATCTCCAGAATGCCCGGCAGATCGTCCGGCAGGGCATCGCGAATCACGTCCTGCATGATCACTCCTTCAGGCAATCGGCTGATGCACGGTGACGAGTTTGGTGCCGTCCGGAAAGGTGGCTTCCACCTGAATCTCCGGGATCATTTCCGCGATACCTTCCATGACCTGATCGCGGCTCAGCAGGGTCGTGCCGTAGTGCATGAGCTCAGCGACGGTCTGTCCGTCACGCGCACCTTCGAGCAGTGCCGCAGAGATGTAGGCCATGGCTTCCGGGTAATTGAGCTTCACACCGCGTGCCAGACGCCGTTCGGCGACCAGTCCGGCGGTGAAGATCAGCAGCTTGTCTTTTTCGCGTGGTGTCAGGTCCATGGGGTTTCCGTTTGTTCAAATTCGGTGGTTGATCGTTCCCAGGCTTGAGCCCTCATTGTTATGTATAAGTCTGTTTTGGGTTCTGGCCGAAGGCCGTGGGAGCGAACTTGTTCGCGAAGGGGCCGGTGTAGTCGCCGAAAAGGCAGCGCCTAAAACATTGTCTTCGCGAACAAGTTCGCTCCCACGCCCTGCGGGCAGAAGCGCTAAAAGCCCCGATTTTCGGGCTTTTCAGGACTTATGTACCACGCTGAGTGCATCAGCGCCGAGGGTGTAGCCTGGAATGCAGAGCGTCCAGTCATCAATCAGGTGTTCCAGATTCTTGGCGTTACCGCCTCGCGTCCCAGCAGGGCAGGGCGCAGGTATTTCCAGATTTGTATCAGCCAGGCCCGCGCGTGCAATGCTTCGTCTGCCAGAAAGCGAGCGACCAGCAGACCGGGCAATTGAGTCAGGTCGCCGCGTACCGGGTTGGGCATCGACAGCGAACGGCAGGCCTCGAGCAGCTCGCTGCTTACTTCGCCGGTCATCAGCAGGGTGGCGAACACCGTTCTGCCGTCCAGGCCGATGGGCGAGTCCAGCAGCCCGTCGCCACCGATAATGCGTTGTCGCTCATGCCAGAGCAATGTGCCGTCGCGACGTATATCCAGATGCGACTGAAAATGCCCGTGCTCGAACCGCTCGCCACTGGCCGGGCGGCCCAGCGCCACTACATCCCAGTAACACAGCTTCGCATCACCGTGCAGCTCTATCCGAGTGCTCAGCTCTGCCTGGGCATTGCTGAAGACGATGGTTTCCTGCGGCAGCCATTCCAGCGTCGCACCAGGCTGGACGTGCAGTTCCAGTTGCTGAAAGGCCGGGCTGGCGGCGCGATACCATTTGGCCGCGCCGGGGCTGGTCAACTGTGCCCAGGCATTGGCCCCCACGGTGGCCGAGATATCCAGCCGGTCACCCCCGGCGATACCGCCTGGTGGATGAACGATGATGTGCTGGCACACCTCCGGGCCTTCGGCGTACAGATGCTTTTGCACCCGCAGCGGTCCTTTGTGGCGCCGCTGCGTCGGGCGTGTGCTGTCATCGAAACGGCCGTAACCCAATTCCAGCTCGGCGTGCCAGCTGGGGGTGAAGAGGGCGGTGTTGGCAGGCAGGTTCATGGTGTCTTCATTGGCTTGTCGAATGCTGCACGATAACGGATTGGCGCATCAAATAGTGACCAGACCACGAACGCCGTCGGTCTCCATGTTCTCGCCACGGCCCTGCTGGACGATCTCGCCCCGCGACATCACCAGGTACTGATCGGCCAGCTCCGCGGCGAAGTCGTAGAACTGCTCGACCAGCAGAATCGCCATGTCGCCACGCTCGGCGAGCTTTTTGATGACGGCGCCGATTTCCTTGATCACCGAGGGCTGAATACCTTCGGTGGGCTCGTCGAGAATCAGCAGGCGTGGACGGCTCGCCAATGCCCGGCCTATGGCCAGTTGCTGCTGCTGACCACCGGACAGATCGCCGCCGCGGCGGTGCTTCATTTGCAGCAGCACCGGGAACAACTCGTAGATGAAGGCAGGCACTTCCTTGGCCTCGGAGCCCGGAAAACGGGACAGGCCCATGAGCAGATTTTCCTCCACCGTCAGCCGACCGAATATTTCCCGGCCCTGCGGTACGTAAGCGATCCCGGCATGTACCCGTTGATGCGTCTTGAACTGGGTGATGGTCTTGCCTTCCCATTGCACCGAACCTTCCTTGGATGGCAGCAGGCCCATCAGCACGCGCAAGAGCGTGGTCTTGCCCACGCCGTTGCGGCCCAGCAGGCAGGTGACTTCACCGACCTTCACATCGAACGACAGACCGCGAAGAATGTGGCTGCCGCCGTAATACTGATGAAGCTTTTCGACCTGGAGCATGGTGGGTGTTCTCGTCTATTGCAGCGTAATCGCAGTGTTGCGACGCGGGGCGTCTGGACAGGTATTCCCGCGCAGCGCGCCGGAACGATCGGTTCGTTGCGTCAGCGTCCCAAATACACTTCGATCACGCGTTCATCGGCCTGTACGTAGTTCAGCGAGCCTTCAGCCAGTACGCTGCCCTGGTGCAGCACGGTGACATGGTCGGCAATCGAGCCGACGAAACCCATGTCGTGCTCAACCACCATCAGCGAGTGCTTGCCGGCGAGGCTCTTGAACAGCTCGGCGGTAAATTCGGTTTCGGCATCGGTCATGCCCGCCACCGGCTCGTCGAGCAGGAGTAATTGCGGGTCCTGCACCAGCAGCATGCCAATCTCCAGAAACTGCTTCTGGCCGTGGGACAGCAAGCCTGCAGGGCGCTGCATCGAGCTGGTCAGGCGGATCGTTTCCAGCACCTCACCGATCCGGTCCTGTTGTTCGCCGCTCAACCGCGCACGCAAACTGGCCCACACCGATTTGTCGGTCTTCTGCGCCAGTTCGAGGTTTTCGAACACGCTCAAGGCCTCGAATACTGTGGGTTTCTGGAACTTGCGGCCGATGCCGGCCTGGGCAATCTGCACTTCGGTCATCTGCGTCAGGTCCAGCGTTTCACCGAACCATGCCTTGCCGTGGCTGGGCCGGGTCTTGCCGGTGATGACGTCCATCAGCGTGGTCTTGCCCGCGCCGTTGGGGCCGATGATGCAGCGCAGTTCGCCTACGCCGATGTACAGATTCAGATCGTTCAGGGCCTTGAAGCCGTCGAAGCTGACGCTGATGTCTTCCAGCGTCAGGATCGTACCGTGGCGAGTGTTGAGGCCTTTGCCGGCGCTTTTGCCGAGCCCCACTGCGTCTCGGCTGGTGCCGGCATCGGAGTTTGGCGCCAGGATCGGTTCAAGCATGAAAGACGGGGTCGGAGTGGTTTTCATTGCTCGCTCCTTTTCTTCAGCATGCCGATCACGCCCTTGGGCAGATACAGCGTGACGATGATGAACAGCGCGCCAAGAAAGAACAGCCAGTATTCCGGGAAGGCCATGGTGAACCAGCTCTTCATGCCGTTCACCAGACCTGCGCCCAGCAGCGGGCCGATCAGCGTGCCGCGGCCACCCAGGGCAACCCAGACAGCGGCTTCAATGGAATTGGTCGGCGACATTTCGCTGGGGTTGATAATGCCGACCTGCGGCACATACAAGGCGCCAGCCAGACCGCACAGCACAGCGCTCAGGACCCAGACGAACAGTTTGAAGCCGCGCGGATCGTAACCGCAGAACATCAGGCGGTTTTCCGCATCGCGCAGTGCCGTCAGCACGCGGCCGAACTTGCTCTGCGCCAGGCGCCAGCCGATGTACAGACTGGCCACCAGCAATGCGACCGTGGCCAGAAACAGCGCGGCTCTGGTGCCTTGTGAACTGATGCTGAAGCCCAGAATGCTGCGGAAGTTGGTGAAGCCGTTGTTGCCGCCAAAGCCGGTCTCGTTGCGAAAGAACAGCAGCATGCCGGCGAAGGTCAGCGCCTGGGTCATGATCGAAAAGTACACGCCCTTGATCCGCGAGCGGAAGGCGAAGAAGCCGAATACCAGCGCCAGCAGTCCCGGTGCCAATACCACCAGGCACATCGCCCAGAGGAAATGGTCGGTACCTGCCCAGTACCACGGCAGCTCGGTCCACGACAGGAAGGTCATGAACGCAGGCAAACCGTCGCCTGCGGCCTCGCGCATCAGATACATGCCCATGGCATAACCGCCCAGCGCGAAGAACAGGCCGTGGCCCAGCGACAATAGCCCGGCATAGCCCCAGACCAGATCCAGCGCCAGCGCCACAATGGCGTAGCAGAGGATCTTGCCCACCAGGGTCAGGGTGTAGGCCGAGACCTGAAAGCCGTTATCGGCAGGCAGCAACGACAGCAGCGGCAGTGCCAGCAGCACCGCCAGTATTACGCAGCCTGCAGTCAGCGTGACTCTTGGCCCGACTTTTTGCGCGGCAGTTACTATCAATGGCTGGCTCATTAGTCGATCACCCGTCCTTTCAGTGCGAAGAGGCCTTGCGGACGTTTCTGGATAAACAGAATGATCAGCGCCAGAATCAGGATCTTGCCCAATACAGCGCCGATTTGCGGTTCTAGAATCTTGTTGGCGATGCCCAGCCCGAAGGCCGCCATCACGCTGCCGGCCAGTTGCCCGACGCCACCGAGCACGACCACCAGGAACGAATCGATGATGTAGCTTTGCCCAAGATCAGGGCCCACGTTGCCGATCTGGCTCAGGGCAACACCCCCCAGACCAGCGATACCTGAGCCCAGACCGAAGGCCATCATGTCGATGCGCCCGGTCGGTACGCCACAGCAGGCGGCCATGTTGCGGTTCTGGGTGACGGCGCGCACGTTCAGGCCCAGGCGGGTCTTGTTCAGCAGCAGCCAGGTCAGTACCACCACGAACAGCGCGAAGGCGATGATCACGATGCGGTTGTAAGGCAGCACCAGATTAGGCAGCACCTGGATGCCACCCGACAGCCATAGCGGGTTGGCGACTTCAACGTTCTGCGCGCCGAAGGCAAGACGCACGGCCTGAATCAGCATCAGACTGATGCCCCAAGTTGCAAGCAGCGTTTCCAGCGGGCGGCCATACAGGTGACGAATGACCGTACGTTCCAGAGCCATGCCGATCGCGGCGGTGACAAAGAACGCCACTGGCAGCGCGATCAGCGGGTAGTACTCGATGGCCCCCGGTGCATAGCGCTGCAGCATCAGTTGCACAACGTAGGTGGAGTAGGCTCCCAGCATCAGCATCTCGCCATGGGCCATGTTGATCACACCCAGCAGGCCGAAGGTGATCGCCAGACCCAGCGCCGCCAGCAACAGGATCGAGCCCAGCGACATGCCGCTGAACGCCTGACCGAGGATTTCACCGATCATCAGCTTGCGCTTGACCTGCGCCAGGCTGGTTTCAGCCGCCACGCGTACCGAAGCGTCGGTTTCCACGCCGGGTGCCAGCAATGATTCAAGACGGGTACGCGCCAGCGGATCACCGGTTTCGCCCAGCAGCCGCACGGCAGCCAGACGTACTGTCGGGCTGGAATCGACCATTTGCAGGTTGGCCAGCGCCAGGGTCAGCGCGCTTTTGACGCTTGAGTCGGATTCGCTGGCCACGCGTTCGGTCAGCAACTCGAGTTGTGCAGGGCGCGCGCTTTTTTGCAATTGCAGGGCCGCGGCCATGCGCAGTTGTGTGTCGGCTGCCAGCAACTGATGGCTGGCCAGCGCCGTTTCAACCAGGCCACGCAGCCGGTTGTTCAAGCGCAATTTACGCGGTTCGTCAGGCGTTGGAGCATCGGCGGCGGCAGGAGCCTGTGCATCGACGGCCACGTATTGATCGTTGTTTTCGATCCAGGCGCGCTTGCTGCTGTCAGCACCTACTCGGCCATCGCGCAAGGCTTCAAGCAGCTCGACGCGTTCCGGCACAGGCTTGGCGGCCCAGGCCTCCAGCAGCTCTGCCTGTTGCGAAGAACTGGCTGCGACAAAGTCACTGGCATCACCGGCCTGGGCAGCCAAAGGCAGCAGCAGGCTGATGGCGAGGATCAAACGGTAGAAATAAGAAGGCATATCAATATGGCCTTGGTCTGTTATGGCGTTCCACTAGACATTCGTGGCTGTTCGCCCTGACGCTGCTCGTTCCTCACGCTCTGCGTGGGAATGCCTTTCGTGACGCTCTGCGTCAACCATGCACCGAGCCGCGCGCTCAGGATCGGACGCGGAGCGTCCAGAACTGCGTTCCCACGCTGGAGCGTGGGAACGATCAGGCTGTGTTGATAGGGGATCAGTTGCTCTTCGCCGGGGCGTCCGGCTTCTTGTCGTTGCCAGGGATGTACGGGCTCCAAGGCTGGGCGCGGATCGGCTCTTTGGTCTGCCACACAACGTTGAACTGACCGTCGTCCTGGATTTCGCCGATCATCACTGGCTTGTGCAAGTGATGGTTGGTCTTGTCCATGGTCAGAGTAAAGCCCGACGGCGCGGCGAACGTTTGTCCGGCCATGGCTTCACGGACCTTGTCCACGTCGGTGGATTTGGCTTTCTCGACCGCCTGCGCCCACATGTGAATGCCGACATACGTGGCTTCCATCGGGTCGTTGGTCACGGCCTTGTCAGCGCCTGGCAGGTTTTTCTTTTTGGCGTAGGCCTTCCAGTCAGCCACGAACTTCTTGTTGACCGGGTTTTCCACCGACTGGAAGTAGTTCCAGGCGGCCAGATGACCTACCAGTGGCTTGGTGTCGATGCCGCGCAGTTCTTCTTCGCCTACCGAGAAGGCCACAACCGGCACGTCGGTGGCGTTCAGGCCCTGGTTGGCCAGTTCCTTGTAGAACGGCACGTTGGAGTCGCCGTTGACGGTGGAGATAACGGCCGTCTTGCCACCGGCGGAGAACTTCTTGATGTTGGCCACGATGGTTTGATAATCGGAGTGACCGAACGGGGTGTAGACCTCTTCGATATCGGTATCTTTCACGCCTTTGGAATGCAGGAAGGCGCGCAGAATCTTGTTGGTGGTGCGCGGGTAGACGTAGTCGGTGCCGAGCAGGAAGAAGCGCTTGGCCGAGCCGCCATCTTCACTCATGACATATTCGACGGCAGGGATGGCCTGCTGGTTAGGCGCAGCGCCGGTGTAGAAAACATTGGGCGACATCTCTTCGCCTTCGTACTGCACCGGGTAGAACAGCAGCCCGTTGAGTTCTTCGAAGACCGGCAGCACCGATTTGCGCGACACCGATGTCCAGCAGCCGAATACCACGGCTACTTTATCCTGGGTCAGCAACTGACGGCCTTTTTCCGCGAACAGCGGCCAGTTGGACGCCGGGTCGACGACGACCGGCTCCAGCATCTTGCCGTTGACGCCGCCTTTGGCATTGATCTCGTCGATGGTCATCAAGGCCATGTCCTTGAGCGATGTCTCGGAGATGGCCATGGTGCCGGACAACGAATGCAGAATGCCGACCTTGATGGTCTCGGCTGCCTGAACGGTCCAGGTCAGCCCCATGGCGGCGATGGATGCGGACAGGGTAAAGGCTTTGATCAGGCTGCGACGCTTCATTGACTGGCTCCCTTAGTACATTGTTTTGAGGTTTGGCGGCGGTGCATTTTTTGCTCTTTCAGGCTTTAGCAAGGTCTGGGCCAATGCATAAACGTCGCAAAATGGAACTAATGTGTCGCGGTTCGGGGAAGATGTGCACCAAGGTGGAACCCGGCTTTGTCCCGCGTGCGCTCCGGGCTCTGCAATGGTGCAAGGCTGCTTTGCAGCAGCGCCGGCGAGTAATGACCGGCTTCCCGGATCAGCCGCGTGCGGGTTTCAGACCCAGAGTTCCTGTTCCCCGGTATAGAGATCGTAGGTCTGATCAACCAGTTGTTCGGGCGCATCGAACCAGGCAAACAGCTGTCCGTTGACCCGCTTGGTCGCACCCAGTTGCACGTATGTCCCCGGCGCAATGGCCACGTGATCACCAAGAAAGCCGGTGAACATGTTCTTCTTGGGCACAGCCGGTGCAAAGATGAAGAACACCGGGTGGTTTTCGGCATTGGCGTTGCGATTCACGAACCCGTCCTGGCTCCATCTGGAGGCGTTGGCTCGCGACATCGATGCAGACTGCACGCCATTGTCGGTAAACACTGCACCCACTTCGCGCTCAAGGCATGCCACCCCGTCGCTGGACACATAGGTGGCGCGAAATGCAGTGCCTTCCCACGCCTTGAGCTTATGGAACTGACGCAGAAACCTGCGCGTGGTGGCATTGCGCACGCCGCTTCGCAGCAGCGGGTTGATCTCCGTTGAACCGCCTTCCACGTAGGTGGTTATTTCGGAAAATTTTTCTGCGTTGGATGTATGTGCCAGCGTCAGGTAGTCGGTCTCGAACTTCAGGCGTTCGATGCTACTTGCTTCCTCCAGAGACGCCGGCCAGAGAGTTGTCAGGCTGGTCAGCCGCGCCTCGGCACTGCGGATTGCCGATTGACTCATGCGCGGTATCTGTTTGCCCACGATTTTCCAGACGCCGGTCGTGCTGCGAAGAGCAAACTCCTGCCCGTGCACCAGTTGTGTGGCATCCATCGGGTTTACCCGATAAAGGCGCGAGTGGCCGAACACGTTAGCCCGCCGGCTTATGAAGCAGGTCTGGCCCTCTACCTCAATGGCGACGAAGCTTTTGGGGTCCATGGCAGTGATCAATTTCGAGCCTGCGAAACGCGGTGCCTTTGAGTGCGAAAGGAGGTAGCCGATCTGCGCCTGACCATCACGACCGACTCTGCGTACGAGGTGCGGACGTCTCACCATTTTTGCGGCGCTTCCTGCCGGCTTCAAGGCCAGCGCCAAGTGGCCGACCAAGGCAATGGCAAGATAGCTGAGGGCGCTCAGAAACTCCTCGGCGGCGCCTTCCAGGTCGTTTTCATCGATTTTCGAAAAAGCGCTCCAGGTTTTGTAAAGGCCAGCGCCCAGCGCGACAGGCATCATGATCGCGCCAGGCAGAAACAGAATCGCAATGCTCGCGATCAGATCGAAGCCCAGACCCGATTGCCCTGTACCGGTGGTCAGACTCATCTGCCGTTTGGCTTCGTTGATCAGAAGGTTGATTTTGGTCTCGTGATTTTCCTCGTAAATGTCTTTGCTCTGGCTGACAAACACGACGGGGCGCAGCAGCCTTGACGGGATCGGTAGCAGCGTCAGTTGGGTAAATACTTCGGGTGGACGCCGATGCTTCGCTTCCTTTTCGTACTGCATGGCATGCAGCGTCTCAAGACGCCTGGAAACCGGTATTTGCTGAATCAGATACTGCTGGAAGGGTGCCTCTTCCAGAAAGCTGGTGGTCAGGTGATACATGCTGTTGAACCAGCGGAAAACGACACCGTCGGCAGCATCCAGCGTGCACAGCACCAGTGGCCCCTTCTCGAATTTTCCGGCTGGAGCAATCAGCATCACGTTGGTCATCTTGAGTTGGTTGACGCTGAAAAAACGGACTTCAATGGCTTGCTTGTTGATGGTTCGACGTCCTTGGAGTCCTGGCGAATCCAGCACAGCCTTGATCCACTCGCGGCCGGTGGGTGCAAAAGCCTGTTGTTCGATCTCCAGCAGCGCCATCTTCATCTGAGCTCGCAACATGGCTTTTTCTGACCGCTTGAGCTGCTGTGCATACGCCGAGGTTTTCAGGTGCAGGTCAAGGTAATTACTGAGGTATTGGGGATCTTCCAGCGTGGCAATCAGCTCTGTTACGGCCTGCTTGTCCAAGTGCGCAAGGTAGACGCCTTCGGCGTCGACAGCGCGTAGAAGCACGGCATCCTTGGCCTTGGTGTGCAGGGCTTGGGTATGTGCCAGTTGCCTGAGTGAAACGTTCTCGGTGTTGATTTCTGGCAATACAGGCGCGCCGGGAATATCGAGCACTTCGATGCCCGTCCTGTAGGTCAGTGAAATATTGATCTGTTGCGCTGTTGCCGTGATGGATAGCCGGTTCAGCAGTTGAGCCAGTTGCTTGTCGATATAGCGCGTCGGGTAGGTGCGGCTGTCATTTTCCGCCTGGCCGAAGTGCTCCTTGCTGGCTTTGCGCATGTTCACCACCAATTCGCCAAACCGCTTTGCCTGGCGATGCCATGCATGACGCTGCGTCAGCGTCATGGTTTTCCACCAATCGGGCATTCGGCTTTGCACCAGATCGCTGTCGAATCCGTCGAGTCGCCAGTGGTTGTCGAAGTAAATCCTGGGTTTCAGCAAACTCGCTATCGTTTGCTCGAAACAGACCGCGTCCATCTTCTGAGCGCGGGCCAGCTGTACAGCCTGAGCGAAGACCGACTGCTGCGCGACAACCTGCCGGGCAAGCAGCAGGCTGAGAAAGTTGCCGTCCATCAGGGTGTATTGCCATTGCAGGACAGGGGTGGGTTTGGTGGGGCTTGCCTCCCCGGCGGTGACGCTGTCGCCCAAGCGTCCTCGGTACTCGGGTTCAGTCACTCGCTGAACAAGCGCGTGGTTCAACTGTTGCAATGAGGCAAATGCTTCCAGCCCGTCATGGGGCGTAAACAGAAGTACATCTTCCAGCTCTTCCTGCTCTTCCAGGTCTGGCTGGACCGGCGCATCACGAAGACGCCGGGCAATGGCAAACGCACCGTAAAGCGACAGCGAGGGGCCGTCGCCGTCTTGTGCCGACAGGCTGTAAACACTGTGCGGCTGCAAGTCTGCGAGACCCGCGGTCGCATCTGTGGCACAGGGCCCAAGGGTGGCCGAAAGCAGGCTGTAGTGCCCGGTCGTCATCTTTCCCAGGGCGATCAGCACCGCACATTCGGATGTCAGGCACTCGATCTGCTCTGCGACAAACTGGCTGCTCCGGGTTTCGCCATCAAGCGTCGCAGTGCTCCAGTAGTCTGCAAGACTTCGTGTGTAGCACTGCTCAAGTTGCTCGCTGACCTGGGTGAAGAACGTTACAGTCGCTGCCCGCCCCAGCGGCTGAATGGCAGGTGGCTTGACGTCAGGCTGCTGTGTGTCAGGCGTTGGAGAAGGCGTGTCGAGAGGCGGGTGGAGAGCGACTACATCATTGTCGATCCATTGCAAATGGCCGGTGAAGTATTCGATCAGGCCAGGGATCAGTGGAACCCTGTGTATGTTGCTCCCGTGGTCGAATCCGACCTCGTTGTCACGGTAAGTCAGCCAGGTCGTCTCGACATCCAGCTCGGGTTTGAGGGGATGCAGCAGGGTACGGGCCAGTTCTTGGGTCGTCTTGCTGAAGTCGGGTGGATAGGTATCGCTGGCAAGCGAGGCGTTTAGAGCCTGGGTTGATGCGGTGAGCGGTAAGGTCATGGTGCCGATTCGTCTGCGTGATGGATGATCCGCTCGAGGTGTTGGCCGGGCGGTTCATTTCATATAGTCAGGGTTAAAGGCACGCGGGTATCGGCCAGCGCAGTGAGAGGACTGCAGCATCGGCTCTCTGATAGGTAGGAAGTCTCGGAAACGCGCGAGATTGAGGTAAGGACGGGGCCTGAAACCGGGTATGAGGAGGAATTCATCACAACGCCACTCAATGGTTTCAGGCCCCGCAGAGAGCAATCTAAGCTGTTGTCGCTGTTTTGGCAAAGCGCGAAAGCACTATTCGATCAAGCGCCCGGACAACCAGCATCGGTCCTGGGTGTCAGGGATACCACCGCGATAGGATCGATGAAGGCATTCAGCTCCCGGCCCTGCTCGTTGGGAGTTACTCAGTGCTGGTGTTCCGAAGCCTGTTTTTGTACCACGACCTGCACCTCGACATCCCCCGCCTTTTCAAAATGCAGGGTCATCGGGAAGCGTTGGCCGACCACCAGCTTCGAGCGGTCCTTGATGTCCAGCAGCATCACGTGCCAGGCCATGGGGGCGAAAGCCACCTTCGCGCCAGCCGGTATGTCGACCGCCTGAACGTGCTGCATCTTCATCAGCCCGTCGACATGTACATGCTCATGCAACTGCGCCTGCCCGGCGATGGGTGTGTCGATGCTAATCAAACGGTCGGCGCTGTCACCCTTGTTCTCGATAGTGAAATACGCTGCCACCGTCGGTGCGTTGGGCGGTAGCTCCATTGACCACGGATGGCCAATCAGCAACGGCCCTGCCTTGTACTCATGGGCGTGGACGAGGCTGGCTGGCAGCAGCAGTGCGGCCAGCAGCAGTGCTTTTTTGAGCATGGGGGGCTCCGCAGGATTCGATGAAGGGGTGAAAGGTAGCTTAAATGGAAATCCGAAACACCTGGGTAAACCTTTGAGCGCCGCTGAGTGAGCCTGTTTCGTAAAGTCGTTCCCCGGCATGCAGTCATAAGGGGATCGGGATGTATGAAAGGGCACAGTCACATCGTTTGCGTTTGGGGCGATTCTCCAGTGCAGGCCAAATGTATTTGGTCACCGCAAAAACATTCCAGAGAAATCCTGTCTTTTCCGATTGGCGCATGGGCCGTCTGCTGGTTGATGAACTTCGACACGTTCAGGAGCAGCAACTGGCTGATTCATTAGCCTGGGTGGTAATGCTCGACCACATTCACTGGCTGCTGCAGTTGAATAGTCATTCATTATCCAGAGTTGTGCAGCGCGTGAAATCGAAAAGCGCGATCGCCATAAACAGAGCCAGAGGCTGCAGTGGACCTTTTTGGCAAAGCGGATTCCACGACGTCAGCATCCGCATTGAAGAAAGCCTTTTGGGTTTTGCCCGTTATATTGTGGCCAATCCGGTTCGAGCCAACCTGGTCAAAAGCGTGCGCGATTATCCCCTATGGGACGCAATCTGGTTGTGAAAAACCGGCCTCTTCGCGAGCAAGCTCACTCCCACGGGGCCGAGGTGTGTTCTGCAGCATCGCTGATCCTGTGGGAGCGAGCTTGCTCGCGAAGGCGTATTAATAGATCAACAGATTTTCAGCGGCTGCACCGGCCTCTTCGTGAGCAAGCTCACTCCCACGGGTCCGAGGTGTGTTCTGCAGCATCGCTGATCCTGTGGGAGCGAGCTTGCTCGCGAAGGCGTATTAACGGATCACAGATTTCCAGCGGCTGCCCCGACCTCTTCGTGAGCAAGCTCACTCCCACGGGTCCGGGGTGTGTTCTGCAGCATCGCTGATCTAATGGGAGCGAGCTTGCTCGCGAAGGCGTATTAACAGATCAACAGATTTTCAGCGGCTGCCCCGACCTCTTCGTGAGCAAGCTCACTCCCACGGGACCGAGGTGTGTTTTGCAGCATCGCTGATCTAGTGGGGGCGAGCTTGCTCGCGAAGGCGTATTAACAGATCAATAGATTTTCAGCGGCTGCACCGGCCTCTTCGTGAGCAAGCTCACTCCCACGGGGCCGGGGTGTGTTCTGCAGCATCGCTGATCTAGTGGGAGCGAGCTTGCTCGCGAAGGCGTATTAACAGATCAACAGATTTTCAGCGGCTGCCCCGACCTCTTCGTGAGCAAGCTCACTCCCACGGGACCTAGGTGTGTTTTGCAGCATCGCTGATCTAGTGGGGGCGAGCTTGCTCGCGAAGGCGTATTAACAGATCAATAGATTTTCAGCGGCTGCACCGGCCTCTTCGTGAGCAAGCTCACTCCCGCGGGTCCGAGGTGTGTTCTGCAGCATCGCTGATCCTGTGGGAGCAAGCTTGCTCGCGAAGGCGTATTAACAGATCAACAGATTTTCAGCGGCTGCACCGGCCTCTTCGTGAGCAAGCTCACTCCCACGGGGCCGAGGTGTGTTTTGCAGCATCTCTGATCCTGTGGGAGCGAGCTTGCTCGCGAAGGCGTAGTAACGGATCACAGATTTCCAGCGGCTGCCCCGACCTCTTCGTGAGCAAGCTCACTCCCACGGGTCCGAGGTGTGTTCTGCAGCATCGCTGATTTAGTGGGAGCGAGCTTGCTCGCGAAGGCGTATTAACGGATCACAGATTTCCAGCGGCTGCACCGGCCTCTTCGTGAGCAAGCTCCCTACAGGTCCATTCAGTGAGGACTAAAGACGGCTGATCAATCCAGGCCCAACGCCTCCAGCACTGCATCCACACCCCAGAACAGCCTATCAGCGTCAGGCAACTGCGGGCGTTTGAGGATCAGGACGGGCAGGCCGCGTTCGCGGGCGATGTCGAGCTTGGGTTCGGTGGAGCTGCTGCCGCTGTTTTTGCTGATCAGTACGTCGATGCGGCGTTGTTCGAACAACTGGCGCTCGTCTTCCAGCATGAACGGGCCGCGTGCGCCGATCACTTCGCAGTGTTGGTTGCCGGGGTAGTCGTCCAGTGCCCGGAGTGTCCAGAACTGGTGCGGCGGGATTTCGTTCAGGTGCTGCAAGGGCTCGCGACCCAGCGTGAACAACGGGCGCTTGAACGGGAGCAGGGCATTGGCCAGTTCTGACCAGTCAGCCACTTCGCGCCAGTCGTCCTCTGGACCTGCCTGCCACGCGGTGCGGCGCAAGGCCCAGCAGGGAATGCCGGCCAGCCTGGCCGCTCGCGCTGCGTTGTGGCTGATCTGTGCGGCGTACGGGTGGGTGGCGTCCAGCAGCAAGTCGACGCCCTGTTCGCCCATGTACTGCGCCATCCCCTCGGCGCCGCCATAACCGCCGACCTTCAATTGGCAGGCCAGGTCAGACGGCACCCGGCCCACGCCCGCGAGGCTGTAGATGTGCTCAGGCCCGAGCTTCCGCGCAATCGCCAAGGCCTCGGTAATGCCGCCCAGCAGCAGGATGCGTTTCATGTCGCTTCTCTCTGTAAATCAACGCCAGCCTGACCCACCAGTCCGCCCTGACGGTCAATGGCGAAAACCTCCACCTGAACGCTCGCAGGCACGATGCTGCGCGCGAAACTCAGCGCGTGGCGACACACTTCGTCACCCAGTGGCACACCTGCCGCAGCGCTCATCGCCAGCGCTTGCTGACTGGTGTTGGCTTCAAGGATCCGTTGTTGCAGGCCTGCATCCGCGCCGACCTGCGCAGCCCAGTGCGCCAGTTGCGGCAGGTCGATGCTGGAATGGCGGCTGTGCAGGTCCATATGGCCGGCGGCCAGCTTGCTGATCTTGCCGAAGCCTCCGCACACGCTCAACTTATCCACAGGCACCTTGCGCAAGTGCTTGAGCACCGCACCGACAAAGTCGCCCATCTCGATCAGGGCGATATCGGGGATTTTGTAGACGCGGCGCATGGTGTCTTCGCTGGCATTGCCGGTGCAGGCGGCGATATGCCGATAGCCGTTGGTGGTGGCGACGTCGATGCCCTGATGGATCGAGGCGATATAGGCCGCGCAGGAGAACGGCCGGACAATCCCGCTGGTGCCGAGAATCGACAGTCCGCCGAGAATGCCCAGGCGCGGGTTCATGGTCTTGAGCGCCAGCGCCTCGCCGCCCTCGACGCCGATCGTGACTTCGAATCCGCCGCTGTAGCCTTGTTCTTCGGCCAGCCGAAGCAGATGCTCGGTCATCATGCGCCGGGGCACCGGGTTGATGGCCGGCTCACCGACTGCCAGCACCAGCCCGGGGCGGGTCACGGTGCCGACGCCTGCACCCGCCACGAAGCGCACGCCTGCTGCCGCCTGTAGCCTGACGCGGGCAAATACCAGCGCGCCGTGGGTGACATCCGGATCGTCGCCTGCATCCTTGAGCGTTGCAGCTTCCGCGAAGTCATCCACAAGCCGGCAGAATTCCAGGCGCATCTGTACCTGTTTGCCATTGGGCAGAACGATGTCCACCGCATCGCTGATCTGCCCACAGAGCAACAGCCGCGCGGCTGCGAGGCTGGTTGCGGTCGCACAACTGCCAGTGGTCAGGCCACTGCGCAGTGGCGCAGGCTGTTCGGCGGTTTCTTCGCGCATCAGGGTTTGACTACGTCCAGCAGGGTGATCGGCAACGCCTGACGCCACGTGTCGAATTCGCCAAGGGGTTGTGCATGGGCGACGTGGATACGGGTCAGCTCGCCGCCATGCCGTTCGCGCCAGGCCATCAAGGCCGTTTCGCTTTGCAGGGTGACCGCATTGGCGACCAGTCGGCCGCCCGGACGCAGTTGTTCCCAGCAGGTTTCCAGCACGCCGACACGCGTCACGCCACCGCCGATGAAGATCGCATCCGGGCGTTCCAGACCGCTCAGGGCCTGAGGCGCGCTGCCCCGCACCAATTGCAGGCCGGGCACGCCGAGTGCGTCGCGGTTGAATTCGATCAGTTGCTGGCGGCCTTCATCGGCTTCGATAGCCATCGCCCTGCAGGTCGGGTGCGCGCGCATCCATTCGATGCCGATGGAGCCGCAACCCGCGCCGACATCCCACAACAGTTCGCCCGGCAGCGGTGCAAGGCGGGCGAGGGTGATGGCGCGCACGTCGCGCTTGGTAAGCTGGCCGTCATGTTCGAACGCGCTGTCCGGCAAACCTGAAATGGGGCTCAGACGGATGGCGCTGGCGTCGGCACGACAGTCGATGGCAACCAGGTTCAGCGCGGCGATCTCGGGGTTGCCCCACTCGCTGGCCAGTCCTTCGACGCGCCGCTCGGCTTCGCCGCCCAGATGCTCCAGGACGGTCATGCGGCTTGGACCAAAGCCGCGTTCGCGCAACAAACCGGCAATCAGGGCAGGGCTGCTGCCGTCGTTACTCAACACCAGCAGACGCATGCCATGGTGGACATGTGCGTTCAGCGCGGCCGCTGGCCGGGCAACCACCGACAGGGTGACCACGTCCTGCAGCGGCCAGCCGAGGCGGGCGGCGGCCAGAGAGTAAGAGGAGGGCGCGGGCAGAATGCGCATTTCGTCAATGCTGACCACGCGTGCAAGACTGGCGCCGACGCCGAACATCATCGGGTCGCCACTGGCCAGCACGCAGATCTCGGCACCCCGCTGCTCGAGCACCGGGTTCAACGAGAAAGGACTCGGCCACGCACGTCGTTCGGCGCGAATGCACGGCGGCAGCAACGCTAGCTGACGCGGGCCGCCGAACACCTGATCAGCGTGCAGCAGAGCGTGTCTAGCGTTCTTGCCGAGCCCTTTGTAACCGTCTTCTCCGATTCCCACGACTGTCAGCCACGGTGACATGTACCTACCTCAATCCGAACTTCCGACAGAGCGCCTTTTCATGCCTGCGGACAAAGCAGGCATAATACCGCGCCCGACGGGGTACAAGTGCTCTAATCAACGTCCGTTTCCAGCCAGTTCACATCGGGTGACCCATTGAACGAGCAGCAGTCCGCTCGCACATCCTCTGCAACGCTACGCCCCTCGGCCTGCCCGGGGTTGCTGCGTATCGTCCCGGCACTGGACGGCGGGATCTGCCGGATCAAGCTGGCGGGCGGGGTGATCACCCGTGCGCAGGCCATGGCCGTTGCCGAGGCCGCGAGCACGTATGCACAGGGTGTTATCGAAGCCACCAACCGCGCCAATTTGCAGATTCGCGGCATTGGTGCCAATCACGACGGGTTGATCGGCGCCTTGATGGCGGCAGGGCTCGGCCCCGCCAACCCGGCCAGCGACGATGTGCGCAACCTGATGCTCAGCCCGACGGCCGGGCTGGACCCGCAGATGCTCTTCGATGCCCGGCCGCTGGCAGCGCAGATTCTCGACGCGCTGGAACATCATCCGCGTTTTCATGAGCTGTCCCCCAAGTTTGCCTTGTCGCTGGACGCTGGTGAAACGCTGGTCATGCTCGAACACCCGCATGACGTGTGGCTGTCGGCGCTGAAAGTCGATGGCGAAGTGTTGCTGGCGTTCGGGCTGGCCGGCTGCCCGGCCCATGACCGACCGCTGGCGGCTGTCCCTGTGGCCGAGGGGAAGACGCTGGTTGTCGCACTGCTGGAGCTGTTTCTCGACCTTGCCCGTCCCGAGCACACCCGGATGCGACACCTGCTGGCCGAGGTTTCGACCGACGATATGCTGCGCGAGCTGTCGACCCGGTCCGGCTGCACAGTGCGGACCGATAAGGCGATCACCGATTGGCAGCGTCCGGCCATTCAAGGCATTCGCCACATTGGTGTTTATCCACAGGCCCAGCCGAATCAGGTGGCGGTGGGCGCTGCAGTACCGTTGGGGCGTCTCGATGCGGCGATGCTTTCCAGCGTGGCGCAACTGGCGGCGGATCAGGGCGACGGCACGCTGCGCCTGACGCCCTGGCAAAGCCTGTTGTTGCCGAACGTGCCGGTCGAGCGCGCCGCGGCGGTGCTGGACGCGTTGCAGGCATCGGGATTCGTCGGGGCGGCCGAGCAACCACTGGCGCAGATGCTCGCCTGTACCGGTTCTGCCGGGTGCGCCAAGGGGCTGGCCGATACCAAGTCCGACGCCCTGCAACTGGCTGCCGGGCTGGCTACCGGCCAGGCTGTGCACGTGAGCGGCTGCACGCGTTCCTGCGCCGCCGCTCACGTAGCGCCAGTAACCTTGCTGGCTGTCGCGCCGGGCCGTTACGATCTTTATTTTCGCGATGCAGCGCATGCCGGTTTCGGCGTGCTGCGCGCGCGCAACCTTACTATTGAAGCAGTCGGCGCGCAGTTGAACGCCGGCTCACGGAGCAATATGCATGATTGATTACATCCGCGATGGTCAGGAGATATATCGCAACTCTTTCTCGATCATTCGCGCCGAAGCGCGTCTTGACACGATCCCTGCCGACTTGGAAAAACTCGCCGTGCGCGTGATCCATGCCTGTGGGATGGTCGAAGTCATCGAAGACCTGCGCTTCTCGCCGGGTGCCGGTACTGCCGGGCGCAACGCTCTGGCCGCCGGAGCGCCGATCCTGTGCGATGCGCGCATGGTCTCCGAAGGCATCACTCGCACCCGTCTGCCCGCCAATAATCCGATTATCTGCACCTTGCATGATGAAGGCGTGCGGGAAATGGCCCTGGAGCTGGGCAATACGCGTTCTGCGGTGGCGCTTGAGCTGTGGCGTCCGCACCTGGAAGGCAGCGTGGTGGTCATCGGCAACGCGCCGACCGCGCTGTTCTATCTGTTGGAAATGCTCGATGCCGGTGCGCCGAAGCCTGCACTGATTCTCGGCTTTCCGGTCGGCTTTGTCGGCGCCGCCGAGTCGAAGGCGATGCTTGCCGCCGATAGCCGCGGTGTGCCGTTCGTGATCATGCAGGGCCGCCGTGGCGGCAGCGCTATGGCCGTGGCCGCAGTCAACGCACTGGCCACGGAGATCGAATGATGCAGGCACGCGGTCGATTGATTGGCCTGGGCGTAGGTCCCGGCGACCCGGAGCTGATCACTGTCAAAGCCCTGCGTCTGCTGCGCGAGTCGCCGGTGGTGGCGTATTTCGTGGCCAAGGGCAAAAAGGGCAACGCATTCGGCATCATCGAAGCGCATCTGCAGGACGTTCAGACCCTGATGCCGCTGGTCTACCCGGTGACCACTGAGGCATTGCCGCCGACACTGTCCTACGAAAAGCTCATCAGCGACTTCTACGACGAATCCAGCCGGCATATTGCCGCGCACCTGGACGCCGGACGTGACGTGGCGGTGATCTGCGAAGGCGATCCGTTTTTCTATGGCTCCTACATGTACCTGCACGATCGTCTGGCCGAGCGCTACGAGGCCGAAGTGATCCCGGGTGTGTGCTCGATGCTCGGTGGCGCTTCGGTGCTGGGCGCGCCGCTGGTGTATCGCAACCAGAGCCTGTCAGTGCTGTCCGGTGTGCTGTCCCACGACGACCTGAAACGCAAGCTGGCCGACGCCGACGCGGCGGTGATCATGAAACTGGGGCGCAATTTCCACAAGGTTCGCGAGGTGCTGACCGAACTGGGGATGGCCGGGCGTGCGCTGTATGTTGAGCGCGCCACGATGAGCAACCAGAAAATCGTCCCGCTGGACCAGGTCGACCCGATGTCTTCGCCGTATTTTTCGCTGATTATCGTCCCTGGCGACAGGTGGCAAGGCTGATGACCTCCATGACCCCGGCCATCGTCATTCTCGGCAATGGCAGCCTTGCCACCGCGCGGCGCATTCAACAGCTGTTCCCCGATGCGCTGATTCATGGCCTGGCCGAGCGCGTGCAGGGGGCCGACCGCACTTACAGCGAGTTCGGCGCGACGCTGCGCCAGCTGTATCAACAGAACACACCGATCATCGCCCTTTGCGCAGCCGGTATCGTTATTCGCACCCTGGCCGCCGTGCTGCTGGAGAAGGGCGCCGAACCGCCAGTGCTCGCCGTGGCCGAAGACGGCAGCGCCGTAGTGCCGCTGCTTGGCGGCCTTGGCGGGGTGAATGTCCTGGCGCGCAGCATCGCCAGCGGGCTTGGCGTTGCGCCAGCGATCACCACCAGCGGCGAGCTGCGTTTCGGCACCTGTCTGCTCAACCCGCCAAGCGGCTATGCGCTGGGCGATCTGGAGCTGGGCAAGCGTTTCGTTTCCGACCTGCTGTCCGGCGAACCTGTACGCATCGAGGGCGAAGCCCCTTGGCTGGCCCAGGCGCAACTGCCCGAAGATCCACAGGCCGCGCTGGCCATTCATGTTGGCAGTACCCTGCGCGAGCCGTCACCCCATGAATTGCTGATATACCCGCGTAACGTGCTGGTGGCGGTGACTGACCTCAGTGACGAACTGGCTGAGCACGTGCGCTCGGCCCTGCGCGAGGTACGTATTGCCGGGCAGTCCTTGGCGTGCCTGTTGGCTGCCGAGGAGCAGATGGCCAATCCGCACCTGCACAAGGCTGCCGCCGAGCTGGACGTTGCGGTGCGATTCGTCAGCGCCGCTGCGGCCAGCGAGATGGCCATGAAGGCTGTGCCGCAGCTGTTGCCACCGCTCTGCGTCGACGCCCACACCGCGATTGCTGTCGCGGCGCAACCGCTGGAGGTGCAGAGCATCGGCCGCGGGCGTGGCCGCGTTGCAGTCATTGGTCTGGGCCCTGGCGCAGCAGACCTGATGGTGCCTGCGGTCAAGGCCGAACTGGCACGTGCCAATGATGTGCTGGGCTATGAAACCTACGTGCGCATGGCAGGGCCGTTTCGTGCCGATCAGGTACTGCACTGCACTGACAATCGCGAAGAAATGCAGCGTGCCCGGCATGCCTTCGAGCTGGCTGCTCAAGGCCGTTCGGTGGTTGTGGTGTCGTCCGGTGATCCGGGAGTGTTCGCCATGGCTTCAGCGGTGCTTGAGGCGTTGCATGAGTCGGATAATCCTCACTGGCATGCGGTCGAGCTGGAGATTCTGCCGGGTGTCTCGGCTTCTCTGGCAACCGCCGCTCAGGCTGGTGCGCCGCTGGGACATGATTTCTGCGTGCTGTCGCTGTCCGACAACCTCAAGCCTTGGGACATCATCGAAAAGCGTCTGGACCTCGCCTGTCAGGCCGATCTGGCGCTGGCATTCTACAACCCGATATCTCGCTCCCGACCCTGGCAACTGGGGCGTGCGCTGGAGATTGTCCGCCAGCATCGCATCCCTGCAACCCCCGTGACGCTGGGCCGCGACATCGGCCGTCCCGGGCAGACATTGAGGGTTATCACGCTGGGCGAATTGACACCGGAGCAGGTGGACATGCGCACTATGGTGTTGATCGGCTCTTCCCTGACGTGCACCTTTACGCGCCACGCAGGCGGCAACTGGGTCTATACGCCGCGTTGGTACGGCAACAAGCCTACAGGTTGAGCGCACACGCGTGTCATACCTGCTGGCATTTATCGTGGGAAAGCGCTGAAGTGGCGATGTCACTTCAAGCCTGTGAGCCGTTGTTTCGGCCCACAGGCTTGAGCGAATCGGCTCTCTTCAACCGTCGTCGTCGGTAGTCCGATTCCAGAAGCCTCCCCGGAATATTCGCTCACCTGCGGTACGCCGGGAGGCAGATGGCGGGTTGAATCTGGCTCTGCGTATCGAGTTCGGCAGCCAAGTGCCCGAAAGCCACCAGAGGGCAACGGAAAGCTCCGAAAAAACCGCCTGATTTATTTCGTTAGTCTCGATTCAGTCCATAAGGACGCATGAGTTAAAGGACTAATGAAATGACACAGGACAAAACCATGAACAGCACTGACAACCTCGATTACATTGCCGCCTGCGAGCTGGCTGAATGCCCAGCTTCGTTGGGCGCATTCGCGGCCCCCGCAATCCCCGGATTGCCTCAGGCAGGTGACGTCACTGACGCACAGTCCGGCCATGAAGGTGCGGTGGTTGCAGGCAGTGTGCTGGCATTTCCCAACGGTATGTCGGCGCAGAGCAAGCAGGACGTGATGAATTCCTTTCTGTTCGCCACCCTTGTGGCCAACAAGGCGTTCAGCTCTGAAACCCAGGGCGATCAGTGGTATGACAAATTCAACGAAGTGCTTTCCAAGGTGGGCTGGCTCTCCACCCATTGGAACTATGCGCGCTACCGTGCCACCCAGCAGCGTTTCACCATGGACGAAGTCGGTCTAAAGATCCTCGGTTCGGCCATTGCAGCTGCCGCGTTACCCGGGCCTGCATCGCTGCTGATGCTCAAAGTGGCTGCAGATGCCGTCGCCGCGCTGCAGGCCAGGAAAGAACCCCTGCGCCTGTTCGAGAGCCAGACCAAGGCACACCGTGGCGGTAGCTTCCGTATCGCCTCCTGTATCGAATCCGGGGACAGCATCGTCAGTCTGGCCATGGCGGCAGTCAGCTTTCAGGCCGACAGTGACGTCACCAATGTGCTGTTCTGGGAATGGCAGGGCACCAGTGTCCAGACCTGGAAGGGCGAGCACAACCTGTTGCTCAACACGGACCTGTATGCGCGCTATCGCAAGCTGATCGAGCAACGGCTTGGCGACAATGTCAGTAATGCGATTGCAGAGTACGAAATCTGATCGGAGTGTTGGCGGAGGCGCGGACTGCCTCCGCTTTCGGGATAAAAGGAATTCTCCCATGAAGCAGGAATTGGATGCCGTAGTCGTCAATGCGGGCTGTTTGATGTTTTTCCCCGAGCCGCAGCGGGTCGCCCTGAAAAATGATGTGCTGGACTCGATGCTGTACGTGCAGCTGGCCGCATCGAAACAACACTCGAAGTTTGCCGAACCCGAAAAATGGAATGAAACCCGTCTCACCGCTGCGCAGCGTTTCGGCTGGCTGCCGAGCGCCAGCGAACATATCAGCCAGCCTTTGCCTGAAGACTCCGCTGAAACAGTGTGGAGTTGCATGGTGCGTGCGCTTGTACCGTGGGTGTCAGCCGAGACGCTCCTGCGTGCGGAGGCGTTCATGCGCAGGGCAGGCAGCCAGTCCGTCGCGAGCGAAGCGCTTCATCTGTTGCGCAGTCAGACGGTACAGAGCGGTTTGAATCACTCGGGAAAATTGCAGGTCAGCGTAGTTCTGCAACTGGCTTTCGTCGACACCCGACAGAAGCTCAAGCTGGTGCAGCTTCAATTCACCACACGTCAGCCGTTGTCATCCGGGTTTCTTTTCGAGGTCATCGAGTCGAAGAGTGTCTACGGCAACATCGCTGTGACTGTCCATGCAATGCAACTGTTTGAACAGGTCTATTCGCAGTTTCGCGATGGCATCGACACCGCGCTGTCGAGCAAGCGTGCGTGCCTGATCATGCCGCTCGGGGGCAGTCCCGATGTCTGATCCGGATGAAACTCTACTGACGGGTGCCAGCGTGCTGTCCTTCGCCCGCGATGTCGAACCTGATTTGCGCCAGGACATAATGGATTGTCTGCACCATGCCCGACTGGTCGCAGATGATCGCCATTCTTCCAGAGTGAACTGGCGTGCATGGCTGGATGCTTACCAGCGCTCGATTGCCGCCACAGGCGGTTCGCGGAGCGCCGGGATCAACGATGCCCGATTGAAAATCCACAGTTTCAGTGACATTGGAAAACTGCAGCTATCCGTGGTCGATAACGCTGGCGAGCTTCGCCAACTCTACCGCAGTTCGCTCGACAGGCTATTGAGCAGTGATCATGCGACGAGTTTTTTCAGCAGCTGGTTTACGTCCGGGCGCTCAGAAAGCTTTCAGCTCATGCCCTGTGCAATGCGCAATAAGGACGAGGTGTCGATCCTTCTGTGCAGCCTGCAGATGACCACCCTGGCGCTGCGGCCCGCGCGTTATTTCTGGCAGATATTGGGCGGCGAGATGCAGGTGCATGCCGTCAGTACTGCGTTCCGCTTCAGTCGCCAGAGTTTCGAGCCTTTTCGCCAGACGGTGCAGGACGCCCTGGCTGATCGTGCTGCAGCCGAAATCACAGTCTTTAGCAACCTGGATAAGCCCATGGAAGGGAGTAACGCAAATGAATGCAGACACAGGTAACGCGGCCTATCTGGGCACTATCGCCAGTATGGTCGCGTTTTTGCCCGGGCTTTCGAACGAAGAGCGCACGGATGTTCAGAACGTTCTTCTGGACGCCCAGTTGTTCGCGGGCAGGCAGTTTGATTTCAAAACCCAGTGGGGGACCTGGATGTATTACTACCGCAGCCGCCTCAAGGCGCGCGGCATACAGCAAAAGGGCGTGGTCCTTGGGGACTCGCTGGTGGTGAGCAGTGTCGACGATTTATTGCAGGCCACGTTCAAGGTCAGTCATCCTGCGGATCGTAAGCGTCTTGGCGACATGGTGCAGCGTGCGGTTGCTGCAATGGGGGTAGGCCAGGCAGCAGAGTCGTACTTTCAGCGCGGCTTCGACCAGGGACGTCTGGGCAGTTTTCAGATCGTACCCTGCGAAAAGTATGAACCTGGCCGGATGCTCCTGTTGCTTTGCAGTCTGCACCTGAGTGTGGACGACCATGCGCCAGGAAGGCGAAGACTGCTGTTTCACTTCAAGGGCGGCAGTTACATCTTTGACAGCAAGGTGTATGCCGCTCATCGTGACGCGGTGATGCGTTATCTGGACGGCAGGGCGCAAGGCATGGTGCGGGCTGCAAGTATCTGAGTCCTGTCAGGGCAGCAGCCCCTGATGCCGGTGAAAATGATTTGCGCGGCCAGTGCACAGACGAACAGTCCCATCAAACGGCTGACAATCTGCAAACCCTGATCGCCGAGGATGCGTTCGATACGGTTGGAGAGGTAAAGCACGACGCCAACGGTCAGACTGGCCAGCGCAATACTCAGAATGGCGGTGAGTTTGTCGTCCCAGTGGGGCTGACTGACGCCCATGACCAGCAGCGCACCGATCGTACCGGGGCCTACGGTCAGCGGGATGGTCAGCGGAACGATGGTGACGTCCTGTTGGATATTGTCGGTCTGCACCGCCGACTTGCCCTGGGCCATGCCCAGTGCCGAGATGAACAGCACGCTGCCAGCCCCAATCCTGAATGCATCGACCGTGATGCCGAATACATCGAAAATCACGCGCCCGAACAGATACAGCAAGACGCTGGAAACCAGTGTCGCCAGTGCCACCTTCCAGGCCAGGCGCCGCTGTTCCTTGCGCGAGTGACCACGCGTCAGGCTGATGAAGCAGGAAAGAACGAAAAACGGGCTGTAAAGCACCAGCATTTTCAGATAGACGCTGAACAACACGTGAAGCATGGCTTCGACTCACAGCAGCAGGTGGATGGCATCGGCAGTCTATCAGGCCACAGGCCTTTCCCGTCGCCGTCAGTTTTGCCGATAGTGCTCGCCGTCCGACGTCAGCCCACGGGCCTTGTCACGGTGCGCCACCCAGTGCTCGACCAGTTCGCGCAACTGCGACAGTTCGATGGGCTTGGCCATGTGGCCGTCCATGCCAGCCTGGCGTGCGCGGTCTTTATGCTCGGTGAGAATATGCGCGGTCAGTGCAACGACCGGGGTGCGTACACGCTGATTGCCGACTTCCCAGGCGCGCAATTGCTCGGTGGCCGAGAAGCCGTCGAGTATCGGCATCTCGCAGTCCATCAGCACCAGATCATAACGCTGCGCTTTCATGGCTCGCAGCGCTTCTTCGCCATTGCTCGCGGTATCGGGGTTGAGGTTGAGCTTGCCGAGCATGCCGCGGATGACCTTGGTCGAAATGCTGTTGTCTTCGGCCACCAGAATACGGAAGTCGCCGGGGACGCTGACCGGCGGCGTCACGACCGGGCCGGGCTTGTTCGACACGACACCCTTGTTCAACTGGGTCAGTTCATCTGCCAGCGTGGTCTTGAGCGTATAGCCCGCCACCGGTTTGGCCAGAATGCGCTTGATGCCGCAGTTGCGCGCGATGATCTTGCTGGGTGCATTGCTGATGCCGGTCAGCATGATCAACAGTATGTCGTGATTCAGGCTCGGGTCTTCCTTGATCTTGGCGGCCAGTTGCATACCGGTCATGCCCGGCATGTTCTGATCGAGCAGGACCACATCGAAATAGTCGCGCAGGTGCGCCTTGGTCCTGAGCAAGGCCAGTGCCTCCTTGCCGGATGCCACTGCACTGACATTCAGGCCCCAGGCACTGCATTGCTGAACCAGCACTTTGCGGCATGTGTCGTTGTCATCGACCACCAGCACCCTGGCATCTTTGAGCGGGCTGTCCAGATCAATGGTCGGCTGTTCGAGCAGCTTGGCGTCCAGAGGCAGGTTCAGCCACAGCGTATTGCCTTGCGCGCCATTGTTCTGAATGCCGAATTCGCCATCCATCAGTACGATCAACTGACGAGCGATCACCAGTCCCAGATGACCGCCGAGCCGGCTGCTGGCTAGGAAGTTCCGGCTGTGCAGTTCGGCGTGCAGCAGTTCTTCACGTTCTTCGTCGGAAAGCGTTTCGCCGCTGTCCTGAACCGAAATGCGCAGCCGCGTATTCCCGCTTTTCGAGGACTCAAGGGCGACTGCCAGCAGAATCTCACCTTCGTCGGTCTTCTTCAGGGCATTTTCCAGCAGGCTCAGCAGTGTCTGGCGCAGGCGGGTCGGGTCACCATTGATGACACGTGGCACCTGAGGCTGGATCTGGCTGATCAGCTCGACCTGTTGCTGTTCGGCCTTGGCGCGGAAGATATTCAGGCAGTCCTCGACCAGCGCGCCGATGTCGAACTGCACGTCGTCCAGTTCGATCTGTCCTGACTCGAGCTTGGTGATGTCGAGAATCTCGTTGATCAGCGTCAGCAGTTCGTTACCGGCACTGTGAATGGTCTGCACATAGTCGCGCTGTTTGACCGACAGCGGGGTGCCGAGCAGCAGCTCGGTCATGCCCAGCACGCCGTTCATCGGGGTGCGAATCTCGTGGCTGATCTTGGCCAGAAACTCGGCTTTGGCGTTGATTTCGGCGGTGCTGGCCGCCTGATCGCGGCTGATGCTGAAGCGGTCTTCGGTGATACTGCGATGGCGTTCGCTGAGGGCCAGGCTCATCAGCAGGCCGCTGATGCAGAACACGCTGAGCAGCGCCAGCAGCAGCCATTGCGGTGGCACCAGGCTCAGCCACAGCAGGCCGGGCAGGACCACCATGTAGCCGATATTGAAGGTGATCATTCCGAGGACAAACAGGCGCGCCGAGCGATAGCCCTTCTGCCAGTGCCACATCGACACCGCCAGAATGCTCAGTGTCGTCAGCGAGACCAGGCCGAACGTCAGGAAGTTGATCGGCAGCTTTTCGTCGAACAGCACCAGCAAGGCGCCGATCCCCATGAGCACCGCGTTGCCCAGCAACAGACGATCGAGTTTGCGGGCATTGCGATGGACGAAGAAACAGTAGGTGTAGATCAGGCCTGCGACAGCGGCCAGCAGCAGCGCCAGGTGTGCGCTCGGGGTTTGCGCGATATTCCACGGGTCGATCGGGCGGAGCAGGTTGAGGAGCAACAGCGCACTGAGCCCGAGTAACGATTCGCAGGCGGCCAGCCACAGATTGCTGCGCGACCGGGTGTGTCCGTAACGCGTCAGATTCTGCACGATCAGCATGGACAGCGCGCCAAACAGCAGTCCGAACAGCAATGGCTGGGTTTCGTTGGCGGCGCTTTCGATGGCCGGTTCAAGGGTGATGCTGGGGCGCATTTTCTGCGCAGAGACCAGTCTCAGGTAGATATCCAGCGAGGCCGAGCTTTGCGGAACCGGCAGCAGGAAATCGTTGGATGGCAGTCGCTGATCTTCAATCGGCACGTCGTTGCCCGTGCGTAGATGATCAATCTGTCGATCGCCGTCCATGACATACATGTCGGCGCTGGAAAGGTCCGGGGCGAAGATACGCAGCAATTGCTCGTGCTGGGTCGGTTGCAGGCGGTAATGCAGCCATACAGCGCTGCCGCGATCCGCTGCCGCGACCCGTTCCAGCTCGGTGGGGCTGAATTGATTCTGATAGCGCGCCGAGCGGATTTCATCCAGCGTCAGATGGGCCTTTTCGTCGAGCAGCGTCGACCAGCCTGCACCATGCTCGGCCTGCGCCGAAAGCATGAACAGCAGGGTCAGCAGTCCAACGGTTGAGGCTATGGCAATCCTGAGCCAGCGCACAATGAAATCCCTTCGTGAGTGAATGCCTGGTAAAACCGCGAATACCGGAGCAACCGGCCAGCCTCTGCTTGAAGAGGCTGGTCCGATCGATTATTCCTGGTCTTCGCCACGCTCGCGGGCAATGGCACGGTAGCCAATGTCCTTGCGGTAGAAACACCCTTGCCAGTCGACTTTTGCGGCCAGCGCATAGGCATTTTCCTGCGCGTTGCCGACGCTGTCACCCAGCGCTGTGGCACACAGTACACGACCACCGCTGGTCACGACACGCTCATCCTGCAAGGCCGTGCCTGCATGGAATATCTTGCCTTCGAGCTGTGCCGCTGCGTCCAGACCCTCGATGACCGCGCCTTTGGCGTAGTCGCCAGGATAACCGCCTGCGGCCAGCACGATACCCAGGCTGGGGCGTGGGTCCCACTGTGCTTCGATCTTGTCCAGCGCTTGCGCCAGCGCAGCCTCGACCAGCAGTACCAGGCTCGATTGCAGACGCAGCATGACCGGCTGGGTCTCCGGGTCGCCGAAGCGGCAGTTGAACTCGATGACTTTCGGGTTGCCTGCTTTATCGATCATCAAACCAGCATAGAGGAAGCCGGTGTAAACGTTACCTTCATCGGCCATACCCCTGACGGTCGGCCAGATAACCAGGTCCATGACACGTTGATGAACCTCGGCGGTGACCACCGGGGCAGGGGAGTAGGCACCCATCCCGCCGGTGTTCGGCCCGCTGTCGCCGTCGCCGACGCGCTTGTGGTCCTGGCTGGTGGCCATGGGCAGTACATTCTTGCCGTCGACCATGACAATGAAGCTGGCCTCTTCGCCATCGAGAAACTCTTCGATGACAACGCGCGAACCGGCGTCGCCAAAGGCGTTGCCAGCCAGCATGTCACGTACGGCGTCTTCGGCTTCTGCCAGGGTCATGGCGACGATCACGCCCTTGCCCGCGGCCAGGCCGTCGGCCTTGATGACAATCGGCGCGCCTTTTTCACGCAGATAGGCCAGGGCAGGCTCGATCTCGGTAAAGTTCTGGTAGTCGGCAGTAGGAATCTTGTGACGCGCCAGGAAGTCCTTGGTAAACGCCTTGGAGCCTTCAAGCTGGGCAGCGCCAGCGGTCGGGCCGAAGCAGTCCAGGCCTCGGCTGCGGAACAGGTCGACGACGCCTGCAACCAACGGTACTTCCGGGCCGACGATGGTCAGCGCAACGTTCTTTTCAGCGAAATCCGCCAGTTGCTCCAGTGCCAGAACGTCGATGGCCACGTTTTCGCATTTGGCCTCGATCGCCGTGCCCGCATTGCCCGGTGCGACAAACACCTTCTGCACGCGTGGGTCCTGAGCGACTTTCCATGCCAGGGCGTGTTCACGACCGCCGCTGCCAATGATCAAAACATTCATTTCAAAAACCTCGATGACGCTGATTCTGGAGTACGCGGTGTGCCTGGGGCGACCCAACCCGCTGTACGAGGCCGCAATGACGCAGCAGACGCCTGCGCCAGTGCGGCCGTTTTTCTGATTAGTGCCGGAAGTGACGCATACCGGTGAACACCATCGCGATGCCGGCTTCGTCTGCTGCAGCGATCACTTCGTTGTCACGCATCGAGCCGCCCGGCTGGATGACAGCGGTGATGCCGACCTTGGCCGCGTTATCGATGCCGTCACGGAACGGGAAGAAGGCATCGGAGGCCATCACGGCGCCCTGAACCTGCAGCCCGGCATGCTCAGCCTTGATGGCCGCGATACGCGCCGAGTTCACACGGCTCATCTGGCCAGCGCCGACGCCGACGGTCTGGCGGTTGCGGGCGTAGACGATGGCGTTGGACTTGACGTACTTGGCGACTTTCCAGGCGAAGATCAGGTCATGCATTTCCTGTTCTGTAGGCGCACGCTGGGTGACGACCTTGAGGTCGGCCTCGGTGATCATGCCGATGTCACGGCTCTGTACCAGCAGGCCGCCATTGACGCGTTTGTAGTCCCAGGCAGGCAGGCGCTCGCTCCACTGGCCGCTGGTCAGCAGGCGCACGTTGGCTTTGCTCGCGACGATGGCGCGGGCTTCGGCGCTGACGCTCGGGGCGATGATCACTTCGACGAACTGGCGCTCGACGATGGCCTTGGCGGTTGCAGCGTCCAGCTCGCGGTTGAAGGCGATGATGCCGCCAAATGCCGACTCGGAGTCGGTGGCATAGGCCAGTTCGTAAGCCTGGCGAATGCCGCCTTCATCGTCCGGGCAGACCGCGACACCGCACGGGTTGGCGTGCTTGACGATCACGCAGGCCGGTTTGACGAAGCTCTTGACGCATTCCAGTGCGCCATCGGTATCGGCCACGTTGTTGAACGACAGCTCCTTGCCTTGCAGCTGGGTGGCGGTGGCGATGCCGACCTCGGCAGGTTTGGCTTCGACGTAGAACGCCGCACTCTGGTGCGGGTTCTCGCCGTAGCGCATTTCCTGAGCCTTGACGAACTGGGTATTGAAGGTGCGCGGGAACTGGCTGCGGCCTTCGGTGCTCAGGGTTTCGGCAGTCTGGTCGACGCCGCCCAGGTAGTTGGCGATCATGCCGTCGTAGGCGGCGGTGTGCTCGAACGCCTTGAGCATCAGGTCGAAGCGCTGGGCGTAGGTCAGGCCACCGGCCTTGAGGCTTTCCAGAACCTGGCCGTAATCGCTGGCATTGACCACGATGGCGACGTCCTTGTGGTTCTTCGCTGCGGAACGGACCATGGTCGGGCCGCCAATGTCGATGTTTTCGATGGCGGTCGGCAGGTCGCAGCCTGGCTTGGAGACAGTGGCTTCAAACGGGTACAGATTGACCGCAACCAGATCGATCGGCTTGATGCCGTGCTCGGTCATGATGGCGTCGTCTATGCCGCGACGACCCAGAATCCCGCCATGGATCATGGGGTGCAGGGTCTTGACCCGGCCATCCATCATTTCAGCGAAGCCGGTGTAGTCGGCCACTTCGACTGCCGCGACGCCGTTGTCCTTGAGCAGCTTGAACGTACCGCCAGTGGAAAGAATCTCGACGCCCAGCGCTTCAAGCTCGCGGGCAAACTCAAGGATTCCTGTCTTGTCGGATACGCTGATCAGGGCGCGGCGGATCGGCAGGCGGGTAGTCTGGTCGGTCATCTCGATTTCCATCAAAAGCAAAAGAAGTCAGCAAAAAAAAGCGACCGCGGTGCAAGGTCGCCTTTTCTGTTTTGAATGCTTTAAAGCAGATCGTACTGTTTGAGTTTCTTGCGCAGCGTGCCGCGATTCAGTCCCAGCAGCTCGGAGGCCTTCGTCTGGTTGCCCTTGACGTAGTTCATCACGCTTTCCAGAAGCGGAGCCTCGACTTCCGACAACACCAGGTTGTAGACGTCAGTGACGGATGCGCCTTCGAGGTGGGCGAAATAATTGTGCAGCGCCTTCTCGACACTTCCGCGCAGGGTCTGACCCTCTTCGCTCGGCGTGTTGAGGTGCTGTTTCAAATTGACGTTGTCGCTCACGGGTGTTGTTCCACTCACTAAAGTCTCGGTCATCATCGTCATGCGGCCACCTCTTTATCATTCTCGTTATCCGGGCCCTTGCAGCCTTGGCTGAAGAACTCCCGGACGTTGGCGCACTGTGCTTCCGTATCTTCCAAACGATTGAAGTGGGCGCGAAACTCTCTGGCGCCCGGCAGGGTTGCGAGATACCAGCTGACGTGTTTGCGTGCAATGCGCACGCCCATCACGTCTCCATAGAAAACGTGGAGCGCTGCCAGATGCTCAAGCAGAATGCGTTCCACTTCACTCGACTGCGGCGCCGGGAGTGTCTCTCCGGTCCGCAGGAAGTGTTCTATCTCGCGAAAAATCCAGGGACGCCCCTGTGCGGCCCTGCCAATCAGTAATCCGTCTGCTCCGGTGGCCTTCAGCACGTGCCGGGCCTTTTCCGGTGAATCGATGTCGCCATTGGCAAAGACCGGTATCGACACGGCCTGTTTGATCTGGGCAATGGTGTCGTACTCGGCCTCGCCGGTGTACAGGTCGGCACGGGTTCGCCCGTGCACTGCCAGTGCCTGAATGCCTGCCTGCTCGGCGATTTTCGCCACTGTCAGGCCATTTCGGTTGTCGCGATCCCATCCGGTGCGGATCTTCAGCGTGACCGGTACATCGACTGCAGCCACGACGGCCTGCAGGATGTCGTTGACCAGTTGCTCATCCTTCAACAGCGCCGAGCCAGCCGCCTTGTTACAGACTTTCTTGGCCGGGCAACCCATGTTGATGTCGATGATCTGGGCGCCCAGTTCGACATTGGCACGTGCTGCGTCCGCCAGCATCTGCGGATCACCACCGGCGATCTGTACCGAGCGCGGCTCGGGATCACCTTCGTGGATCATGCGCAGACGCGATTTGCGGCTGTTCCACAGGCTCATGTCACTGGTGACCATCTCCGACACCACCAGGCCGGCACCGAGTCTTCGGCACAGCTGACGGAAAGGCTGGTCGGTGACGCCCGCCATCGGGGCGAGGATCAAGCCGTTTTGCACTGTATATGGGCCGATGCGTACTGCCGACATAGCCTTACCTGTTGTGGAGGCCAAATCATCCGCAGGCCGTGTAAAAAACCGTTTCACCCGGTCTGCAACGGCTCATCCCGCCAGCCGCATGCACCACCGTCAGATCGAACCGAGAGTTTGAAAAAGGGTTGGCATGATACCCGCTCTCGATGACTGGATAAAGGCTGAATTGGATAAAATCTGAACAGCTCTTGCCTGAGTTCGATGAGTCCGGTCAGAGGGTATTTTGTTGCTGAATTTCTGCGATCATGCAGCGTTCTTTGGTGAAAGTAGCGTGTAAAAAAGCAGTCTCGGCCGACGCTGTCGCGCCGGACGAGTCATTCCGGCGAGCGGAAGTTCAGGCTGTAGTTCACGGCCTTGGCACCTGGATCAAGGATATCCAGCGCGATATGGATCGGCGTCTGGGGTGGCATCTCTTCCTTGCCGGCCATTTCGCCGCTCAGGTATTCACTGGGCTTGAACCGACGACTGGCAATCAACTGACCGCCGGTATCGGAAAAACGCAGTTCCAGCAGGGGAAACGGCTGGGAAAACGAGGCGCGGTTGTAGATGATCGCGTCCACCACCAGAGCCCCCTGAAACTCCGGGTGGCTGCGCACTACCAGGTTGCTGCTCTTGAGCTGGGAAATGTCGACCTTGCTCGGCACCTTGCAGCCGACCTGCGGGCAAATCTGTTGAAACCACGGGCGATACTGGTCCTGGCGTGCCAGCTGATCGAAGTGGTACCAGACGTATTGTCCTGCAAGACCTGCCAGCGCCAGTACGATCAACAGACCCCAGGCCAGGCGTCGCCCCCAGCGTGGTTTGGGCCGTTGCCAGTCCAGTTGCAAAGGGTCGTCGGTCAGGTCAAGAAGTGTCTGGTCGCGCACTGCCGGTTCGTTGCGGCTGCGCTTGCCCCGCGGTTCTGGCTCCGGCTCATGGTCGTCGTCTTCATCATCGTCATCCACCGCAGACCAGCGCTCGACTTTTTCGGCGGGCGGAGCTTTGCGCTGGATGATGACGGGCATCGGGGGCTCGTCATCGTCCAGATGCTTGTCCAGTGACAGCGACGGCTCGGTACGCGTGTCATCCTCCAGCGGCTCTGGAGCGTCTACAGAGTCGGTGTCCGGGATGACTTCTGCATGCAGCTCGGGCAGTTGCTCGACATCGTCGTTATGCAGCGTATCGACCCATGCCGCCTCGTCGCTCTGCCGACTGTCACGCTTCGCCGTCATGCTCACATCGTCGTTGCCGATATCGCTTACAGGGCGGGCGAAGGTGTCAGGCCTGCGGATCTCGCGTTGTTCGAGGCGGGCCAGTTCTTCGTCCAAATTGAGATTGTCCAGATCCAGCTCGCTGACCTGCCAGGGATCGTCCTCTTCGGGCGTCTTTTCCGGCTCCGGCTCCGGCTCCGGCACTGGCGTCGGCAGGGCCTCCGGTTCGGGCAGGGCCGCGATCACCGGCGAGGCGGGCAGGGTCTCTTTTTCGGCGTCATCGCTGGCGCGCTGCTCGAGCAACTGCCGCGCTGCGTTGAACACCTGCAGGCAGGCTCCGCACCGCACCACGCCACGGGCCACGCTCAGCTGAGCGTGACTGACTCTGAAACTGGTCTGGCAGTGCGGGCACTGGGTGACGAAACTGTCGGTCATGCGGCTGTCCGGTTGAAGCGGCGATTAACGGCGGCGACCCGTGATGCGTACCCAGCCATCTCGGTTTGCGATCGGGTCCAGATCAAAACTTTCAGCATAGGCTGTCGCGACTTCCTCACCCTGTTCGGCAAGAATGCCTGACAGTGCCAGGCGTCCGCCGGTCCTGATCAGGGTTGCCAGTTGCGGCGCCAGGGAAACCAGCGGGCCAGCCAGAATGTTGGCGACCAGCACGTCGGCCTGCTGGGGCGGCAGATCCTCGGGCAGGTACAGCGGGAAGCGTTCGGCCGCGATATTGTTGCGTCCGGCATTGTCTCGAGAGGCTTCCAGTGCCTGCACGTCGATATCGGTACCAACGGCCTGTTCGGCACCCAGCAGCAGTGCGGCGATGGCCAGAATGCCCGAGCCGCAGCCGAAATCCAGCACGTTGCAGCCTTCGAGGTCCTGGCCGTCCAGCCACTCGAGGCACAGCGCGGTGGTCGGGTGGGTCCCGGTGCCGAACGCCAGGCCCGGATCGAGCAACAGGTTCACGGCGTCCGGCTGTGGTGCGGCATGCCAGCTCGGCACGATCCACAGGCGCTTGCCGAAACACATCGGCTGGAAGTTATCCATCCAGCTGCGTTCCCAGTCCTGATCTTCGATGACTTCGGCGCTGTGCTCGGGTAACTCTTCGCCGGTCAGCAGGCTCAGGTGTGCCAGGGCCATTTCGGCATTGGTGTCGGCTTCGAACAGTGCGAGCAGGTGCGTGTGCGCCCACAGCGGCGTTGTATTGAGTTCGGGTTCGAAAATCGGCTGGTCTTCGGCGTCCATGAAGGTCACAGACACGGCGCCGACTTCAAGAAGGGCGTCTTCGTAGGTTTCGGCTTGTTCTGGGCTGATGGCGAGACGGACTTGCAGCCAAGGCATGGCGGATTACCTTCGATTTGGAAATAAGTGCGGCTTTTACAGCCGGTGCGGCCGCAGGAAGCGGGCAAGTTTACTGCTATGCGCTGCAAACAACAAAGCCGCATCACTGCGGCTTTGTCGTGGTGAAGCAGACTGGCTTATTGATTGGCCAGTTTGTGCTCCAGGTAGTGGATGTTGATTCCGCCTTCGCAGAAGCCTTCATCGCGGGTCAGGTCGCGGTGCAGCGGGATGTTGGTCTTGATCCCGTCGACCACGATTTCGTCCAGGGCATTGCGCATGCGTGCCATGGCTTCTTCGCGGGTCGCGCCCCAAGTGATCACTTTACCGATCAGCGAGTCATAGTTGGACGGTACCTTGTAGCCGCTGTACAGGTGCGAATCGACCCGTACACCGTTGCCGCCCGGTGCGTGGAAGTGCTTGACCAGACCAGGGCTTGGCACGAAGGTCTTAGGGTCTTCGGCGTTGATCCGGCATTCCAGCGCATGACCCTTGATGACCACGTCATCCTGGGTGTACGACAGTTTGTTGCCGGCGGCGATGCTGAGCATCTCCTTGACGATGTCGATGCCGGTGACCATTTCCGAAACCGGGTGCTCCACCTGAACACGGGTGTTCATTTCGATGAAGTAGAAACGACCGTTTTCGTACAGGAACTCGAAAGTACCCGCACCACGATAGCCGATATCGATACACGCCTTGACGCAGGCGGCCAGGACATCCTCGCGCGCCTTTTCGTCGATGAACGGTGCCGGCGCTTCTTCCAGAACCTTCTGGTGACGGCGCTGCAGCGAGCAGTCGCGATCGCCCAGGTGAATGGCTTGGCCCTGGCCGTCGGAAATCACCTGGACTTCCACGTGACGTGGGTTGGTCAGGTATTTTTCCAGGTAGACCATCGGGTTGCTGAACCAGGCCGCTGCTTCGGCGCGGGTCTGGGACGCAGCTTCGATCAGGTCTTCTTCGCGATGAACCACACGCATGCCGCGACCACCACCGCCACCGGCGGCCTTGATGATCACTGGGTAACCGACTTCACGACCGATGCGCAGAGCGGTTGCCTCGTCTTCCGGCAGCGGGCCGTCGGAACCGGGAACGGTCGGCACGTTGGCCAGCTTCATGGCGTCCTTGGCGGAAACCTTGTCGCCCATCAGGCGAATGGTGTCTGCTTTGGGACCGATGAAAGCGAAGCCCGATTTTTCGACCTGTTCGGCGAAGTCGGCGTTCTCGGCGAGAAACCCGTAACCCGGGTGGATCGCCGTGGCGCCGGTCACTTCGGCAGCCGAAATGATCGCCGGAATGTTCAGGTAGGACAGATTGGCCGGTGCCGGACCGATGCAGACGGTTTCGTCTGCCAGGCCCAGGTGCATCAGCTCGCGATCTGCTGTGGAGTGTACAGCGACGGTCTTGATGCCCAGTTCTTTACAGGCACGCAAGATGCGCAAGGCAATTTCGCCGCGGTTGGCGATCAGAACTTTTTCCAACATCGCAGGCTCTCCCCGGGTCAAACGATTGTGAACAGCGGCTGGTCAAACTCAACCGGCTGACCGTTTTCTACCAGGATGGATTCGATCACACCGCTGGCTTCTGCCTGGATGTGGTTCATCATTTTCATCGCTTCGACGATGCAGATGGTGTCGCCTTTCTTGACGGTCTGGCCGACTTCAACGAATGCAGGCGAAGTAGGCGCCGGGGTACGGTAGAACGTACCGACCATTGGCGACTTGACTACAAAGCCGTTCAGTTTCGGAGCCGATGGCGCTTCTGCAGCTGCCGCAACCGGTGCTGCTGCCGGAGCCGGAGCGGCTGCAGGTGCAGCAACCGGAGCCGGTGCGTAGTAAGGCTGTGCCGGAGTCTTGCTGTGGCGGCTGATCCGTACGGATTCCTCGCCTTCACGGATTTCCAGCTCGTCGATGCCGGACTCTTCCAGCAATTCGATCAGTTTCTTGACTTTGCGAATATCCATTAATCAACTCCCAAGGTTCTGTAAGGGCAATGTGTCGGCCGGCTCAAGCCATATGGTCAGCTTCAGGCTGGACTCATCATGGCTTGGCACTGGCGGCCAGTTGTTCCAGGGCGGCTTCCAGGGCCAGTCGGTAACCGCTGGCGCCAAGGCCGCAGATCACTCCTACAGCGACATCTGAAAAGTAGGAGTGATGGCGGAAAGGTTCGCGTTTGTGCACGTTCGATAAATGCACTTCGATGAATGGGATGCTCACTCCCATCAGCGCGTCACGTATTGCAACGCTGGTGTGCGTAAAAGCAGCCGGATTGATCAAAATAAAATCCACACCCTCACCGCGAGCGGCGTGAATGCGATCAATCAGTTCGTACTCGGCGTTGCTTTGCAGATACATCAGATGGTGACCGGCATCGCGAGCGCGCTGCTCCAGGTCCTGATTGATCTGAGGCAGGGTGATAGTGCCGTAGACCCCGGGTTCCCGAGTGCCCAGCAGGTTCAGGTTGGGCCCATGTAGGACCAGGATAGTCGCCATTGCGTGTTCCTTTTATTGTCTGCGAGCGGTTTACGCCCGGCGACTATGCCGGAAGGGCAGTGGACTGTCCAGTTAACAACAGTAGCCAGCACAATGAGCGATATTCGCGCAAAGTTTATGACTCAGGGATCAGTTTTGGTCATTGGCGCTGTTCAGACGCTCGATCAGGCCTGCCGCGTCGATTTCGCCGACGACCCGTACAGTTTGCTGTTCTTCGCCGTTTTTATCGAAGAAAAGCAGCGCTGGCGGGCCAAACAGCTTGTACCGGTCAAGCAGGGCGCGTTGCTCTGCGTTGCTGTCGGTCATGTCGAAACGCACCTGCTTGTAACCCGACAAGCGGGCGACCACACCCGGGTCAGGCAGGACTTCGTGTTCGATGACCTTGCAACTGATGCACCAGTCGGCATACCAGTCGAGCACCAGCGGTTTGCCCTCGCGCCGGGCCTCCTGCATCACACGGTTCAGTTCGGCGGAGGTGGTGATCGTCTGCCACTGTGAGGCGGCCGGAGCTACCGCTCCGTTATTCGCCGTGGCGTACTCGCGGCCCAGCGGGCGCATGGGGTCGGTCTGCCCGGACAGCGCGCCGTACCAGCACGCCAGCGCATAGACCAGCAGCGCCAGCCCCAGCAGTTGGGCGAGTTTCTGCCGTGTGGTTTTGACATTGAACTCCAGGGTGCCGAGAAACAGTGCGACACCGGCCGACAACAGACCCACCAGCAACAGCGTGACTTGCCCTGGCAGTACGCGGCTCAGCAGGCCGATGGCCAGCCCCAGCAGCAGCACACCGATGGCGTTTTTAACCGTCACCAGCCAAGGGCCGCTTTTCGGCAGCCATGTGGCACCGCCGGTTGCGATCAGCAACAGCGGCGCGCCCATGCCCAGGCCCAGCGCGAACAGTTTCAGAGCGCCGCCGAGTGCATCGCCGCTGGCGCTGATATACAACAGCGCACCGGCCAGAGGCGCCGATACGCAAGGTGACACCAACAGGCTGGAGACCACGCCCAGCACCGCTGCACCCCACAATGAGCCGCCCTGGGTCTTGCCGGCGATACGGTCCAGACGAGAGCTGATGGACTGCGGCAGGCGCAGTTCGAAAGCGCCGAACATGGCAATGGCGAAGATCACGAAAAATGCCGAGAACGGCACCAGTACCCAGGCTGATTGCAAGCGCGCCTGCAGGTTAAGGCCTGCACCGAACACACCCATCAGCGCGCCCAGCAGGGCAAAGCACGCCGCCATCGGCAGTACGTAAGCCAGAGACAGGCTCAGCCCGCGCAACCCGCCAACCTGGCCGCGCAGCACCACGCCGGACAGAATCGGCAACATTGGCAGTACACACGGTGTGAAGGTCAGGCCTACGCCTGCGAGAAAAAACAGCGCCAGTTCTTTCCAGCTCCAGGCGGCCGCTGTGGCTGCGCTGGCAGACGCCTGGTCGCTCGGGCTGGCGGCTACGTCGCCAATGCTCAAACGCTCGGTTTCAGGTGGATAGCACAAGCCCTTGTCGGCGCAGCCCTGGTACGTGACGGCGAGGGTGAAGGGGCGCTGTTCGCCGGGTTTGCGTGGCAGGTCGATATCGAGAATGCCGTGATAGACCTCGACATCGCCAAAATACTCGTCGTGTTTCTGCTCGCCCTTGGGCAGTTGCGCTTCGCCAAGGCCGATGTCGGCAGGCTCGGTGCGGAACTGAAAGCGGTGGCGATACAGGTAGTAGCCATCGGTGGCGACCAGCCTCAGCTTGATCGACTCCTGCGTCGTTTCGATCAGGCTCAACTGAAAGGCCTGACGCACTGGCAGGAAGTCCTTGCTGTTATCCAGCGAGCCGCCGCCCAGCGTGGATGAAGGTCGGCTTTCCAGCAGACCGGCGCCGGAGGCGGGTAGGGCCAGGATCAATAACAGCAGGCATAACAAACGGCGCATGGCAGTCTCGAATCTCGAAAGTCTGCGCATGATAACGGAGTGCCCGGCGGCGTGCCGAGGGCAGGTTGTAAGAGTGGGTGTCAGCAGGCCCACGACGTGCCGGAATTATTTCTTGCCCGAGGAAAAGCTGCCACCAGCTTCCTGGTCGTAAAAATCCGGGATCTTGTACTTATACGTGTCCAGCCAGCGTTGCAGGCTGAGGTCACGTTCTGCCGCGGTATTGACCTGCGGCGTCGGCGAAGCGGCCTTGCCGCTGGCTTGAAGCTGCAGCCAGGTCTCGGTCTGTCTGGTTTCAGAGGCCGCAGTTTCATTGTTGTCTGCCCAGGCATCACCTGCGCTCAACAGCAGTACACACCCGGTGAATAGGATGCGCTTCATGGTCTTACCTCCTGGGACTGACGATCATTTTGCCCTGTCAGGCTCGCAATGGGCCGTGCAGATGCTAGAGGAGCGGCAGGGGGCTTCCGCAATTGCTCGGCACGCGCCTGGGCATCGGTCACCTGCTCAGGCGTCAGCCCGGCCCGCGACGCCAGTTCGGCGGCTTGCGTCCAGTTATTCTGATAGATCAGCAGCGTGGCCAGGTTCACCGCCGCCAGCGAGTCCGATTGTTTGAGCTCCATGGCCGTCAGGAACTGAAAGCGTGCCTGTTCCAGTTTCAACTGATTGAGGTAGACGACGCCCAGGTCATTACGGATCTTTTCATCGGTCGGTTGCAGCTTGCTGGCCATCAGCAGGTGTTGCTGTGCCAGCGTGTTGTCACCACGCGCTGCGGCCAGTTGCCCTAGGCCATGCTCACCCTCGGCTGCCCGGCAGGTGCCCAGCAGGCTGCGGTACAGAGGCTCGGCTTCGTTGCTGCCCAAAAGCCGCAACACCCGGGCCTTGCGCAGGCGAACCTCGCCCAGGCTGTCGGGCAGGCTTTCCAGGTTGGCAAGGCTGGCATGCAGGCGGCCTTCATCGGCCATGTTCTGAGCCAGATTCAGCGAAAACTCCTGATCCGAGGTCAGCTTGGGGCACTGGCCCGGCTGAGCCGTGGTCTGCGTCCAGAGGGGGCGACCATCACTGGCGCATCCGCCCAGCAACAACAGCCCGAGTAGTACGATCACTGGTTTCATTGCAATGCGTCCTTTCGTCCACGGGTAACACCGGGTCAACTGCCCAGTGCGCGGCTTATTGCCATGAAGCCTGGCCCGGCCAGCACAATCAGCAGGGCGGGGAACAGAAACACCATCATGACCACCGACATCTTTGCCGAGAGTTTGGAAATGTATTCCTGCAGACGGGTCAAGCGTCGGTCGTCGATCAGTTGCTTGAGCGTGAGCAGAGACTTCAACGCGCCGCCGCCCTGATGAATCAGTTGATTGAGGATCACACAGGTGTCGCTCAACTCGTCGACAGCCAGCAGGGCAGCGGTTTTTCTCAGTTCTTCGCCCAGCTCCAAGCCGGAGTCGACGCGCACCAGCACTACGCGGATTTCCTCGGACAGCACCGGCAACAGGTCCTTGCCTTCGTTGCTGAGCACCCGAAGGGCCTGCTCGACCGCCATGCCGGACTCGAACAGGATGCGCAGCAGCGGGATAAAGGTAGAGATTTCCACCACCACTTGTTTCTGACGGCGCCGAGCCGCGGCCGCCAGAATCCGCTTGGGCAGCAGATAACCGACTCCCAAGGCAAAGATCGGCGCGATGAGCGGTTGCTGGACGCCTTTGAAAAACAGCAGTTGGCCGAGGATGACCATGACCATCAGGCCGACCGGAACGCCGACCTGGCAGGCCGCGAACAACGAACGTTTGCTGGCGCGCCGCCAGCCGATGCGGTTGAGCAGTATCTGGGTTTCCGAATCCAGGCTGATGCTGCGTTGGCCTATGCGGGTATCGCCGAGCAAGCGCAACAGGCTGCCGATGCGGCTTTCGCGGATCACCTGGCCCCTCAAGCGCCTGGCCACCAGACGTTCATTGCGGCGTTGACGGGCTACGCCGGACAACAGCAGAAATGCTGCAGCGGCAAGCATCATGGCAGCGAATACCAGTTCCATCTCAAATGCTCCTCAACATGCGCCACAGCACCACGCACCCCGTGACCTGTAGCGCGAAGGCCATGCTCAGCATGATCTTGCCGCTGTCGTCGTCCCACATATGCAGCAGATAACTGGGGTTCACCGCCAGAAAGTAACCGGCCATGGTGATCGGCAGCAGGGCCAGCACCAACGCAGTCATGCGGGTTTCGCCGGTCATGGCGCGCAATTGACGACCGGCCTGTTCCCGATCGCGAATCAGCTTGATCAGGTTTTCCATCAGTTCGCTGGCATTGCCGCCATAACGGTGATTGACCCGCAAGCCGATGGCGAACAGGTGAAACTCGTCGCGCTCATACAGTTCGGCAAAATCCCTCGCCGCATCCGGCAGGCTGACGCCCAGCTGTACGTTACGCTCGATCCGGCTCATGCCGTCCTTGAGCGGCTGGTCCGTGGCATCGATGCCGTGCAGTACCGCGTCGGCCAGGGTTCTGCCGGACTTGAGGCTGCGCACGGTATGGTCGAGCAATTGCGGCAGTTGCTGGATCATGCGGCGCACGCGCACCTCGTAGCGCCACGACACGAACACGCGCAGTGTCACAGGCACCGCCAGCAGCACGCTTACCGCACCGACGATACTGGCCGTTGCGTAGCCGATCAGTATCAGCAGCGCATACAGCGACAAGGCCAGGCCCATGCGTTTGGTCGGCTGTCCCAGCCCGGCGCGCAAAAAGGCCCGATCCAGGTAGCTCCAGCCGGTCTTTTCGGCCACGGGTTGCACTTGCCCGGCCATCAGCCGCTGCCTGACCCGCTCACTGGCACCCTGGTTGAGCGCCAGATAGAACATGCGGATGGACGCCATCAGCAGCATCACGGAGATCAGGCCCAGTACCAGTGACGCACTCATGCCGACTCTCTGGTCATGTCAGTAGCCAGGCCGCAGCTTGTCGCCGGCAGCGTGGGCCGCTTCGCGCATGAAGCCGACCCCGGTGCGACGATCAACGCGGAACAGGGTATTGGTGACATAGATGTCATCGCGTATGCCGACCACTTCCACCACTTCACTGACACAGCGGCGCCCGTCAGGCAGACGCGTCAGTTGGATAATCACATCCAGTGCCGCGCAGACCATCTGGCGCAGGGTCTTTTCCGGGATCAGCCGCCCGGTCAGGCCCACCAGCGTTTCCAGGCGCAGCAGGGCATCCTGTGCATTGTTGGCGTGCACGGTACTCATCGAACCGTCGTGGCCGGTGTTCATCGCCGTCAATACGTCCAGCACTTCGACGCCGCGAATCTCACCGAGGATGATGCGGTCCGGGCGCATCCGCAGCGAATTGCGGATCAGGTCGCTGGCGCGCACCTCGCCATGCCCTTCGGCGTTGGGCGGGCGGGTTTCCAGACGCACCACATGCGGGTGACTGAGCTGCAGCTCGGCAACGTCCTCGATGGTGACCAGCCGCTGATTGCTGTCGATCAACTGGCTCAGCACGTTGAGCATGGTGGTCTTGCCCGTACCGGTGCCGCCACTGACCAGAATGTTGCAGCGTTTGCCGACGGCCTCCTGGAAGAACTCGAAAATCGACTGATCGATGGTCTGCATGGCCACCAGGTCGGCGCTCTTGAGCATGTCCTTGCGGAATTTCCGGATCGACAGACATGGGCCGTCCAGCGCGATGGGCGGAATGATCGCGTTGACCCGGCTGCCATCGGGCAGACGCGCATCGACCATCGGTGAGGATTCGTCCAGGCGGCGCCCGAGTGGTGCCAGGATGCGCTGCATCACGCGCTCGACATGGTGTGAATCGATAAAGCGCAGGTCGGTGTGGTGCAGCACGCCGTCGCGCTCGACAAATACCTTGCCTGGCCCGTTGACCAGAATTTCCGTCACCGAAGTGTCGCGCAGCAGCACTTCCAGTGGGCCGAAGCCGGTCAGTTCATCGACCAGCTCTTCAGCCAGGCGCTCCATTTCGTAACGCGAGATGGCCAGCCGCAGCCGTGCGACGTATTCGGCCACCTTGTCGATGACGAATTGCGCCAGGGCTGGCCTTGAGCCTTCGAGCAGACTTTTGCCGCTTTCCTCCATGCCATCGATGATGTAACGGTGCAGCACCAGTTTCAGGCCTTGCCCGTCGTCAGGCTTGCCTTGCGTGCGCGATGAGACGCCAAACAGTTTCTCCGCCATTACCGGTTCCCCCACAGTCGAGCGAGCCAGCCCTGATCGGGTTTCTCGCGTGCCTCGGCATGCCGTGCCAAATGCTCGCCAAGCCGCCGCAGCCCGGAGCACAGAGCGTCGCGTGAGGCCAGTTCGAACAGCGTCACGCCCTGATTCTTGGCATTGAGGCGCAGCTCCGGGGCAAGCGGCAGTACCGCCAGCACCGGCAGGCCGAAGGTTTTGCTCACGGTTTCGGAATTGGGTGCAACCGAGCGCTGATAGCGATCGACCAGCAGGCTGGCGTGCTGCATTTTCATGCCTTTTTCGCGCCAGTTGTTGAGCACCGTCAGGTTGCGTCGACAGCCCAGCACGCTCTGGTCGGTGTACCACAGCAACTGATCGCAATGGCTGACCAGCGAGCGCAAGGCCTCGCTGTCCGGCTGCCCCACCAGGTTCACGACCACATGCTGAAAATGCTGGCGCAGTGCGCTGAGCAGCATATAAAGCTCGGCGGCGCTGGACTGTTCCAGATGATCGTCGGCTTCGCTGTAGGCCAGAATGCGCAGGCCGCTTTCGCTGGTGGTGAAGGCGCTGTCGATCAGCGTTGCATCGAGCCTGCGCAAATGGCGCAGGGCGTCACCGAAGCTGAAGGTCGATTCAAGACCGAGCATCAACAGGCTGTCGCCGCGTGGCAGGCCGAGGTCCAGCAGCAGCGTGCGCTGGCCGGTCTTGTGCACGACCATCGCCAGGTGCGTCGCGATCAAGGCCCCGTCGTCATCGCTTTGCACACCGTACAGCACCGACAGGCCGCTCATGTTCGGGTTGGGCGTCACAGCGGGAAGGCGCTTGCTCAGACGTCTGACCAGGCCGGCGACCTCACTGGAGCGGGACCCGTAGGCAACGAAGTCCCTGGCCCCGGCGCGCATGGCGTTAAGCACCAACTGGTTGTCCATGCCATCGCCGAGCGCAACGATGGCCAGCATCGGCTTGGCTTCCAGCGCACTTTCGATCAGGGCGCTCTGAGTCATCAAATGCTCACGGTCGAGCCCGACGAACACCACGCTGGCAAACGTCACGTCCACCAGCGCCAGGAGGTCGTCGAGGCTGCCCGTACCGGCACTGACCACCTGACCCAGCGAACCCAGAGCACTTTGCAGCCACTCCAGGTCGGTATTGTTACGGGTGATTGCCAGGAAGGTCTGGCTCAGGCTCTGGCTCATTTGGATAATCCGTCGCGGCGGTCGAAATCGCCGTTTTCCAGAAAATACAGGCGCGGGAAGCTCGGGTCATAGGTGCGCAGCCCCTCGCCTGGCAGTGACGGCAGCCGGGCGTTGGCGGCCAGTGGCTGGACCAGATGCGGGGTGACGATCATCAGCAGTTCGCGCTCGTCGCGCTGGATCTGCGAGCTGCGGAAAAATGCACCGAGAATCGGGATGTCGCCGAGGCCGGGAAACTTGTCCACCGAGCCGCTGTTGCTGGAACTGATCAGGCCGCTGACCACGAAACTCTCCCCGTCGGCAAGCGCAATGCTGGTGTCGGTACGGCGGATGTTGAGTGCCGGCACAGTGGTCCCGGCGATGGTGATACCGGCCGAGAAATCCAGTTCGCTGACTTCCGGCGCGACCTTCAGCAGAATCCGGTCCCGGCCGACGACAGTCGGGGTCAGGGTCAGGCGCACGCCGAACTCCTTGTACTCGATGGAGATACCGTTGCCTTCACCATTGGGCACCGGCACCGGGAATTCGCCGCCGGCCAGAAAGCTCGCGCTTTGCCCGTTGAGGGCGACCAAGCTGGGACGTGCCAGGGTGTAGGCGTAGCCGCTGTTTTCCATGGCATTGATCATGCCCAGCACCTTGCTGCTGCCACCGCCCCAGACGATATTGAAGTTGCTGTTGTTCAGCGGAATGTTTGGTCTTGTGCCGCTGACGGTGCCTGGCGTGACGTTGACACCCGGCACTGTGCCGGGCGCGCCGAACAGAAAGTTGTTCGAGCCCTTGCCGAATATCGAGGTACTGGCTTCCTTGAGCTTGGTGCGGCTGACTTCGATAAAGCGAATATCGGTCTGCACCTGGCTGGGTAACTGCGCATCGGCAGAGGGCGCGGTTACACTCTCGACCATGGCTGTCGTCGCCCGGCCACGGACGAAGACCATGCTCTGGCGCGGCGCACTTGCGCAGGCCGTCCAGACCATCAGGCTGGTCGTCCCCTGCGCGACGCCGGTCAACAGAAAACCGTCGGTGCCGTTGACGTGCACATCGGCGATTTTCGGATCACCCACGGCGATGCGGGTGATGGGCACCGCAGAGCGCACCTCCTGTTGAATGCCCTGGTCGATTTCCACGGCCGCCGGCATGGCGGCAAGGCCGGCACAACTGCCCGAAGCGGCCGACGCGCCTGGCGCGCACAGTGCTGCGATGACTAACGCCAGCAAACGGGGTTTTATAACTGGCACGGAACAACAGCTCATCAAATGCAATCCTTGCTCAATCAGGGAGTTTGTTGCGTGATCTGGTTACCGCGTATGACCTCGACAGCGCGAGACGTACGCGGGGTTGCGCCTGCTGTCGGCGCGCTGGCCGGCCCCAGGCTCAGTTGTCTGAAGCTGACCAGTTGGCGGTTGGCTGAATCGAGTCGCTCGGCAGCCTCTGGGCCGCCGGCTTCGTTGGCCCAGTAATCCTGCAGGTTGCCCTCGTCGGCGCTGCGCACAGCCAGACGCAGGACACCGGTTTGCGAGGCCAGCATAAGGCGCGCCACCAGGGCTTGTGGCACCGCGACCGTGACGGTTCGCGCGTTGATTCGCTGCTGCTCCTGTTTGAGGCGTTCGTCAGCGTTGAGGTCCTGCACCGGCTTGCCGCTGCGGTCCGGACCGAGCAGCGCACCAACGCCGAGAATGCGCAGGGCAGGCACCACGACCTGGCTCGACCGATTCGGATTGCTCACGTCTTCAGGCAGATAAAGCAGTACATCCACGTAGTCGCCGGGGCTGAGTTGCCCGGAGGCGCCCGTCACTTCATCGACCTGTAACGCCAGGGCCCGCTCGTGCGGCCGGATCATTCGCGCCAGGGTGCCGCCTGCTTCGAAGTTGCTCTCCGTAAGCCAGCTTCCGGCGGTCAGCGTGCGCCAACTGCTGCGGCCGACGATTTTATCGATGGCTTCAAAGCTACCGGGTGGGGCGACCTTGAGGCGCTCGATGGTCAGGTCATCGGCCATGATTGCGGTGTAGGCAGGAACATCCCGCGCCAGCACCACAACGTTGTGACGCACAGCATCCTCGACGGGCGGAGTCGGAGCGGGCGGGGTGGTTTGTTCTGTGGTTACAGGTGGTGCCGATTGTGGGGCATCAACAGACACTTCGGTTGGTCTGCCGACAATAATTCCCAGATACCCAGCGATTAACGCACCCAGCAAAAACACTACAGCGAGCACCATGGTGACACGACTGCTCATGGCAAGTTTCCCTTTGTCATCGCAGGACATTCTCGAACCGGTGCATCAACTTTTAAACCAAGCAACGGTGAACGGCATAACGGCTTTTAGTGACATTAGCTCATTCATTCAAAAGCGCCATTATGCTTTGGTGTGTAAGGGTTTTTTGCTGACGAGACTCCGTTTGAAGCCTTTGTTTTGGGGCATGTGCAGGGGTTATAACTTTCTGGTTAATGCTTTGTTGCGATTGTGGGTTTATGGATTGGAGACAATGCTGGAGGTGCACACAGTTTCGCATGTGTCATGCATGTTCGCGTCTCGGAGGCGCAAGGAGAAATGAGATGTTCCTGACCAAGATTTATGTAGGCGCCTATACCCGGATCAGTTGTTTTTTGAGGGATCGTGAAGCGGCGTCAGGTATTGAATACGCTTTGGTAGCGGCGATGGTTGCCGTGGCGTTGATTGCTTTTGTTCCAACGATCAGCACAAGTGTGGGGGCGATTTTCACAAAAATTCAGACTGCCTTGACGGGTACCACGACGGGTACAACGCCTGGGGCCTCCACACCTACGGCGGGGTAGTCTATGATTGCGCTATGAGTTCACCCTGTTGAGATAACCACATGGCTGTCCACCCCATCCGCCAACAACTGCTTCTGGTTGATGACGAAGAGGACGCAAACGAGGAATTGGCAGAACTGCTCGAAGGTGAGGGGTTCTGCTGTTTCACGGCGTCTTCCGTCAAGATGGCCCTGCACCAGTTGACCATTCATCCGGATATCGCGCTGGTAATCACTGACCTGCGTATGCCCGAGGAAAGCGGCATTCAGCTGATTCGCCACCTGCGCGACCACACCTCACGCCAGCATTTGCCCGTTATTGTCACCTCCGGCCATGCCGACATGGATGACGTCAGCGATTTGCTGCGCCTGCATGTGCTCGACCTGTTCCGCAAACCGATCTATCACGTCCGTTTGCTGGAAACCCTCAACAACCTGTTTCCCGAGCCGAAGGTTTTCCAGGTTCAGTGACGACAGGCATCGCGCCCTGCAGCATGATCACGCTGAAGCATGGGCACGATAGTTAAAGGGCTAGCGTTCCTCACGCTCCAGCGTGGGAACGCCTTTCGTGACGCTCTGCGTCACACCCGTCTGCGTTCACTCCACCACGCTGAATTCAACCCGCGCCGTCTGGCCGCTCTCGTCCAGCACGCTTAACTGATAACGCCCCGGTTTACTCAGGGTGGGGGTGAAGTCTTGCCGGGTGTCGGTGTCTGCCAGAGGTTTGCCATCGATAAACCACCAGCGATGGCCACTGCCGCCGAGCGCCGAGAGCGTGAGGCGTAAAGCCTGACGACTGGCGGCAGGCAGGCGCAGGTTGTCGCCTTCGCGCACGCCGACAATGCTCAGCGGGGGCGCCAGGTTCAGGTTCTGCGGTGGGCAATCCGGGTCAGCGGGCGGCAGGGGTGCATCACGCCGCTCTGCTCTGGGCAGCCAGGGCTCAAGAGGCGCAGGCCACAGCGCGATGTCCTGCGCTCGGGCGTCCGGGCAATTGGCCGCGACGCGTAGCCCCTTGGCATTGACCCAGACACGTTCCTGCAAACCCAGCCCGAGCGGTTGGTCGGCCGCTTGCAGGGTGGGCGGCGTGGTGCCGTCAAGCGTCCAGGCGAAACGTTGGCGACGGCAATTGGGGTCGCTTTTGCTCATCGGTTGACCCAGCGGCCAGCAGATGGCGGCCACACCGACGTTCTGCGGCACGGGTTGCACCAGTGCGGCGATCCCGCGCTGACTGTCGCGATTGACCAGCACATCGTGCACCTGAAGCATCAGCGGCGCCGCCGACGCCAGCCCGAACTGCCCTGGCACCGGTGTGCCATCCGGCCGACCGATCCAGACACCGACCAGGAAACGCGGCCCGACGCCAATCGCCCAGGCATCGCGGAAGCCATAGCTGGTGCCGGTTTTCCAGGCCAGTTGCGGGCGCTGTACCAGCTCGGCGCGCGGGTCGATGTCCGGGCGCGACTGGCCACTGAGAATGCGTCGAATGATCCACGCAGCGCCCGGTGACATCATCCGCCGTTCACGCAGTCGGTCCTGCGGTTGCAGTCGAACATCGGCACTGCGCCCGCCGCGCGCGAAGGCGCTGTAGCCTGTCACCAAGTCCTCTAACCGACTGCCTGCGCCGCCAAGAATCAGTGCCAGACTCGGCTCGGCCAGCGGCGGCAGGGTCAGGGGGACGCCGCCATTGCGCAGTTCGGCGGCGAAGCGCTTCGGCCCGTAGACCTCGAGCAATTGCACGGCAGGCAGGTTGAGCGACATCGACAGCGCCGAACTGGCCGCCACCGGCCCGCCGAAACCGCTCGAAAAGTTGCCTGGTCGATAGTCGCCATAGCGCCGCGGTACATCCTGCATCAGGGATTCGGAGTGGATCAGCCCGGCGTCCATGGCCATGCCGTACAGGAACGGCTTGAGCGTCGAGCCCGGCGAACGCAGGGCAGTGACCATGTCCACATGGCCGAAACGCTTGGCGTCTTTGATGTCCACCGAGCCGACGTACGCGCGCACGGCCATGTTTTCCGCCTCGACCACCAGAATCGCTGCCGACGTTCGCTCCGGGAGTCGTGCGCGCCAGCCCATCAGCAGGTCTTCCATGCGCCGTTGCAGTGAGGCGTCCAGCGTGGTGCGGATCAGTGGCGGGCTGTTGGGGCGATTCAGGCGTCGGGCCAGCAACGGCGCCAGGCTCGGTTCCTGTCGCGGTGCCAGCCACAAAGGCTCTTCCAGTGCTTCGTTCACGCTTGCTTGCGGCCACACCTGAAACTCTGCCAGGCGCCTCAGCACCTTGTCGCGGGCCTGCTGCGCCCGCTGCGGGTGGCGATCAGGACGCAGGCGGCTTGGCGCCTGTGGCAGCACCGCCAGCAATGCTGCCTCGGCGCGGGTCAGGTTCTGCGGCGACTTGCCCAGATAGGCCCAACTGGCGGCTGCGACGCCTTGCAGTGTGCCGCCGAACGGGGCGCGATTGAGGTACAGACTGAGGATCTGATCCTTGGACAGGTGCCACTCAAGCTGCAGCGTACGCCACAGCTGACGAAACTTGCCGGATAGCGTGCGTGAATGCGGATCGAGCAACCGCGCCACTTGCATCGACAGCGTGCTGCCACCCGAGACTACACGGGCACCGCTGAGGTTTTGCCAGGTGGCGCGTAACAGCGCCAGCGGATTAACCCCGGGATGGCTGTAGAACCAGCGGTCTTCGTAGGTCAGCAGGGCTTCGAGGTAGTAGGGCGAGACCTGCTCGTTGCTGACCGGGTAGCGCCACACGCCATTGGCGTCGGCAAAGCGCCACAGTGGCGTGCCGTCCTCGGCCAGGACGACGCGAGCCAGATCGTCTCTGGGCAGTGGCAGCGGCCAAAGTCGGTCGGCCAGCCAGAGGAGGGCGATCAGCAGCATGATCGCGCCCGCCAGCCACTTGAATGTTCGCGGCAGGCGCAGAAGAAATTCAGGTTTCAACGCAAAGAGCCTTTATGATCCACGGAACCTGACACGCATTGCGACAGCCAAAGCGAACAGACCATTTTCTTCACGACCCCAATCAGGACGTACATATGCAGGTAGAAGGCTTTTTTGAATGGCTCGGGCAGGCCATCGGCGCGATCATTCGCTTCTTTGTCGACGGTCTGGCGTGGTTGTTCAACGGGTTTACCCATGCTGGGGGAAATTTTGTCGATGGCTTGTCCCGCACGCTGGGCATGGACACCTCGCTGATCAGCATCATCGCACTGGTCATCGGCCTGATGCTGCTGTACTCGGCGGTCCGCGCCTTCATGCGCGCTTCGATCATCCTTGGCATCATCTGGCTGGCGCTGGGCCTCTGGTTGCTGAGCTGGATCATTCATTGATGCGTTGAAGGCTAGCCTGCCGCCATGGTGGGTGAACGGGGCGACGCCTTCGCGAGCAAGCTCGCTCCCACGTAGATACACCGAAGAACCGCCATTGCTGTCGATGCAGTGAGGCCTTTGTGGGAGCGAGCCGGGCGACGCTTCGCTTGCTCGCGAAGACGATGGTTCGGGCACGCTGTTTCCGAAGCCTGTACCGGTCCTTTCGCGAACAATGCGGATCGCCGCCCCGGTCGCTCCTACTGGATCTGTGGTGCGTCGGCCCCTTTGTGAGCAAGCTTGCTTCCACTGTCATGCATTCCAATCAATTGGCGATCATTTTCCCTTCACCACCATCTGCGCTGGCGCTTCGCCCAGGGCTTGCCAGTTCGGGCGGTACATGGATTCGACCTGCGGCGGCGGTATGCGGTAGGTGCCCGGGGTGACGGCTCGCGCCAGGTAGAGCAGGTGCACAGTGCTGCTGCCGTCGATGTCCAGGGCTGCCACGTAGCGGTCGCCACGATATTCCTGATGCTTGATCCCGGCGTTTTCCATCGATTCGCGGATGGTTTTCACCTCCTCGCTGGCGTCTTCCAGGCTTGCCGCGCTTTGCGCCAGGTTCTGGTTTTCCAGCTCCAGGCCTGCAGGCAGCAGGTCCACCACCAGCGCATCCGGGACGCGCTGTTTGGCACCGATTTCCAAGTGCACCAGCACCAGTTGCCCGGTTTTCAAGGCGCCGATGTTCAGCGGTGCGCCGCTCAGGTTCAGGTACTCGCGGCGAATGCTCAGGTTTTCGCCACCCGCTACAGGCGCCTGGGTGGGATAACCGGAGACGGTCAGTTGCTGGTAAAGCGCTTCGCCGCTCTGGTTGTGCACCGAAAGCGGCGAGGCCAGCAGCGAACCGTCCAGCTTGAGGCCCGGCTGCCGGTTGCTCAGTTCGCGGTTTTGAGTGCCGCTGACAATGCTGGCGGTCCAGTCTTTTTCCGGTTTGCCCAGCAGGTTACGGCCAGCCATGAACAGTGAATTGCTTTCCTGGGTCGACAGGTAACGATTGGCCGCCACCTCATCCGCCAAGGCGAATAGGCGCTCATCACGCTTGTCTTTGGCGAGGTCGTTTTCTTCCAGCAATGCCAGTATCAACGCCTGATCACGCAGCGAACTGCCGTAGTCGGCCAGCCATTCATTCTTGCGGCTGGCGGCCAGACCCGCCATCAGGGCTTGGTCGGCGCGGGGTTTGTCGCCCATCTTCTCCAGCGCGACTGCCACTTGCACCAATGGCAGGCCGGAGCGGGCGTCACTGCGGCGGTCGAACAGGCTGCGCAAGGCGGCGAGCGGTGCCTGCTGACTGCGCGACAGCACCAGCCCGGCATAGGCTTGCACGGCAAAGCGCGTATGTTCGGCGTTCTGACTGTAATTGACCTGAATCTGGCCGGCATCCTGCAGATAACGCAGCAGGCGTTCACTGGCTTTCTTCAGCGCATCCGGCGGCACGGCAAAGCCCTGATCGCGGGCGCGCAGCAGGAAGTCTGTGACATACGCCGTCAGCCAGTATTCCTCGTCGCTGTCCGAGCCCCACAGGCCAAAACTGCCGTTGTAACGTTGCATGCCCAGCAGCCGCTCGATGCCGATCTCGACCTTGTGCTTGCGTTCGGCATCCGTTTCGCCGGTCAGGCCCAGGCGTTTGAGGGTTGCGGCATCGGCATACAGCGACGGGTACAGACCGCTGGCGGTCTGTTCCAGGCAGCCGTAGGGGTAGGCTTTCAATGCGCGAATCTGTTCGCCGAGGTTCAAGGGCGGACGGCTCGACAACGACAGCAGCGCCTCACGACCGGCCGGTTCGAACGCTTCCAGCGCGCCCTCCGGCAGGCTCCAGGGCTGATCATTGAGCGTGGCGCGATAATGCTTGAGCATTGCCGGGTAGGCCGGGCGTACGCCGACGGTCCATTCGCGTGTGAAGGCCGGCAGGTTTTCGCCCGGCAGGTCCAGACCTTCGACCAGCACCTTGATCTTGCCCTGACCCAGGCCGCCTTGCGCCAGCACCGGAACCTTCAGGGTAACGCGCTGGCCTTCCTTGAGCTGCAGGGGCTTGCTCTGGTCGCCGCCCGGAATGCTCAACTGGCCCTCAGCGCTGATTTTCACGTCCAGCTTCTGTGCCTTGCCCGACAGGTTGGAGACGTCCAGCGCCACGCTGGTCTGGTCGCCACCGGCAAGAAAGCGCGGCGTCGACAGTTCGGCGATGATCGGCGCGGCAACCACGGTTTTCGCCTCGGCCATACCGTAGCGGTCGTCGGTCCAGGCTTGAGCCATTACGCGCAGCTCGCCGTTGAAGTCCGGGATATCGACGCTGACTTCACCTTCACCGGCGTCATTGAGCGTCACCGGCGCACTTTGCAACGCCACGATGGTGACGCTGGTGTCCGGACGTTTGCCGCCCTTCGCCAGTGCATCGCCACCGAACGCCATGCTTGCCAGGCGCCCCTGACCGGCTTCGATCAGCTGACCGTAGATGTCCAGTTGGTCGGCTCCGTACTGCTTGCGGCCAAACAGGCTGGCAAACGGATCGGGCGTCGCGTAGCTGGTGATGTTGAGGATGCCGACGTCCACCGCCGATACCAGCACGTGGACTTGTTTGGGGACGCTGCCGTCAGCATTTTTGGCGGCGACCTTGAGGGTCAGGGGTTGTCTGGGGCGCATTTTCTCCGGCGCGGTGACCGTCAGCGCCAGCTTGCGCTGCGCCCGGTCCAGCGGCAGGTGCAGCACACCCACGGCGCGCTTGGGTGTGACATTGGCCTTGCGTTCACCGGGACGTATCACCAGAGCGGTGACGTACAGGTCGTGGCGTGCCCATTTTTTGTCCAGCGGGATGTCATACGATTTGCCTTCGACAGGCACGTCGATTTCCTGCCACCACAGCGGACCTTCGCTGGACTCGACCAACAGATAACCCTTGCCCGCAGCCGGCGGGGTGACAGTGACTTTCGCGGTGTCGCCATCGTTGTAGGCCGGTTTGTCCAGCGCCAGCTTGACCTGATCCGGTCTGACCGCGCCGCCGTCAGTGTTGTCCTGCCAGCGATAACCGGCCCAGAAGCGCAGGCTGCTGACCATTCCGGTGGACGGGTCTTCCACCTCGACACGGTAAGGACCCCATTCGACCGGGAAGCTGACCTTGGCGGTGGCGTCCTTGGTGATGCTGACGGTTTCTTCGTTGAGGTTGAGGAATTTCTCGTTGAAGTGGTAACTCCAGCCGTCGTCGGCCGAGTAGTTCCAGTAGTAATCGCGACGCTCGCGGATCAGCCGGACTTTCACGTTGTCAGCGCCCAGCTTGTTGCCCGCCGCGTCGGCCATGACTATTTCAAAATCGGCCGGGCCGTCGCCGTTGGTCTGCGCTTCGCCCTTGGCCTCGTTGTCGTAGTCATCACCACCCGTGCTGCTGCCGAACAGTGCACGCACGCCGGGCAGGTGTTCGGCAGGCCAGATCGGCTGCACCAGACGACGGGTGATCGGCCGCCCGCCAGACTCTTGCAGGCTGGCTTGCAGAATCAGTTGCAGCGGCGATTTGGCCTGCGCCCACTCGCTCTGCACGGCGAGCGTCGAATGACCTTCGGCATCGAGGGTGACGGGCTCAAGCTCCAGATCATGCTTGAGGTCTTCCTCGGTGATCGAGCCGAACTGATAACCCGGCAGCTTCGGCACCGCCTCGCGCAGCGGGCGGACATAGACCTGACCGGTCAGCGTATTGCCCGAAGCGGGGGCGCCGTACAGGTAGCGGCCAGTGATATCGAATTGCGGGTTGTCAGCAGGCGCCACCGGCGTGTCGCTGCCCTTGAGTTCCAGCGCCAGACGCTCGGGCAGGAAGTCCTCGACCTTGAACTCGTAGAGCTGCGGTTTGCCGTCACCCAGGTCGAACATCAGTTGCCAGCGTCCGGTGGGCGCTTCGTCGGCAAGCGGCAATTGATACTGGTAGAAACCGTTGCTGTCGGCTTCCCAGACGAATTTGCGGCTGACCTGATCATCGGGACGGCGCACTTCGACGGTGATGGGCTGCGGCTTGACGGTGTTGCCGTCGCTGTCGCGCAGCAGGCCGTTGAGCAGCACGGTTTCGCCGGGGCGATACAGGTCGCGTGGGCCGAAGATGAAGAACTGCAGCGGGTGAGACTGCGGGCCGGAGATATCGAACTCGGCCAGGTCCAGTGCCGAGCTGTTGAGGCGCAGCATGCTGGTCTGTTCGTCCTTGTGCGCCAGTACCACGGCAGCCTTGGCCGGCAATGGCAGTTGCGCGTGGCCGTCGCTGTCGGTCTTGCCCTGGGCGACGACCTTGCCGTTGTCGTCATACACATCGACGCTGATATCACTCAGCGCCTTGCCACCCTCGAGCGCTTGAGTGAAGACGTCCAGACGGTTGCTGTAACGGTGCACCGACAGGCCGATGTCACTGAGCGTCAACAGGGTGGCCGGCTGCGAGTAGCTGTAGGTGCCCGAGGCGCGCATCACCGCCAGATAAACACCTGGCTGTTGCAGGGGCTTGATACCGGCAATCGGCAGCAGCAGGGTTTCACGGGTGTTGCGCGCGGGCTTGAGGTCGAAGCGGCCGCTGTAGACCAGTTCGGCCATGGGCAGCAGTTCTTCGGAGCTGTAGCTGGACAGGCTCGACGCGCCGTCCCACAGGGCGAGGAAATTCGGCATCGAGTCGGGTTTGATGCGGAAGAACTCGACATCCACCTTGTCGACGTTCAGCGCGATCACCGGCAGGCCCTCGGCCAGACGGGTCGGCAACAGGCTGCCACGGCTGGCGAAACCGACCGAGGGCTGCAAGTCGCGGGTTTCCAGGCGGCTGATGTATTCGGCGGCAAGTTTGGCCTTGTTGACGGCCAGCAGACCGGCATCGACGGTCAGGACCAGTTTGCGCTGCGGCTCCAGGTGGCGCAGGCGCAATTCCATGAGGTTATCCGACAGTTCCCAGGCACCGTCGACCTTGCCGTTCTTGCTGTCCACCAGGTGAAGTTTTTCGTCGAATTTCTGTTCGGGGTCGAGCGGGACCGAGAAGCTCACCGACAGGGTGCTTGCGCCGTCGACCTGGATTTCCGACACGTCGATGACCGTCAGTTCGCGGCCTGCGTAGCGCTTGCTCAGCGCGGCTAGGTCGACTGCGGGTTTGGGCTTTTTGTCGTTGACCGTTGCCTGGGTCGTGGGGGCCGTGGCGGGCGCGGGTTTATCGGTGGAAGAAGAATCACAGGCGCTCAACAGCGCAAGCGCGCAAGCCAGAAACAATCCTTTGTTTAACATGGGGCACTCATCGGCAACGGTAGAGAGGATGCGACTATATAACAGTCGTGATGACAAGTATTACTGTCAGATTGACCAGTAAGGTCACATATCGAGCGGACTGACTATCGTGCCATTGCGCGTTGGCATGCAGCGGTTGACGCAGAGCGTCACGAAATGCATTCACACGCTGTGGACTGACCCCAAAAAGTTAGACAGTTGACTATCGTTCCTCACGCTCCAGTGGAGCGTGCTGAATGATAACGCTGCCGCTTTCGAGGCATGAGTACCGTTTCCGGACGTATCGAAACGCTGGGACACCCTGCGTTTGATCTGACTACAATGCCCGCCTTGCCGGGAGCTCTCATGTCTACGCTGTTCACTGACTGGCGTCATCGCTCAACCCATCGTCGTGTCTGGGCGCTTGCGACGCCGATGATTCTGTCGAATATTTCCGTGCCGCTGGTGGCGCTGGTCGACAGCGCGGTGATCGGTCATTTGCCGCACGCCCATCAGCTGGGCGCTGTGGCGGTGGGCTCTACGCTGTATACCTTTCTCGCCTGGGCGATGGGCTTTCTGCGCATGGGCACCACCGGTTTTGCCGCACAGGCGGCAGGGCGCAGTGATAGCGCAGCGTTGCGCCGCATTCTGTTGCAGGGGTTGCTGCTGGCCGTCGGGCTGGCGGTATTGCTGGGTGTAATCGCCTTGCCTTTCAGCCATCTGGCGCTGACGATGATGCAGCCGTCTGCCGATCTGCAGCAAATGACCCTGGATTTCTTCCACACCCGACTGTTCGGCCTGCCTGCGGCGCTGGCCAGTTATGCGCTGGTCGGCTGGTTTCTTGGCGCGCAGAGCGCGCGGGCGCCACTGGCCATTCTGTTGCTGACCAATGCGGTCAACATCGTTCTCAATCTGTGGTTCGTCATCGGGCTGGACTGGGGCGTGATCGGTTCGGCGCGTGCGTCGGTACTCGCGGAGTGGACTGGCGTGGTGCTCGGTCTGCTGCTGGCACGTAACACCTTGCGCGCCTGGCCGGGCCGGATCTTCTGGTCGGCCTTGCGGCTATGGAGTAACTGGCGGCCCCTGCTGGCGGTCAACCGGGACATCTTTTTGCGCACACTCGCGCTGCAATCGGTGATGTTCCTGATCACCGTGCAGGGCGCTCGTTTGGGGGATGCGACGGTTGCTGCCAATGCCTTGCTGCTCAACGGCCTGCTGTTGACTGCCCATGCCCTGGATGGGCTGGCGCATGCGGTAGAAGCGCTGTGTGGCCATGCCATCGGCGCGCGGGACCGGGATACGTTGCGACGCTCCCTGGTGGTTGCGGGAGGCTGGTCATTGATTTCCAGCATGGTGTTTGCGCTGTTCTTTCTGGTGGCTGGGCATGGCTTCGTCAGCCTGCAGACCGATATCCCGGAAGTACGCGCCACCGCGATGACCTATCTGCCGTATCTGGCACTGATGCCGTTGCTGGCCGTCTGGAGCTACCTGCTGGACGGCCTGTTCATCGGTGCTACCCGTGCGCGGGAAATGCGCAACGCGATGCTGTTCAGCGCAGCGGGCATCGCGCCGTTGGCTTATCTGGCTGCCAGCCACGGCAACCACGCCCTATGGCTGACGTTCCTGGCCTTTACCCTGCTGCGCGGCCTGAGCCTTGGGTTCATTGCCTGGCGGCTGACGCGCAGCGACGGCTGGTTCGTTCACTGAGCCTTCTGCCCGGTTCCGTTCTTGTCAGACGCCATTTGCGGGGTGTGGCTGACGAACATGTCCACCTCATCGATCACAGGGGCCAGACCGCTCAGCAATCTGGCAAATGCGCCGACCAGCGTGCCGTGATTGGTGCGCGAGAAATACAAGTCTCGCACCGGCACGCCGGCTTCACGCAGCGACCTGGCCAGGCCGCCGGTGTTGCGCTTTGGGTTGACCAGCGAGTCGGTGTTCGAGGCCATCAGCAATGCCGGTGGCGCGCTGGACGTGACGTGGTTGATGGGTTGCGAGTCTGGCGGTGAATTCGGGAAGAAGAACACCGGCTTCACGTCCGGGTTCTCGATGGGCAGGAAGTCGTAAGGCCCGGCCAGTCCGATCCAGCCGCTGAGGATGGAGGGGGACAAGCCTTCACGAGCCAGCCAGCGCGGGTCGAGCGCGAGCATTGCGGCGTTGTAGGCACCCGCGCTGTGGCCCATCACGTACAGGCGGCTCGGGTCGCCACCGTAGGTGTTCGCATGTTTGTGCGCCCAGGCCAGCGCCTTGGCCGAATCTTCCAGAAAGCTGGGGTAACGTACCTGTGGATACAGCCTGTAGTCGGCGATAACCACCACCATGCCTCGCGCAGCCAGCGCTTCGCCGACGAACGCGTAATCGGCCTTCGAGCCGCTGTTCCAGCTGCCACCATAGAAAAACACCACGACCGGTGCCTTGGCCGGTTTCGCCTTGGGCGTGTAGATATCCAGCGTATTGCGTGGATCCGGCCCGTACGCCAGGTTGTAGACATGATCGACAGGCCCGCTGGGGTTCAACGTATTGAGCAGCTTCAAAGGCGAGCAACCGGACAAGGCTGCCAGTACGGCACCGGTCATCAGTGTCAGGAAAATCACTCGGATCATGGCGGAGGGGCTCTGGAAGGTGAGTCGGATATGCCTGAGACCATCACGCTTCATCCCAGTGCCGCACAGTTGCTGCTACGTCATTCAATGGCGTGTGGATCACTCGATTTGCCATCCGCTTTGTTGGCGAAGCTGATGCGCGGGCTGCTCAGCGTGAGACCGCTGTCGTCGATCTGTACCTTGCTCGGCCCGGCGTCGACGATCAGTGTGCTGCCTTCAGCCAGTTCTATGCGGGTCCCGTTCGCCAGTTGCAGTCGTCGGTCTGGCCCGGTGATCGCCTGCCAGTCAAGGTGCATCTCAACGTTATCGGCGGGTGCTTGATCACGCCTGTGGCAGCCGTCATCTGCCAGCGCTGACAGGCAGCCACTGATCTGCGGCGGGCGTTTATCGTCTGCGCAAAAGCTCACTATCACCGACATCCCACCCCGACATTCGACATCCAGCCCCGCAGCCAAATGCAGCCAGCAGCCAGCATGGGGGCCTTCCGGGTGTTGCCAGTCCCATTCGAGGCGCACGTGCAACCGGCCTGACGCATCGGTCCTTGCCGGTTCGCCGTCGCGACCGATGATCCAGCCACGCTGCAGAGGCGCAATGCAGGGACGCGGTGCCGGGGCAGGTGCTGTGAACCCGGCTTCCCAAGGGATGGTGCCAAATACCAACTGGTGGCGGCGACGTGAGTGGACGAAATGGTAGTGAATGCCTTCTTCTGCACACAGCCGCTGGACCAGTTGCAGGTCGGATTCCTGGTACTGCACGCAGCTTTCGCGCTCGATGCATTCTGTCTGCAGGTCAAAGCGGAAGGTGTTCCTCAAACCATGTTCTTCCAGCACCTGGGCAATGATCCGCGTGGCAGTCATGTGTTGAAAGATACGCGAGTGGTGGCGCAGCCCGAGGCAGGCCAGTCGAGGCCCCATCAGCAGCGTGTAGCAGGCCGGGCCGGGGTGGTAATGCTTGCGTGTCGCGCCGTGGATCTGACCGTGAAAGCCCTGCCCTTGAAAACTCTGCCCCGGAAAACCCTGCTCGCCACCGCAGCTCAGCCAGGCAGGCTGGTACATCAGCCTGGTGAGGTCCAGATCGAAACCGTCGCCGAGGATTTCCAGCTCAATGGTATACGGCTGGCTGATCGCTTCGGTTGCGCTGAACGATACGACGGTGAAACGGCGCTGCAGGCTTGCAATCTCCAGATGAAAGAACGGCGCGCTGGCGGGGTCGGGCATGGAGGGTTTCTCTACCGGGAATGCGACCGCGGATTCTCGCGCAGAAGCCGGGCAGGGCAGAGGTCTGCAGGTAGAACAGGACGTTGCCTACAGCAGGTGTCGGTGGGGGATTACGTCGAGTGGGTGGGCTGTATGAGCGCGGAGCATGCGCGGCGATGGTTACGGACGCCTCTGCATGCCAATGCGGAGCATTGGCATGATAAGCAGTCAGATCTGGCTCCGCGCAAGGATCAGGACGACAGGTACGACGAGCGGGTCAGCCCCAGGCGCAAGGCATCGAGGAAGTAGGTGCGCTCGCGTGGGGTGATCTTGGCGCTGGCGACCTTGTCCCGGTAATGGGTCATCAGTTCTTCCGGCGACAGGTGCACGTAGCGCAGCATGTCTTCGATGGTGTCGTGGGTTTCGATGCCGGCGTGGTAAACGCTGCCGTCCGGGTTCTGGTAGATGTTCACCGAGTCGGTATCACCGAACAGGTTGTGCATGTCGCCGAGAATTTCCTGGTAGGCACCCACCAGGAAGATACCCAGCAGATAGTCTTCGCCTTCATTCAGCGAATGCACCGGCATGCTGGTCTCGATGCTCTGCTCATCGACGTACTGCTTGATCTTGCCGTCCGAATCGCAGGTCAGGTCCTGAAGCACGGCGCGGCGCACCGGCTCTTCGTTCAGGCGGTGCAGGGGCAGAATCGGCAGTACCTGGCCAATGGCCCAGGTGTCCGGCAGGCTCTGGAACACCGAGAAGTTGCAGATGTACTTGTCGGCCAGCTTGTCGTTGAGCTCGTCCAGCACCTGACGATGGGAGCGTTGACGGGCTTTCAGCGAGTTGTACAAACGGCGGCAGACGGCGAAGTAGCATTGCTCGCCCAGTGCCTTTTCCGACAGGCTGATCTTGCCGTCGGCGTACTGGGCCGCGATGTCGCTCATGTAGTGTGTGGCGCGCCAGTAGGTTTCGGTGACCATCTCGATGTCGGTCGGACCCAGCAGGTCGACCAGCCATTGCACGGTTTCCGGCAGGCTGGCCTTGTCGGCGATTTCCGGGACTTCGTCGTTGTGTTTTTCGACGTCGGTCACCTGAACCACCAGCATGGCGTGGTGGGCGGTCAGCGAGCGGCCGCTTTCCGAGAAAATATGCGGGTGCGGCAGGCTTTGCGCGTCGCAGAATTCCTTGAGCATGCCGACCACGACGCCTGCGTAGTCGTCCATGTCATAGTTGATCGAGCTGGCGTTGCGCGAGTGCGTACCGTCGTAATCGACACCCAGACCGCCACCGACATCGATGTAGTCCACCGGCAGGCCGAGCTTGCGCAGTTCGCCGTAGTAACGGATCGCTTCCTTGAAACCGTGCTGATAGTCGGCCAGGTTGGCGATCTGCGAGCCCATGTGGAAGTGCAGCAGGCGGATGCCCTGATCCAGGCCGGCCATGCGGAAACGCTCGACCACCGACAGCAATTGCGCTGCCGACAGGCCGAACTTGGATTTCTCGCCACCGGTATCCGCCCATTTGCTCGATGCCAGGGAAGACAGACGCACACGTAGGCCGACCTGGGGGGCGACCTTCAGCTCGGCGGCTTCTTCGATCACCAGTTCGACTTCGGATTCTTTCTCGATGACGATGAACACGTTGTGGCCCAGCTTCTGGCCCATCAGCGCCAGACGGATGAACTCACGGTCCTTGTAACCGTTGCAGACGATGGTGCCGCCTTTCGGCGCCAGTGCCAGCACAGCCATCAGTTCAGGCTTGGAGCCCGCTTCCAGGCCGATGGAGACGTTCTGCGTGGCGATGATGTTTTCCACCACCGCTTCCTGCTGGTTCACCTTGATCGGGTACAGCGCGGTGTATTTGCTCTGGTATTCCAGGCGCGCAATGTTGCTGTCGAACGCGCCGGTCAGCTGACGCACGCGGTCTTGCAGGATGTCCGGGAAACGCACCAGCAAAGGCAGCGAGAGGCCGCTCTTGCGCAGGTTGTCGACCTGTTCGTAAAGGTCGATGGGCGAGCTGTCCGGCCCGTTGGGGCGGACTTCAACGCGCCCCGCTTCGTTGATTGCAAAATAACCCGCGCCCCAATGGCGAATGCCATAAACGCTGCGGCTGTCCGCAACGGTCCATTGGCTGCCATCGTCTTTGCGTGTGCGTCGTACGGACATCGAAGTCCCCTATAAAGAAGTCGTAGCGCCAGCCAGTAGCCAGCTGCGCGCATTGTAATGAGTGGAAATGACGATTTGATTCGCGGGTTCAGCCGCCCGACTTTTTAGCCTTGAAGCCTTTTTTGATCAGCTCGGCCAACAGCAGTTCGACGTGATCGCCTTGAATCTCGATAACGCCTTCCTTGAGCGATCCGCCTGTGCCGCAGCGCTGCTTGAGGGCCTTGGCCAGCTCTTTGAGCGGCTCTTCGGCCAGCGGGACGCCGCTGATGGTGGTAACCGTCTTGCCGCCACGGCCCTTGCTTTCACGACGTACACGGGCAATGCCGTCACCTTCCGGGATGGCCGTCTGTTTGCAGGTGCACTCGGCAACGGGTTGACGACAATCGGGGCAGTGGCGCCCTGCGTCGGTTGAAAATACCAGGCCACCGAGGGCAGCGAGAGAAGCGGCTTTTTTAGCCACGCAAAAATCCTCTTGTTGAGGACTGAAGATGGGTCGGGCTCGTATGAGCCATCGACCGCGAAGCCCCACTCTGGCAGGGGCAGCGCTACTGAAACGGCAGGGCCGGTTCAGTTTGAAAAGGTCGCGCAGTGTAACGGCAAACCGGCCGGTTGCTAAGGGGCTGAATGCGCCAATTTCTGAACACTCGCTTACTGCTCGTTCTCTATCTGTTTCAGGTAGCGTTTCAGCGCCGCCAGGGAGTCGGGGCACCAGGGATTGTGCTCAGCCTGTTGCAGAACTTCGACGACGGGCATGAAGCGCGCTTCCAGCACCTCTTCAGGTTGCAGTTTCAAAGGGCCGTCCCACACGGCTGAAAACACTGCACACCAGAGCCGGTTGCCCGGCTGATCAAAGAAAAACTGTTCGTGGGCCTGCAGCGGCACGCCACTGACCCCCAGTTCTTCTTCCAGCTCGCGCGCAGCAGACTCCGCATAGCTTTCATCCGCCTGGACCATTCCGCCTGCGGCTACGTCCCAGTAGCCGGGATAGATCGCCTTGCTCAGCGTGCGTCGGTGCACACACAGCTCACCCAGACTGTTGAACAGCAGGATATAAGTGCCGCGTCCAATCAGCCCGCGTTCACGCAGGTCGGCGCGGACCAGTGAACCGAGCAGCCGATCCTGTTCGTCGACCCAGGCGATCTGCTCGGCATCCGAGGCGGCGCGATGCGCGGCCTCGTTGGCAGGTATGGACATCAGCCTTGATTCAGCAGCTGGCGCAGGTCAATGACTGCGGCGTTGGCACGCGAAATGTAGTTGGCCATGACCAGCGAGTGGTTGGCGAACACGCCAAACGGGCTGCCGTTGAGAATCATCGGGCTCCACATTGGCTCTTGCGAGGCCTCCAGTTCACGAATGATCTGGCGCACGCTGACCGTCGCGTTCTTTTTCGCCAGTACGTCGGCAAAATCAACCTCGATGGCGCGCAGCAGGTGCGAGAGCGCCCAGGCCTGACCACGTGCTTCGTAGAACACGTTGTCGATTTCCAGCCATGGCGTTTCGACGATTTCCTCATCGACCTGCGGTACTTCACCGGGCTTGACCGAAACAGCAGCTTCGGTTTTCAGCGTGCTGTTGAGTTTGACCCGGCCAACGCTGGCCGACAGGCGCTGCGACAGCGAGCCCAGACGGGTGCCGACATCGCCCAGCCAGTTGTTCAGGTTGTCGGCGCGGGCATAGAACAGCGCGCCTTTCTGGTTCGGATCGGACAGACGTGCCTGGTAGCGGCTCAGGGAGTTGATCCCCTCGGCGTACTGCGATTCGCTGGAAGGCAGGACCCAGCTGCGATTATTGAAGTTGAACAACGGCTCGGCACGCGCCAGGTCGCCATCTTCAGCCGATTGCGACTGGGAACGCGCGAAGTCCTTGCGCAGCGCACGGCTCAGGTCACGCACCTGAACCAGCACGCCGTATTCCCAGCTCGGGATGTTGTCCAGCCACAGGCCCGGTGGCATGCGGTCGTTGGACAGGTAGCCACCGGGCTTGTTAAGCAACGTGCCCGCCACGGTCTTGAGCGTTTCAACCGTCGTGTAACCGATGACCATCTGTTTGCCTTCACGCTCGGCGGCAGCCTGGGCGTTTTGCTGTACCGGGAACAGCGCAGGTTCCTTGCTCCAGTACCAGCCGACTGCCAGTGCCACCAGCAGGTAGATCAAGATCAGGGCGCCCAGCGCGCGACTATAGAACAGGTTACCCAGGTAACCGCGGCGTTTGGTCGATGAAGTGTCTGCGGTGCGCGCACCCGCGCTGCCTGCGCGGTTCTTCCAATCCAGCATGGTAGGGTCCTTTCGATCTTGAGTTGAATGCTTCACGAGGCGTTCGACCGCAACCTTACCTCAAGGTGCGGCTGGCAGACATTATCTTGAGATTTGAACTGTAACGTTGATAGGCGCAGTCTATGCACCAATTGATTTTGCATAATGGCTATGCGCCATCAAACTGTTGTCAAATAAGTGACTTGCGACACTGTTCTGTTGTAACGGAGGTGCTAGCATAGCGCCATCAGCCGTATCGCTCAGCAAAACCACAGTAGTCTGAATATGACCGACCCCGAAGACCCTAGCCGAGACCGCCTGAAGCACCACTTTGCCCAGAGGGTCATTCACCAGGCGCGCCAGATTCTGGAGACGTGGCAACGTCTGCAGAAGGCCGAGTGGTCGATTGGCGATATGGCCGAGCTCAAGGAGTCCACGCTGCGTCTTTCGCGCTTTGCCGAACGCTTCGAGCAGGCCGAACACAGCGCGCTGGCGCAGGAGATCAGCCAGGCGCTCGATGCGGTGGAAGCCAATCGCGGTCGCCTCAACAGCCGGGTCATCACCGATCTCAATCGTCTGATGCAACGCCTTTCCCGAACCGGGCTGCGACACGGCGACCGTTTTGAGCAAACGACGCTGCCACCGTTGCGCAAGCCCGTCTATGTGGTGCTTCATGATCACGAGCGGGCCGAGCGTCTGGCCAAGCAGCTGGAGTTTTTCGGGCTGGCGGCGCTGTCGCTGCACAATGTCGGCGAGTTTCAGCGGGCGATGGCCCAGCGGCATCCGGCGGCGATTGTCATGGATGTCGATTTCAGCGGGCCCGGCAAGGGGCTCGAACTGGCCTCCCAGGCTCAGGAAGGGCTGGAGCAGAAACTTCCGCTGTTGTTTTTCAGCCTCAATGAAACCGATACGCCCACCCGCCTGGCCGCAGTCAGGGCCGGTGGCGAGGAGTTTCTGACCGGCGCGCTGGAAGCGTCGAGTCTGCTGGAAAAAATTGAAGTCCTGACCTGCGTGGCTCAATACGAGCCCTATAAAGTGCTGATCATCGACGATTCCCGCGCGCAGGCGCTGCACACCGAGCGTGTTCTGAACGCTGCCGGAATCGTTACGCGGGTGTTGCTCGACCCGATTCAGGCAATGTCCGAGCTGGCCGAGTTTCAGCCGGACCTGATCATCCTCGACATGTACATGCCGGGGTGTACCGGCACGGAGCTGGCCAAGGTCATTCGCCATAATGACCGTTACGTCAGTGTGCCGATCATTTATCTGTCGGCTGAAGACGATCAGGACAAGCAGCTCGATGCCATGAGCGAAGGCGGCGACGACTTCCTGACCAAGCCGATCAAACCCCGTCATCTCATCACCACTGTGCGCAACCGTGCCGCGAGGGCTCGCAACCTCAAGGCGCGCATGGTCCGCGACAGCCTGACCGGGCTTTACAATCACACGCACATTTTGCAACTGCTGGAAGATTGCTGCTTTCGTTCGCGACGTGAAGGCAAGCCGCTGTGCTTTGCCATGCTTGATATCGACCACTTCAAGAGGGTCAATGACAGCCACGGTCACCCGATGGGGGATCGTGTCATCAAGAGCCTTGCGCTGTTTCTCAAGCAACGCCTGCGCAAAACCGACTTCATCGGTCGTTATGGCGGTGAGGAATTTGCCATTGTCATGCCGGACACCGACATTCAAAGCGCTCATAGGGTGCTGGATGATATCCGCCAGCGCTTTGCCGAGATCCATTACCCGGCGCAGCCCGTCGACCTGTTCTGCACCTTCAGCGCCGGGGTGGTTTCGCTCGGTGCCAATGACGACAGCCTGAGCCTTGCGTCCCAGGCCGATGCGGCGTTGTACTGCGCCAAGCACGCAGGCCGCAATCAAGTGTATTCGGTGCTGGTCGATGTGCCTTTTCACGTCGTGCTGAGTGAGATCGAAGCCTGAGTTCCATTCAGCCCTGGCTTTCGATCAGTCTTTGCCGCTCCGCCGATTTGCCCGGTGAAAATGCCAATGCCAGCTGCGTGCGGTTATGCATGTGAGTCAGGCGCAGCACTTGCGACACATAGAGTTTCACAGTGTTTTCAGTAATCCCCAGTTCGCAGGCGATCTGATAATTGGTCAGTCCGGTGCTGACCAGGCGCGCTACGTCAAGCTGGCGAGGTGACAGCTTGGCCAGAGCCACCGGCATCTGCACCTCACGCTCCACACCGTCACGCGCTTTTCGCTCGGGCTGAGGCCTGTTCTGGACACTGTCCAGGTTCTGATAAAGATCATCAATGGACGCCGCCAAAAACTGAAGCTTTTCGTTGAGCAGGCCCAGCTGCTGACGGTTTTTCTGCCGCTCGTTCAGCGCCTGGACCTGCAACTGCACACCTTCGAGCAATTCTTCCAGATCGACCGGCTTCTGGTAGTAATCGGCGATGCCGGCCCGAAGCGCCTTGATGACGTCTTTTTTCTCGGCCTCGCCGGTCAGCATGATGGCCTCGAACAGATGCGTCTTGCCGCCGGTCATCTTCATCGCTTCGACCATCTCGATCCCGTTCATGCCGGGCATTTCCAGATCGCAGAGTACGATGCCGATGGTGCTGTCGGCGCTGAAACGCTCGATGGCTTCCAGGCTTGAATAGCAACGCACACACTCATAGCCGCTGCTCTCCAGAAACTCGCAGAGCTCTTCAACGATAAGGGGCTGGTCATCGACCACCAGAACTTTCGTGAGCGGGTAATTATCCACAGGCGACTCCATGCTGTTGGGGGGCCGTCGACGGCGCCCCGATCCATTCAGCAAACCATGATTCGGCGTCATTCGATCGGTGCGGGTATTGCTGACAGTACGCCATAGCCATGACTTAACCGTAGTCGTACTTCCTGACTATGTACATAGCATTAAAATATTCCCGTGCCGTTATTCGACTAATGGAGCAGTGCTGTGCTCAGGAGTAAACCTGCGAATAAAAAAGGTGAAAAAGGATATTTATCTGGCGTGCCGGGGTTCATATACCGGTAGCGTTGCGCAACCCATTGCTGCGTATGAGGCCAGGTACTCTTTCCGACGATAAGCCAGGCTGCCATGGTGAGGCCGGCGCCAATAAACGTACACAGCAGGTAAGCACTGTTTGAGGCCAGCGCCAATGCCGTCATCAGTTTGACGTCTGCGGCGCCCAACTTGCCGAGGGCATAACCTGGCAATGTCAGCGCCCATGCCAGGGTCACGGCCAGCAAGGCCTCCAGCGCAGGCGAGCCGAGCCAGGTCATACCGGTCAAAGCCAGGTAGATAATAGCCAGCGCTGCTGCGCCGAGTGTCAGCCCGTTGGAAATCTGCTTGCAACGCGCATCCTGTTCGGCGCAAATTGCAAACCATATCAGTAGGAAAAATAATTTCATCACGCCGAAGACATCCTGTTATCGGGAAAGAATCTATGCTGTGTTGATGCAGTACATGTCAGGGTAGACGTCGATATGAAAACAGTTCCGCAACATACCTTGCCCCGCCGTCAACACGGGGCTGCCGCTATTGAATTCTCTGCGGTGTTCGTTATCTTCTTTGCCGTGTTCTACGGCATGGTGAGTTATAGCCTGCCGTTGCTCATGGTCCAGTCATTCAATGCCGCCGCCAGTGAAGCGGTGCGCAGAAGTGTTGCCCTCAGTCCGACAGTTACTGGCTATAACGAGGTGTTGAAGAGTCAGGCCCAGAGTGTGGTCATGAACCAGTTGTCGTGGATACCTCCAGCGCTGGGCTTCAATGTCAGCTACACCAGCGTGACTTACAGCGCAGGCATTCTGACAGTGACCATCCAGTACCCCAAGGCCCGATTGGCTCAGGTTCTGCCCTTGCTGACCCTCCCTGGTATCGGGGAGGTCCCGCGCTTGCCGAGCAACCTGACTGCACAAGCGAGTCTGCAACTTGTCCCTTGAAAAGAATCGTTTGAGCCGTTGGCTGGGCCGTGGTGAAGCAACACAAGTGCCGCAGCCCTTGCCCGTATCGAGCGAGCCCGGTCCGATCGGTGCGGACCTCTATCTGCTGCTGGATGACGAGGGCCGCATCCAAAGCATCAGCCCGCACTTGCTTGCCCGCCTGGACATGGCTGCGCCACTGCCGGCTGCCCAGCGATTGATGAGTCTGCTGTTACCCAATAGCGCGCTGGTCATCGAAGGCGTGCCGCGTGACTGGCTGGGGCACATGCTCGACCTGGACTTCAAGAGTGCCGACGCACACACCTTGCACGCCCGAGGCTGGGTGCAGGCGCATGGCAAGGGCTGGCTCTTGCAATTGCTGGATATCAGCGACCTGATGGAGGAGGCCAGTGCCGCACGCAGCCGTCAACAGTGCCTGCGGTTCGCCGGGCAAATGGCCGAGCGTGTGCGAGGGTGCAGCGTCGACCGCCTGACTGCGGTGGTGAGCGAGCAACTGGAGGAACTCGCGCAGCTGTGGCGCATCCCCTGTGTAGCGCTGGTGTTGCCGGAGGTCGGCGGTGTTGGCTGGCGCGTATATTGTCAGTACAGCGCCCATACGGCGCCCGAGTTGTGGCAGGTCGGGCAGCGGTTGGGCTCCGCGCTGGATCGATTCAACGCCGACGCTACGCGGCAGCTGAGGTTTGACGGCGGTGTCGATCAGGGGGCGCTGCAAAGTGCTTTCGGTAACGCTGACGGTTTTCTGATTCCCCACAGTCGCGATAACGTTGCCAAGGCCTGGCTGATGTTCGGATTTTATAACGCGCAGCAGCAGGCTCCGGACCTTGGCGAGCGAGAGTGGCTGAACCTGTGCTCGGCCTTGGCCGGGCCAGTGCTTTTTCGCCTGTCCGAGCAGACCAACCGTCACCATGTCGAACGCCTGGCAGTGCTTCAGGACCTGCTGGGCACCGGATGGTGGGAGTTGGTGCCTGATCATGACGAGGTTTTGCTGGCGCCGCAGTTGGCTCGCAGTCTGCGTCTGGGCGACCAGGTCGAGAGCCTGTCGCGTCAGGACTGGCTGGCGCTGATTCATCCCGCCGATCGACAGGAACTGTCCAGTCGCCTCGCGCAGTTACGCGACAAGGGCACACCGCTGTTGCTCTGTGTGCGTCTGGCGCAAAGCGATCCCGCCCAGGAAAACCTCTGGTTTCGTATCCAGGGGCAGGCGTTGATCCGAGGGCAGGTTCAGCGTGTGCTGGGGTTCATGCTGGATGTCAGCGATATCAAGAGTCAGGAAACCGAGGCCGCTGCCGCCCATGCCCGGCTGGATAACCTGATTGCCAGCTCGCCAGCGGTGATTTACGTGCAGCGTTACGATCGCGGCAATCTGGAGCCAACCTTTTTCAGCGACAGCCTCACGCCTTTGCTGGGCTGGACGCTGGCCGATTGCGTCGATGGGCAACTGGCGGGATACATCCATCCCGAAGATCACGACATCTGGTTCGAGCGTAACCGCCAACTGCTGCGCGAAGGATTCGTCAGTCGCCGGTTCAGATTGCGCAACCGGAACGGTCAATACCACTGGCTGCTGGACGAGGCGCGATTGCTGCGTGACGACCTTGGCATGCCGGTGGAGGCGGTGGGGCTGTGGCTGGACGTGACCGAGGCCACCCTGGCCGCCGAGCATATACGACGCAGCGAGGAGCGTTACCGCATTCTGGTCGAGGATTCGCCGGCCATGATCTGCCGCTACACGCCGGATCTGGTGTTGAGTTTCGGCAACCGGCCGCTGGCCAATTATATGGAGTGCACACCCGAGCAGCTGACCGGGATCAACCTGGGCGACTGGCTATCGGACGAGCAGCGCGAGGCGTTCATCCGGCGTATCGGTCAATTGACTCCGGAGGCGCCGGTGAGTACCGAAGAAATCTGCATCGAGCTGCCGGGACGCGAGTATGCCTGGTGGATATGGGCCGACCGGGGAGTATTCGATGAGCACGGCAAACTGGTCGAAGTGCAGGCGGTAGGCCGTGACAACACCGATGTACGTCGCTCGCGCATGCAGTTGAATCAGAGCGCGAAGATGGCAACGCTTGGCGAGATGTCCACCGGTCTGGCCCACGAGATCAATCAGCCGCTCAACGTCATGCGCATGGCCGTGGTAAACGTTCTCAAGCGTCTGGGCCGGGGTGATGTGGACATCGAATACCTCACCGAAAAACTCAATCGCATCGACACCCAGGTGCAGCGTGCCGCCCGGGTGGTCGATCATATGCGGGTATTCGGTCGCCGCTCTGAGGTAGAGGAGCAGTTGTTCGATCCGGCCCAGGCGGTGGAAGGCACGATCTCGATGCTGGCTGAAGGCATGAAAGGCAAGGCCGTGCAGTTGCGGGTCGGCGCGATGATCGACGCGGTGCAGGTTCGTGGCCATGTCGATCAACTTGAGCAGGTGTTGATCAACCTGATGGTCAATGCCCGTGATGCCTTGTTGTCGCGTCGGGAAAAGGACCGCGATTTCCAGCCGTGGATCAGCGTCGAGGCAGAGCGCGATGAAAACATCATCCGCCTGGCGGTTCAGGACAATGGCGGGGGCATTGACCCGCGGTTGCTGGAGCGCATTTTCGAGCCGTTTTTCACCACCAAACCGGTGGGGGTCGGCACCGGTCTGGGCTTGTCCGTCAGTTATGGCATCGTTGACCAGATGGGCGGCCAGCTCAGCGTCGCCAACGTCGGCGAGGGTGCTCGATTCCAGATCGAGCTGCCGATCTTCAACGCCGATCAGACCGGCAGCTAAATGACCAGTGTCGCCTGACCCAGGTTGCAACTCAGGTTGGTGCCGACGTCGGTAGCCCCCATGCTCACGCCCAGCGATTCGAACAGGGGGTCGACAACCGACGTCAGCAAGCGTGTCAGGGTGTCATCGACAATCGCGTCCAGCGCCAGGGTCAGGCTGCTCAGCGTGGTGGCCGCGCCGGTGATGACGTTGCCCAGCACATTGCTGGTCGCCGGTTTATACGCATTCACTTTGACGCTTGATGCCGTGCCGTTGAGCAAGGTGCTCGGCTTGGTGTGCGCAACGCCTGTCAGGTAATACGGGGCGCTGTTGATCTCCGGCAGGTTGGGCGAGCTGAACGTCGTACTGGTCACCGTCGAGCTGCCCAGTGCCGACTGGCTGACATTGTCGAAGGTCAGGCCGATGCCGCCACCCCCGAAAGGCGTGCGGGCGGTGCAATTGCCCAGCAGCCCGGCGATCTTCTGGCAGGTTTTGGTGCCGATATCGATGACAGGCAGAGGCAGTGCGGTGATTGCCGCCGGATCAGTGCTGGCGGGGAAGGCCGATGCACTGTCGATCCAGCCGATCTTGGCACTGAGCAGCGCTGCGTCGGTCTTGACGTTGAGGGTTTTGCTGGCGTTGCTGGTGCAGGTAAAACCGGTAACGTAGCTGTCGGCGCTGGCCATTGACAGGCTCATGTCGATTCTCGGGCCCGAGTTTGACGAGCTGTCTGTCAGAAACTTGAAGTCGGTCACCATGCAACTGTTCAGTCCCAGCGCGCAGGTGGCCGAGGTCCCCAGCCCGGCAATGTTCAGGCCCAATGCGCTGTTGAGGATCGGCGTCAGGCTGCCGATCACCGAACCTGCGGTATTGGCCAGCGAGGTTATCGTGCCGAGCACCGGCAGGTTGATCGACACCAGCGCGCGCATTTGTGCCGTGCGCACGTAAATCCGGTTTGCACCGTCTCGAGGGTTGAGCGGGTCGATTTTGCTCGGGTCGCCGATGGCCGACAACTGAGGCGGCTCGATCACCTGAATGCGTGTGGTGACCTGCGCCAGCCCGGCGACATTGATCTGGGTCGCGGTCAGAACACCGGTCTTTTCGTTGGCCAGTTGCGCGAGGCCCTGAACCAGATCCATCAACCGCAGATTGGTATTCAGCGCGGCGAGGTCCGTGCCGCTCTGCACCGACAGTAGATCCCCCAGCAGCACGGTGGTCGTTCCCGCGGCCAGCTTCAAGGCTTGCAGGCCCTGAATGGCGGCGGCACCGCCCAGCGTGGCGTTCGGACTGATGATATTGATTGCGCTCTGCAGCAACTGACTGACCGATACCGAGGTGTTGAGTACATCGTTGTAGCCCACTGCCGTCAGGCTGAGGTCGGTTTTCAGCCTGTTCAGGTAGCTCAGCAGGCTCAGGTTGGTGTCGGCGATGCCTTGCCAGTTGGCAACACTCAGGTTCAACGAGCCCCCCAGCAGGCTGCCGACCACCGGGTTGAGGAGGGCGGCACCGGTGCTGTCCACGGTGACTGCCGCACTGCGAATGGTCAGTGCCGCCAGCGGCGCGGCACTGGCGGCAACCGCGGTGGCGCTGATCGTGACGTTGGGTGGGGAGGGCGTTTTTTCGAACAGTGCGCCAATACCGGCTGCAATGCTGCGCGGCACCGGATGAGCCGCGACCACCTGGATAGCCAGCGCCTGCGTCGAATCAGCGACAAATACGCGCGGTCCCGCGACATCCACCATGAGTGTTCCGCAACGAGTCACCAGGGTGCGGCCATCGGTATTGGGGGTGAAACCGTTGCGAGTGGCGCTCTGATTGGCGAAATCGGGCGCCGTGGCCGCTGTGCCGCTGCACGTTCCTCTACGGCCCGCCGCTTCAAGTGCGGCAATGTCCGCAACCCGCTGCAACGAGCGCTTTTCCAGATACAGCCTGCCGCTGTCGATAACGGTCAGCGTGCACAGCAACGCCAGGCCCATGGTCAGCGCGGCCATCAGGCCGATTGCGCCGCGCTGCCGGGAGGGCATCGCCGTATAACCATCCAGTGGAGACATCAACACTCCTTCGATCACGCCGTTGCACACTCATCTGTCACTGGAGAGTGTAGTCAACGCCCCGAAAGAGCACTGGCAAGGTGCCAGATTTGAGAAGTGTCGCACCCGTCATGGGCGGGCGCGATCAGTGCTGTCGATCAATACTGGTAACGCAGCACCCCGTGCGACAGGGCACGAACGGCGAAGATACCCAGCAGTGCGGTCATGGCTGGCACAACGAGCCACCAGACGCGCACCGACATGGCCGGCAAGGGGGCCTTGCGTTGGATGAACGCCAGGCTGGCGGCACAGACGCAGAACGCCAGAAGCATGCCGGCGAGAATGTCGGTGGGCCAATGCACGCCCAGATAAACCCTCGACAGCGCGATTGCCAGGGCCGGAATACCGGCGACCAGCATCCAGGTCAGGCGCAGGCGCACGGGTTGGCCGCGTCCGGCCAGCACTGCCAGAGTCATGAACAGCGCAAAGGCTGCCGAGCTGTGGCCGCTGGGCATGCTGTACGTCGTCAGCGGCTCTAACAGCACCTCCGGGCGAGCGCGGGCGAAAAACGTTTTCAGGACGCCGTTGGCGATCGCGGTGCCCAGTGTTGCGGTCAGGGCAAAGGCTGCGTGGCGCCATTGCCTGGCAACCGCCAGCACGATGATCAGCAGGCTGGCGGCCAGCAACTGCGCCCTGAAATCGCCGATGCTGGTGACGAAGACCACGATGTGCTGCGTGGCTTCGCTGCGGTGTTCCTGGATGAGCGTCATCAGGCCGTTGTCGAAGTCGGCCAGCAAGGGAAAGCCGAAGAACAGCGCCGCTACCAGCACCAGGCTGAGCGCGGAGATCAGTCGGGTTGCGTAGCGTTTCTGGCGAATACTGCTCTGGATGCTCAACCCGAACAGCACGGCCAGGCTGCCGCCGACCACGGCCGCCTCGGGCCAGAAGCCTTCCGGCAGTGGCAGGCGAATGGCCGCGCCGGCTGCCCAGCCCGGCATCAGGTAGGCAATCGACCAGCCGGCCGCCGCCAGCACGCTGACCGCCACGAAGCGCGGCAGCGGCATGTCGCACATACCGGCGATCATCGGCAGCATCGGGCGCAGCGGACCGATGAAACGTCCGACCAGCAAACTGGCAATGCCGTAACGGTGGAAGTATTTTTCCGCACCTTCCATCCACTCCGGGTGCGTGCGCAAGCCGGGCAACTGACGGATATTCTGATGAAAGCGCCGGCCTATGAAGTACGACACCGCGTCACCCAGCAGCCCGCCGAGAAAACCCAGTAACAGCACTTCGCTCAACGGCAGTATGCCGCTGCCCGCCAAGGCGGCGATGGCAAACATGATGACCGTGCCCGGCACGACGATCCCGACGATCGCGACGCATTCAGTGAAGGCTACCAAAAAGATCGCGACAGCCACCCAGGAAGGATTTGCGGTCAGCCAGCCGGTCATTCCATTGAGCAGATCGCCCATCGGTCAGTTTCCTTGATCGAGAAATAGGTAGTCGCGGCCTTCGACCTGACCGCGTCTGAGAGGGTTCCGTGTACAGAAACGGGCGTAACCGGCATCCACGAAGCGATACATCAGGTGCTCATCGCGACCGGCAGGAATGCCCAGTCGGGTGGTCTGGACAACGCGTTCGGGTGTCTGACCGACGTCCTCGACCAGTAACCTCTGCGGGTCGAAGCGCTTGGCGTCCCACACCGGGACTTTCAGACCGAGCGCCTTGCACAGCAGCGTCTGGCCAGCGCACAGCCGTTGCGCCGGGCGCATCGCACCGCTGGCGTCGGGGTTGTTCAACTGCATCTGCGCCAACGCGTTTTCGTCGCTGGTCGCGTCGGTCCAGGGAAATGCCGACTTGATCAGTACGGCATTGCCCGGCCCTTCGGCGCTGAAATTCAACGAATCTCCGCCGCGCGCGTAGTACATATAGATGTGGCCGCCGTCGAGAAACAGCGCCTTGCGTTTCTCGGTATAGCCCAGCGAGGCATGACTGCCCTTTTCGGCGCAGTAGTAAGCCTCGGTTTCGATGATCCGCGCGGCCAGCCACAGATCGCCTGCCTTGTGACGGATGACCTTGCCCAGCAGATCGCGCGCCAGCAACTGGGCATCGCGGTGAAAGAAGTGGTCGGGTAGGGCTGTGGGCATAATCAGACGGGTACATTGGGAAAGAGCCCGATGATAACAAGCGCAACTTTAATTGCAGCTGAATGTGTCTGGATTAGGCACTTTGTTGTTTCTGAACGTGACCGACGCATGACATGTCGTTAGGCCCGTGCGTGATGCCTGTCTGCGCATTGCCGCCGGCAACACCCGTCACTGTGGCGAAAAATCTGCGCACTGATATTGACCATCCGCCTGTCTGCGCTGTCGTTCGGACGGCACGACAGCTATAATCAGCCGCTTTCCTCTTTGCCAAGACCTCTGAGACCAATGACTGAGTCCGTTCTTGACTACATGACCCGCCTGGGTCGCGCCGCCCGCGAAGCTTCGCGAGTGATCGGTCGTGCCAGCACTGCGCAGAAGAACCGCGCCCTGCAGGCCACTGCCGCCGCTCTGGACGAAGCCCGCGCCGAGCTGTCTGCCGCCAATGCGCTGGACCTGGCCAATGGTCAGGCGAACGGGCTCGAACCGGCCATGCTCGAGCGTCTGGCGCTGACCCCCGCCCGGATCGACAGCATGATCATCGGCTTGCGTCAGGTTGCAGCGCTTGCAGACCCGGTCGGTGCGATCCGCGACATGAGCTATCGGCCTTCGGGTATTCAGGTCGGCAAGATGCGCGTGCCGCTGGGTGTTGTCGGAATCATCTACGAGTCACGTCCGAACGTGACCATCGATGCTGCCAGTCTGTGTCTGAAGTCCGGAAACGCAACCATCCTTCGCGGTGGTTCCGAAGCCATTCATTCCAATCGCGCCATCGCGGCCTGCATCGAACGCGGTCTGGCCGAGGCCGGGCTGCCCGCTGCTGTCGTGCAGGTGGTCGAAACCACCGACCGTGCGGCGGTTGGCGCGCTGATCACCATGCCCGAGTACGTGGACGTCATCGTACCGCGCGGCGGCAAGGGTTTGATCGAACGCGTCAGTCGCGACGCGCGTGTGCCGGTCATCAAGCATCTGGATGGCATCTGCCATGTGTATGTCAGCGCCCACGCCGATCTGGCCAAGGCGCAGAAGATCGCCTTCAACGCCAAGACCTACCGTTACGGGATCTGCGGCGCGATGGAAACCCTGCTGGTCGATCAGACCATTGCCGCCGACTTTCTGCCTTCGATGGCCGCGCAGTTTCGCGAGAAGGGCGTCGAGTTGCGCGGTTGCGAGCGTACCCGTGACTTGATCGACGTGATCCCGGCCACCGAGGACGACTGGCACACCGAGTACCTGGCGGCGATTCTGTCGATTCGCGTCGTCTCCGGTCTGGATGAAGCCATCGAGCACATCAACCACTACGGCTCGCATCACAGCGACGCCATCGTCTCGGACCACCAGAGTCAGGTGCGCCGATTCATGGCCGAGGTCGATTCCAGTTCGGTCATGGTCAACGCGCCGACCTGCTTCGCTGACGGGTTCGAATACGGCCTGGGTGCCGAGATCGGCATTTCTACTGATAAGCTGCACGCCCGCGGTCCTGTCGGTCTTGAAGGTCTGACCTGCGAGAAGTACATCGTGATCGGTGACGGCCAATTGCGCGGACAAGCCTGACTTGAATAGCCCCATGACCGCGCTGCCCAGACGTATCGGCATGCTTGGGGGCACGTTCGACCCGGTTCATATCGGTCATTTGCGCGGTGCGCTCGAAGTGGCCGAATTGCTGGAACTCGATGAGTTGCGCCTGACGCCCAGCGCCAGGCCTCCGCATCGTGACATGCCGAGCGTCACCGCAGAGCATCGTCTGGCGATGGTTCAAAGCGCCGTTGCGGGTGTGTCGCCCCTGACGGTGGATGACCGTGAACTGAAGCGTGACAAACCGTCGTACACCCTCGACACACTGGAATCGATGCGCGCCGAACTGGCGCCTCAGGACCAGTTGTTCCTGTTGCTCGGTTGGGATGCCTTTTGCGGGCTGCCGACCTGGCACAGATGGGAAGAACTGCTGGAGCACTGCCATATCGTGGTGCTGCAACGCCCGGATGCGGACAGCGAGTCGCCGGATGCCATGCGCAATCTGCTGGCGGCCCGCGCAGTCAGCGATCCCAAGGCCCTGAAAGGGCCGGGTGGACAGATTACATTCGTCTGGCAGACGCCTTTATCGGTGTCTGCCACCCAGATCCGTCAACTGCTGGCCAGCGGTAAGTCGGTACGTTTTCTGGTGCCAGACGCGGTACTGGCCTATATCGATGCACGCGGACTTTACCGCGCGCCGAACACTGATGGGTCGTCCTGAAACTGCTTTGATCGACAAGCGTCTGGACGGTCCCACACATACGAGCTGAATGAGTTTTATATGACAAAGCAAAAAATGAGCAGTGAAGAAGTCATCAATGTTGCGATTGCAGCCCTTGAAGAGGTCAAGGGTGCCGACATCCTGACCATCGACGTGCGCGACAAGACCAGCATCGCCGACTACATGCTGATCTGCACCGGTACGTCCAACCGTCAGTTGAACGCACTGGTCGATAACGTCCGTGACAAGGTCAAGGCTGCCGGCCTGAAGTCCCTGAGCGAAGAAGGCAAGGGCGACAGCGACTGGGTCCTGCTGGACCTTGGTGATGTGATCGTCCACGTGATGACCGCTGCCGCACGCCAGTTCTACGACCTTGAGCGCTTGTGGCAGGGTGCAGAGCAAAGCCGTGCTGCCAGCGCTGCGCACCACACACCAGGCAACGAATAAGGCTTTGATGTGCGTCTGCGTCTGATCGCTGTGGGTTCGCGCATGCCCAAGTGGGTGGAAGAAGGTTGGCACGAGTATGCCAAGCGGATGCCCTCCGAGCTTGCGCTGGAACTGGTGGAAATTCCGCTCAATACCCGAGGCAAAAACGCCGACGTCGCACGCTTTATCCGTCAGGAAGGCGAGGCGATGCTGGCAAAAGTGCAGCCGGGCGAGCGGATTGTCACGCTGGAAGTGCATGGCAAACCGTGGAGCACCGAACAGTTGGCGGTCGAACTCGATCGCTGGCGTCTCGATGCACGCACGGTCAACCTGATGGTCGGCGGCCCCGAGGGGCTGGCACCTGAAGTCTGTGCCCGCAGTGAACAACGCTGGTCTCTGTCGCCGCTGACCCTGCCGCACCCGTTGGTGCGCATCCTGATCGGCGAGCAGATGTATCGCGCCTGGACGGTCCTGTCCGGGCACCCTTATCACAAGTAGCATCGTCTTTACTGTGAATACGGCCTAAATGTCTCAACCGATCCGCCTCAAAGACCACGAAAAGGACGCACGCCTGGTGCGCGGCAGGGTCGTGTTCGGTGCCGTGGCGGTGGTGTTGCTGGTGTGCGTGCTGATTGCCCGGTTGTATTACCTGCAGGTCATCCAGTACGAGTATCACTCCACGCTTTCGGAAAACAACCGCGTTCACGTTCAGCCGATTCCGCCCAGCCGTGGGCTGATCTACGATCGCAATGGCGTTGTGGTCGCCGATAACCGGCCCAGTTTCAGTCTCAGCATGACCCGTGAGCGCGCAGGCGAGTGGTCCAGCGTGCTCGACACCATTGTCGAGATCCTGCAGCTCACCCCTGACGATCGCATCATCTTCGAAAAGCGCATGAAGCAGGGGCGTCGGCCGTTCGAGCCGGTGCCCATCCTGTTTGAGCTGAGCGAAGAGCAGATCGCCCTGATCGCCGTCAACCAGTTCCGCCTGCCGGGCGTCGAAGTGGTTGCGCAACTGGTCAGGCATTATCCGCAAGGGCCGCACTTTGCCCACTCGGTCGGCTACATGGGACGGATCAACGAGAAAGAGCTCAAGAGCCTCGACCCGATCAATTACAGCGGCACGCACCACATCGGCAAGACCGGTATCGAGCGCTTTTACGAGCCCGAGCTGCATGGTCAGGTCGGCTACGAAGAGGTCGAGACCAACGCCCGTGGTCGCGTACTGCGTGTGCTCAAGCGCACCGACCCGATCCCCGGCAAGGACATCGTCCTGAGCCTGGACATCAACCTTCAGGAGGCTGCCGAAGCCGCGCTGGGCGGTCGTCGTGGCGCGGTCGTCGCACTGGATCCGGCTACCGGTGAAGTGCTGGCGATGGTCAGTGCGCCGAGCTTCGATCCGAACCTGTTTGTCACCGGCATCAGCTTCAAGGCCTATGCCGAGCTGCGCGATTCCATCGACCGGCCGCTGTTCAACCGCATCCTGCGAGGGCTTTACCCGCCGGGCTCGACCATCAAGCCTGCGGTGGCGATTGCCGGGCTGGATACCGGTGCGGTGACGCCTGGCTCGCGGGTATTTGATCCGGGCTATTACCAATTGCCCAATTACGATCACAAGTACCGCAACTGGAACCGCACCGGCGACGGTTGGGTTGATCTGGACACGGCGATCATGCGTTCAAATGACACGTACTTCTACGATCTGGCGCACAAGGTGGGCATTGATCGGCTCGCTGCCTATATGAACAAGTTCGGTATCGGGCAGAAGGTCTCGCTGGACATGTTCGAAGAATCTCCCGGCCTGATGCCTTCCCGTGAATGGAAGCGCGCCACGCGCCGGCAAGCGTGGTTCCCCGGCGAGACGCTGATCCTCGGGATCGGTCAGGGCTACATGCAGGCAACGCCGTTGCAACTGGCCCAGGCGACCGCGCTGGTGGCCAACAAGGGGGTGTGGAACCGTCCGCATCTGGCCAGAACCATCGAAGGCAAGGCGCCTGTGGATGAAAACCCGATGCCGAACATCGTGCTGCGCGATCCGGCCAACTGGGAACGCGTCAACCATGGCATGCAGGAAGTGATGCACGGCGCGCGCGGGACGGCGCGCAAGGCCGCCATCGGTGCGCAGTACCGGATCGCCGGCAAGAGTGGTACGGCCCAGGTGGTGGCCATCAAGCAGGGCGAGAAATACGACCGCACCAAGGTGCAGGAACGTCATCGCGACCACGCCTTGTTCGTCGGCTTCGCCCCGGCTGACAACCCGAAAATCGTTGTTGCAGTGATGGTCGAGAACGGCGAATCCGGTTCCGGCGTTGCTGCACCCGTCGTGCGTCAGGTCCTGGACGCCTGGTTGCTCGACGAAAACGGCCATCTCAAACCCGAGTACGCCGGTTCCCTGAATCTGGAGGCTGCGGCCCGTGAAGAGTAATTTCGACCGCATCCTGTCCAGTGAAGACGTGATGCGTCGCCGCGCTACCTTTCTGCAGCGCATTCATATCGATGGTCCATTGCTGATCCTGCTGCTGACGCTGGCGGCGGGCAGCCTGTTCGTGCTGTATTCGGCCAGCGGCAAGAACTGGGATCTGCTGATCAAGCAGGCCAGTTCGTTCGGTATCGGTCTGGTGGCGATGGTGGTGATCGCCCAGCTGGAGCCGCGCTTCATGGCGCGCTGGGTGCCGGTACTGTATGTCATCGGTGTCCTGCTGCTGGTAGTGGTGGATGTCATGGGCCACAACGCCATGGGCGCGACGCGCTGGATCAACATTCCCGGGGTGATCCGCTTCCAGCCTTCGGAGTTTCTCAAGATCATCATGCCGGCAACCATCGCCTGGTACCTGTCCAAGCGCACGCTGCCCCCGCATTTGAAGCATGTGGCGGTCAGTCTCGCCCTGGTCGGTGTGCCGTTCATTCTGATCGTTCGCCAGCCTGACCTGGGGACGTCGCTGCTGATTCTGGCCTCGGGTGCCTTTGTGCTGTTCATGGCCGGTTTGCGCTGGCGCTGGATCATCAGCGTATTGGCGGCGGCCGTACCGGCTGCGGTGGCCATGTGGTTCTTCTTCATGCATGACTACCAGAAGCAGCGCGTACTGACGTTTCTGGACCCCGAAAGCGATCCGCTGGGGACCGGCTGGAACATCATTCAATCAAAGGCTGCCATCGGTTCGGGCGGCGTGTTCGGCAAAGGCTGGCTGCTCGGCACCCAGTCGCACCTCGACTTTCTGCCGGAAAGCCATACCGACTTCATCATTGCAGTATTGGGTGAAGAATTCGGCCTGGTAGGCATCTGTGCGCTGCTGATCATCTATATGCTGCTGATCGGTCGCGGGCTTGTGATCACTGCACAGGCGCAGACATTATTCGGCAAACTGCTGGCTGGCGCGTTGACCATGACGTTTTTTGTTTACGTTTTCGTCAACATCGGTATGGTCAGTGGCCTGCTGCCAGTGGTGGGGGTGCCGTTGCCCTTCATTAGCTACGGCGGAACTTCGCTCGTGACCCTACTGTCAGCGTTTGGGGTTTTGATGTCGATCCATACACATCGTAAATGGATCGCTCAGGTTTGATTAAGGTGAACTATTCAATGCAAGCAATGCGTAACTGGGCTCGATATGCTCCGGTGGTCGGTCTGGTGGGCATCCTTGGCTCGGTGCAAGAGGCACTGGCGGGCGACTATGAAGGTTCGCCCCAGGTGGCGGAATTCGTCGGTGAACTGACCCGCGATCATGGTTTTGCCGGTGAGCAGTTGATGAGTCTGTTTCGGGAGGTCGAGCGCAAGCAGGCCATTCTCGATGCCATTTCCCGCCCGGCCGAACGGGTCAAACAGTGGAAAGAGTATCGGCCGATGTTCATCACCGACACGCGCATCGCTCGCGGTGTCGACTTCTGGCGTCAGCATGAGGCGGCCTTGGCGCGTGCCGAGCAGGAATACGGCGTGCCGGCGCAGATCATCGTGTCGATCATTGGTGTAGAAACCTTTTTCGGCCGCAATACCGGTAACTATCGGGTCATCGACGCATTGTCGACGCTTGGCTTCGATTACCCGCCACGCGCCCAGTTTTTCCGCAAGGAGTTGCGCGAGTTTCTGCTGCTGGCTCGCGAGCAGCAGGTCGATCCACTGACCCTCAAGGGCTCGTATGCCGGGGCAATGGGGCTGCCGCAGTTCATGCCGAGCAGTTTCCGCGCCTATGCAGTGGATTTCGACGGCGACGGCCACATCAATATCTGGACCGACCCGGACGATGCAATCGGCAGTGTCGCCAGCTATTTCAAACGTCATGGCTGGGTGGCCGGGCAGCCGGTGGTCAGTCGTGCCACAGCGCGTGGCGACCGGGTTGACGAGGGGTTGAGCCCTGCGCTTGATCCGGTAATGTCGGTCGGGGAGTTGCGACAGCTGGGCTGGGCGAGTCATGATGCGCTGCGCGACGATATGCCGGTGACGGCGTTTCGTCTGGAAGGCGACAATGGTCCTGAATACTGGCTGGGTTTGAACAATTTTTATGCAATTACCCGTTATAACCGCAGTGTGATGTACGCCATGGCCGTATATCAGCTGTCTGAATCGTTGGTTCAAGCTCGAGGCGTCAAGTAATGCGGGCATCGCCAATTCTTCAATCATTCAAGCTTCTGGCGCTGACCGGCCTGGCAGTGCTGGTTGCCAGCTGCTCGTCGCCGTCACGCACAACGTCGTCGCAGTCGCCAAAAGGCGGTGCAGTCGTGCGCTCGATGCCGGGGCTGGATATCAACCGGGCCCACAAGGACGGCGCGCCGTGGTGGGATGTGGATGTCTCGCGTATCCCTGATGCAACACCGACCCTGCACACCGGGGCCTACAAGGCCAATCCGTACACCGTGCTGGGCAAGACCTACTTCCCTATGAGCGATGCCAAGCGTTACGTCGCTTCGGGCACCGCCTCCTGGTACGGCACCAAGTTCCATGGCCAGAACACCGCCAATGGCGAGGTGTACGACCTGTACGGCATGAGTGCCGCGCACAAGACCCTACCGCTGCCCAGCTATGTCAAAGTGACCAACCTGGACAACAATCGTACGGTGATCCTGCGCGTCAACGATCGCGGGCCGTTCTATTCCGACCGTATCATCGACCTTTCGTATGCGGCCGCCAAAAAGCTCGGCTACGCCGAAACCGGCACTGCACGCGTCAAGGTAGAAGGGATCGACCCTCAGGAATGGTGGGCGCAACGTGGTCGTCCGGCGCCGCTGATGCTCAATCAGCAGCAGGTCGTTGCCCAGGCGCCGCCGCCCGCGCTGTCCACTTCGACCGGCACCGTCGAGCAGTACACGCCACCCCCTCAGCAGCACGCCGCACCTGTGGTGCCGTTGCAGGTTGACGCAAAAAAAAACGCTTCAGGACAAGCCGCTGGGCTGTTTCTCCAGGTGGGAGCCTTCGCCAACCCGGACGCTGCGGAACTCCTGAGGTCGAAATTGAGCGGGATGGTTCGAGCGCCGGTGTTCGTCAGCTCGATAGCGCGCAATCAGCAAACGCTCTATCGAGTGCGGATGGGACCGATCGACACGCAGGGTGAAGCCCAGCAGCTGCAAAACAGCGTCAGGTCGGCCAATCTGGGTCAGCCGAGCGTAGTGACATCGGATCAGTAAGTTTTTTCGACAATCGTTCCCCGGCAGCAATGGGGGACGGTATGCAGTCGCAGGCGGCGCAGATTTGCTTTCAGGGCAAGCGTTGCAGGTAACTGCCCACAAGGTCGTGTGTCGAACAGGCGACTTTGTCAGCCAGGGTTACAGCCTGGCGCCACGAGCCGTACCGAGGCGTTTCGCTTCGCCGGTCTGTTCAGTTTTGCCCGCAAGGGCATGTTTGCCCATTAGGATTCTCGAGAGACGGATGAACATCACCACCTTTGCAAAACGTTTGTGCCTGCTTGTTCCACTGATTATCACCCCGACTGTGTGGGCGGCAGAGCAGATGACGCCTGCTGCACCGCAACTGGCGGCCAAGGCCTACGTGCTGATGGATGCGACCAGCGGCAACGTCCTGGTCGAGAACAACGGTGATCAGCGTCTGGCTCCTGCCAGTCTGACCAAGCTGATGACCGCCTACATCGCGACCCTGGAAATCCGTCGCGGCCAGATCGGCGAAAACGATCCGGTGACGATCAGTGAAAACGCCTGGCGCACAGGCGGTTCGCGGATGTTCATCAAGGTCGGCAGCCAGGTCACGGTCAGCGACCTGCTGCACGGCATCATCATTCAGTCGGGCAACGACGCCAGCGTCGCGATCTCCGAGCACATTGCCGGCAGCGAAGATGCCTTTGCCGACATGATGAACAAGACTGCTGCCGATCTTGGCATGACCAACAGCCACTTCATGAACCCGACCGGTCTGCCGAACCCTGAGCACTACTCGTCGGCTCACGACATGGCGATCCTGGCGCGCGCAATCATCCACGAAGACCCGGCTCACTATGCGATCTACTCGCAGAAGGAGTTCTTCTGGAACGGCATCAAGCAGCCTAACCGCAACCTGCTGCTGTGGCGCGACAAGACCGTTGACGGTCTGAAAACCGGCCACACCGATGAAGCCGGCTATTGCATGGTCTCTTCGGCAGTGCGTGACGGCATGCGTCTGATCGCCGTGGTGTTCGGTACCAACAGCGAACAGGCCCGTGCAGCTGAAACCCAGAAGCTGCTGACCTATGGCTTCCGTTTCTTCGAAACCCAGAACTTCTACCAGAAGGGCACTGAGCTGGCTCAGGCCACGGTCTGGAAAGGTACAGAGCGTCAGGTCAAGGCCGGTCTGGCTGAAGATCTGAGCATGACCATGCCAAAAGGCGACATGAAGAAGCTGTCTGCCAGCATGACCATGAACCCGCAACTGGTTGCGCCAATCGCCAAGGGCGACGTGATCGGCAAGGTCGAGGTCAAGAAAGACGATCAGGTGGTTCACACCGCCAATCTGATTGCCCTTGATGCGGTTGAGGAAGGTGGTATTTTCCGCCGCGTGTGGGATAGCATCCGCCTGTTCTTCTACGGCTTGTTCAACTGATCCAGTAACCAATGCCGACCTTCTCGCGGCCTGCTCATGATCTGAGCGGGCCGCGTGTCCGTCGTCACGGCTTGTGAGACCTTTACTGCCATGACCGATACCGACATCAAGTCGCACAAAATCGAATTTCCCTGCAATGACTATCCGATCAAGGTGATCGGTGACACCAGTGTGGGCTTTACGGCGGCCGTGATGGAAGTGCTTAAGAAGCACGCCACGGTCGACCTCAAGACGCTCGCCGAGCGGCAGAGCAGCAACGGCAAATACACCACTGTGCAATTGCACATTGTTGCTACCGGCGAAGACCAGTTGCGCGATATCAATAGTGCCTTGCGCGCTACGGGTTTCGTGCACATGGTGCTCTGATGGCGGGTACGCTGGGTTTTCGTGATCTGGGCCTGATCGATTACGAAACCGCCTGGCACGCCATGAAGCGCTTTACCGACGAGCGTGGCCGCGAGGCTGCCGATGAAGTCTGGCTGGTCCAGCATCCGCCGGTTTTCACCCAGGGACAGTCCGGCAAGCCCGAGCATTTGCTGCTGCCGGGTAATATTCCTGTCGTACAGGTCGATCGTGGCGGCCAAGTGACTTATCATGGCCCGGGCCAACTGGTGGCTTATCTGATGCTGGACGTCAGGCGCCTTGGTTTCGGTGTTCGTGATCTGGTCACCCGGATCGAGAACACCCTCATCGCCTTGCTCGCCGACTACGGCGTCAAGGCAGCAGCCAAGGCTGATGCCCCTGGCGTATACGTTGATGGCGCGAAAGTCGCGTCACTCGGTCTACGCATTCGCAACGGCTGTTCGTTTCATGGCCTGGCGTTGAACGTCGACATGGACCTTGAGCCGTTCCGCCGCATCAACCCTTGCGGATACGCGGGGCTGGCCATGACCCAACTGAGCGATCAGGCAGGGCAGATAGAATTTTCCGAGGTAAGTGCCCGACTGCGTGCGCAGCTCGTCAAACACCTCGACTACGCTGAGCAGGCGACCCTTACGGGCGGAATAAACCATTATGACTGACACCGTGCAAACCCTGATCCCGACGCTGGATGTTTCCGAGCGAGTGGCCCGTCCGAAAGTCGAAGCGGGCGTCAAGCTTCGCGGAGCGGAAAAGGTTGCGCGCATCCCGGTCAAGATCATCCCGACGGTAGATCTGCCGAAGAAGCCCGACTGGATTCGCGTGCGCATCCCGGTTTCTCCGGAAGTCGACCGCATCAAGCAATTGCTGCGCAAGCACAAGCTGCACAGCGTCTGTGAAGAGGCGTCCTGCCCCAACCTGGGCGAGTGCTTCTCCGGTGGCACTGCAACGTTCATGATCATGGGCGACATCTGCACCCGTCGCTGCCCGTTCTGTGACGTGGGCCACGGCCGTCCGAAGCCGCTCGACGTCAACGAACCGAAGAGCCTCGCCATCGCGATTGCCGACCTGCGCCTGAAGTACGTGGTCATCACCTCGGTGGACCGTGACGACTTGCGTGACGGCGGCGCTCAGCACTTCGCCGACTGCATCCGTGAAATCCGCCTGCTGTCGCCGGGCGTACAGCTCGAAACGCTGGTGCCGGATTACCGTGGCCGGATGGACGTTGCGTTGGAAATCACCGCCGCCGAGCCGCCGGATGTGTTCAACCACAACCTGGAAACCGTGCCGCGTCTGTACAAGGCTGCGCGTCCGGGTTCGGACTACCAGTGGTCGCTGACCCTGCTGCAGCGCTTCAAGCAGATGGTCCCGCACGTACCGACCAAGTCCGGTTTGATGCTGGGGCTGGGCGAGACTGACGAAGAGGTCATCGAGGTCATGCAGCGCATGCGTGAGCACGACATCGACATGCTCACTCTGGGTCAATACCTGCAGCCTTCGCGCAATCACTTGCCCGTGCAGCGCTTTGTCCACCCGGACACCTTTGCCTGGTTCGCCGAAGAAGGCTACAAGATGGGCTTCAAGAACGTCGCGTCCGGGCCACTGGTACGCTCTTCGTACCACGCCGACGAGCAGGCCAAGATCGCCAAGGCAATGCTCTGACAGCACGCCGCAAAAACAGGAAGGGCCAGGTAGCGATACCTGGCCCTTTTTGTTTGCGGTTGATTATCGTGCCAACGCTCCGCGTGGGCATGCCGTTCTGGACGCTCCGCGTCCTCCCGATTACTGCCCGACAGGCTTGCGCAGGTTCTCCAGCAATTCATGTGTCGGGTAACCATCGGCTGGCCAGCCGAACGATTGCTGCGCACTGCGGATAGCCTTGCGTGTGTTAGCGCCGATAATGCCGTCTGGCGCGCCTGCGTCGTACTGGCGTGCAGAGAGCAGGGTTTGCAACTCAATGCGCTCTGAGCGGCTCAGCGGCAGGTCTCCGCGTGGCCAGCTGCCCACTACATAACCCGCGCCCTTGAAGCGATCGGAAAGCAGGCTGATCGCCAACGCGTAGGAGGTCGAGTTGTTGTACTTGAGAATCGCGCGGAAGTTGTCCAGCACCAGGAAGGCTGGCCCGCGATAACCGGCTGGCAACAACAAGGTGGCTTGCTGCTGGCTGGCGGCGACCGGAATGGCTGAGCCGTCCGGTTGTTTCAAGCCCAGTTGCTGCCATTCAGCGAGACTCTTGCGGGTCGTCGAGTCGGCCAGCGAGTAATCGAATCCCGAGCCGAGCACCACTTCAAAGCCCCAGGGCTGACCACGCTGCCAGCCGGAGCTTTGCAGGTAGTGCGCAGTGGAAGCAAGGGCATCGGCAGGGGTGTTCCAGATATCGCGACGGCCATCGCCGTCAAAATCCACGGCATGGGTGTTGTAGGTGGTCGGGATGAACTGGGTCTGGCCCATCGCACCGGCCCACGAACCCAGCATCTTGTCCGGTGTGATGTCGCCATGCTGGATGATTTCCAGCGCGGCCAGCAATTGGCTCTGTGCAAAACCGGGACGACGGCCTTCGTAGGCCAGCGTTGCCAGTGAGCGAATGACGGATTGCGTGCCCTGGAACGAGCCGAAGTTACTTTCCATGCCCCATACCGCGACCAGCGCCTGACGATCCACGCCGTACTGCTGCTCGATCTTCTGCAGGTCGTCGGCATACTGCGAAAGCAGCGCCTGACCCTTGCGCACACGTACGGCAGAGATGGCACCGTCTAGGTATTCCCAGACCGGGCGGCTGAATTCAGGCTGACTGCGGTCGGCCTTGACCACGCTCATGTCGGGGGTGACGCCGGCAAATGCCAGATCGAATACGTCCGCACGGATACCTGCCTTCAACGCCTGGGCACGAAAGCCGGCCTGCCATTCGCTGAAGCTGACGGCGGGCTGAATCGTGAGGTTGTCATCAACGACCAGCGCTGGCGTAGGCGCCACGGCAGGAGCGTTTGTCTGCACCTTGCTGGATTGAAGAGGCGTGGCATCGGCTGCAGTGGGTTTTTCTGCGCAGGCTACCAGGGCAACAAGACTGGAGGCAGCGATGAGTTGGCGCAGCTGCGGGCGATGGGTAAAACGAGAAGGCATGCTTGAGTCCAAGGGTATTACCGTTAGGTGCAGACCATAACACGGCTAAGCGGTTGAAAGCGCCCCGGAAATGTTGCTCGATATCAGGCTGCCATAAAGCAGGAAGCCTCCCAGCTTTTAGACTGGAAGGCTTCGCGGCGGTAGCTGCCTTTGCCCTTGGCGGGTTGTTCCTGACGACTGCGGAACAAGGGCTGGGCGATGATGGATTTGGCCTTGTTCGGCCGCTTTGGCTTGCTCATGGCGGGTGCTCCTGATGGGTGTTGTAAAGCGATGCAAATAATCGGGCAGATTGGCGGTTGTGTCTAATAGTCGTGTGCTATGACGCGGGAGGTGGACTTGAATGCAATACCTGTGGGAGCGAGCTTGCTCACGAAGGCAATCGTCCGAACGCTCGAGTTTCAGGGGCTGCACTGACCTCTTCGCGAGCAAGCTCGCTCCCACGAGATATTTGTATGGTGCTGAAAAGCGCGCTTGGCCGCTGTGTAATAACGAGGGTGTAAAATGCAGGCCGATCAGGGCATATCGAATTGATGAAGCAACGCCATCATGGTGATCGCCAGAATTGCGAGCCCTGTTGCTACCGTCCAGTTTGCTTCTGCGGTGTTTGAAAACCACGACCCTCTGGATGGATATCTACCGCGTGACAACAGTCGCACGATGGGCCAGCCAACGGGATAGCAGATCGCACGAAGGATTACTTCGAGTAACTCTTGAACAAGCTCGGACATGACAGCTCACTCCGCAGGCAGTGCCAGCCGTTGCCCCGCCATCAGCAGCGCCAGTCGGCTGAGGCTGCTCCAGGGCGAGCCTGCTGCCTGGCCTTTGATCTGCGCATCGATGCGTTGCGCATCCATGAGCAACTGGCTCCAGCGTTTTGCCGAGTGGCGTTGCAGGGCTTTGCTCATCAGTGGCTTGCGCTTGTCCCAGATCGGCGGGCGTGCCGAGCTGAAGACCTTGTCCAGCGGCACGCCCTGACTGAACTGTTGCGACATATTGGCCAGGGCGCGCAGTTCGCGGGTCAATGCCCAGAGAATCACCGGCGTCTCGACCCCTTCGCCACGCAGGCCTTCGAGCATGCGCAGGGCATGGGCAGCTTCGCCATTGAGCACGGCATCGGTCAGGCCAAATACGTCGAAGCGTGCACTGTCGGCTACCGCCGCCTGCACAGTCTCGACGGTGATCTGGCCTTCTTCGGCCATCAGCTTGAGCTTTTCGATTTCCTGCGCGGCGGCCAGCAGGTTGCCTTCGACCCGGGCCGCGATCAGTTCGACAGCGTCCTGAGTCGCTGCCAGACCCGCCTGCGACAGGCGCTGGCGAATCCATTGCGGCAGTTGGCCGATGTCCACCGGCCAGATTTGCACGAACTGGGTTTGCGCACCCTCAACCAGAGCCTTGCCCCATTTGGTTTTCTGCGCACTGCCATCGAGCTTGGGCAGGCTGATCAGCAGAATGGTGTCTTCGGCAGGTCTGGCGCAATATTCCATGAGCGCCGCAGCACCCTTGTCGCCGGGCTTGCCGGAGGGCAGACGCAACTCCAGGAGACGGCGTTCGGCAAACAGCGACATGCTGGCACCCGCCTGGAGCAATGTGCCCCAGTCGAAGCTGGCGTCGGCGCTGAACACCTGGCGCTCATCGAAGCCCTGCTGGCGTGCGGCCGCGCGAATGGCGTCAGCCGCTTCCTGACAGAGCAGCGGATCGTCACCGCTGATCACATAGACGGGCGCAAGTGTGCCTTGCAAGTGCTTGCCGAGTTGGGCGGGGGCGAGTTTCATGCGTCAGAGCATGTCGGGGCCGGAAAGCCGGCCCCGAACACTTATCTGGCTGGAACTTCGACAGGCGACTGCTGAGGCGTCTCGTCGCGGATTCGCTGAGCAGCCTCGAGTGCGTCGGCTTCGGCCTTGGCAACCGCATCAGCCTTGGCCTGCAGCTCGTCCAGACGCGAAGGGGTCAGTTGCTGCAAGCGAGCCATCAGTTTCTGGATCAGGTCGTTGCGCATTTCCTGACGAACCTGAGAGGCTTCCTGGTCGGAACCGGTCAGGTTGTTGCCGTCGTGTACGTAGGAACGGTCTGCGGTGACTTTATCGCCAAGCAGGAAGCGATCCTTGTCGCCATGCACTTCATAGGTCAGGGTGGTGGTCAGCTGGTATTCAGCCGAGCGACCCGAGCCCGAGTAGCTGATGACCCGTTGAGTCTCGGCTTCGTTGGTCAGCATCAGCTTGTAAGGCGCGCCCGTGTAGACCTTGACGCCAGAGCTGGTCAGCAGGCGAGTGAGTTGCGTCACGGTGTCGCCGTAGGCGTTGCGGGCGCTGACATCCAGCTCCTTGATCGCCAGCTCGGTGGTGCCGGTGCCACGCAGATGGAAGCCACAGGCACTCAACAGAACAGCCAGGCCCATCACCAGCAAATTGCGTTTGATCATCTTGATGCTCCCCTTGAATCCGTTTGGGCCGCCAGTGCGTGCCCTGGAAATATGTTCGGCGCCCTGCGTTTGCCGGGCGCCCGATCCAATCAGCTTGCGACGATGTTGACCAGCTTGCCAGGCACGACGATCACCTTGCGAATGGTCAGGCCATCAGTAAAGCGCAATACGTTCTCGTTGACGCGTGCGGCCGCTTCGACTTCTTCGCGGCTGGCGCTGGCAGGCATCTCGATGTGACCGCGCAGCTTGCCGTTGACCTGAATCACCAGTTGCAGACTGTCCTGCACCAGCGCGTTTGCATCGAATGCAGGCCAGCCCGCGTCGATCACCGGCTCATTGTGGCCCAGTTGCTTCCACAGTTCGTGGCTGATGTGCGGCGTGATAGGCGCCAGCAGCAGGGCGACGGTTTCCACGCCTTCCTGCATCAGTGCGCGATCCTGCGGTGTGTCCTGCGGGGCTTTTTCCAGCACGTTCATCAGCGTCATCACTTGCGCGACAGCGGTGTTGAATTTCTGGTTCTGGCCAATATCCTGGCTCGCCTGTTTGATCGCCTGATGAATCGCGCGGCGGATGGCTTTCTGCTCATCGGACAATGCCGCAACGTCCAGGCCGGTCGACGGGCCTTGAGCCACGTGCGCCTGGGCCAGACGCCATACGCGGCGCAGGAAACGATGCGAACCTTCGACGCCCGAGTCGGACCATTCCAGGCTCATGTCGGGCGGGGAGGCGAACATCATGAACAGGCGGCAGGTGTCGGCGCCGTACTGGTCGATCATGGTCTGCGGGTCGATGCCGTTTTTCTTCGACTTCGACATCTTTTCAGTGCCGCCGATTTCCACCGGCAGGCCATCGCTGGTCAATGTGGCGCTGATCACCTTGGCCTTGGCGTCTCTTTCGAGGGTCACATCGGCCGGGTTGATCCAGGTCTTCTTGCCGCTGGTTTCCATGCGGAAGTAGGTTTCGGCGTTGACCATGCCCTGGGTGAGCAGGTTCTTGAACGGTTCGTTCGAGGTCACCAGGCCTTCGTCGCGCATCAGCTTGTGGAAGAAGCGCGCATAGAGCAGGTGCAGGATCGCGTGTTCGATACCACCGATGTACTGATCCACCGGCAGCCAGTGGTTGGCAGCGTTCGGCTCGACCAGACCACCCTCGTAATGCGGTGAGGCATAGCGTGCGTAGTACCACGAGGACTCGACGAAGGTGTCCATGGTGTCGGTTTCACGCTTGGCCGGTGCGCCGCATTTCGGGCAGCTGCACTCGTAGAACTCGGGCATGCGTGCCAGTGGCGAGCCAGCGCCGTCGGGCACGACGTCTTCCGGCAGGACAACCGGCAACTGGTCTTCCGGGACCGGCACGTCGCCGCAGGTGTCGCAATGCACGATAGGAATCGGGCAGCCCCAGTAACGCTGGCGGCTGATACCCCAGTCGCGCAGGCGGAACTGGGTACGGGACTGGCCCAGGGATTTCTTGACCAGTGCGGCTTCAATGGCGTCGAACGCGTCCTGGAAGGTCAGGCCGGTGAATTCGCCGGAATTGATCAGCTCGCCATGCTCGCCGTAGGCCGGCTGCCATGGGGCAGGTGTTTCGTCGCCGGCGCTGGTGCGGACCACGGGCTTGATCGGCAGACCGTACTGGGTGGCAAACTCGAAATCACGCTCGTCGTGCGCCGGTACAGCCATGACCGCGCCATCGCCGTAGTGCATCAGCACGTAGTTGGCGACCCACACCGGCAGTTTCTCGCCAGTCAGTGGATGCTCGACGAACAACGAAGTCGCCTGGCCTTTCTTTTCCTGCGTGGCAACGTCGGCTTCGGCAACGCTGCCGCCCTTGCATTCATCGATGAACGCCTGCAGGGCTGGGTTGCCTTGCGCGGCCAGGGTTGCCAGCGGGTGTTCGGCCGCCACCGCGACGTAGGTCGCACCCATCAGGGTGTCAGGGCGGGTGGTGAAGACTTTCAGGGCACCGGCTTCGCCGATCGAGACCTGGTCGTACGGAAACTGCACTTCCATGCCGCGCGAACGGCCGATCCAGTTGCGCTGCATGGTCTTGACCTGTTCAGGCCAGCCCGGCAGTTCGTCAAGGCTTTCCAGCAGCTCATTGGCGTACGCGGTGATCTTGAAGTAGTACATCGGGATTTCGCGCTTTTCGATCAGCGCGCCGGAACGCCAGCCGCGGCCATCGATGACCTGCTCGTTGGCCAGTACGGTCTGGTCGATCGGGTCCCAGTTCACGGTACCGTTCTTGCGGTAGATCACACCCTTCTCGAACAGGCGAGTGAACAGCCATTGTTCCCAGCGGTAGTAATCAGGCTTGCAGGTGGTGACTTCGCGCGACCAGTCCACCGCCAGACCCAGGCTCTTGAGCTGGGTCTTCATGTAGTCGATGTTTTCGTAGGTCCACTTGGCCGGCGCGACGTTGTTGTCGATGGCGGCGTTTTCAGCCGGCATGCCGAAAGCGTCCCAGCCCAGTGGCTGCAGAACATTCTTGCCCAGCATGCGCTGGTAGCGGGAGATCACGTCACCAATGGTGTAGTTGCGCACATGACCCATGTGCAGCTTGCCGCTCGGGTAAGGAAACATCGACAGGCAGTAGAAGGTATCCTTGCCTGGCTGTTCACTGACTTCAAAAGACTTTTGCTCATCCCAGAACGTTTGGGCGGCGGCTTCGATTTCACGGGGCTGATAGAGTTCGTGCATGGCTACTTTTTACTAAGGATTAGTGACCCTTGACCTCTTCATTGCTTCGCCGAGTCAGGTCGGCACCGCGTGGCGGACATTTGCAACTGTCTGTGCGGTGCGTTCAGGCTCAAGAGCGCGGAAGTGGAATTACAGGAAGCGCAGTAGCATACATGAGGGCCGTCTATCGAGGGAAACCCTGATTGCGTCCCTTGCGGGCTCAACGCCCGGCCGGCAACCTCATCTGGCCGTTGGTCGTAGTCCCCTACCGGTTCTTGCAGCAGCGCTAAGCTCAAACGCGAGGGTGATGATTATCTTCGATGAGGTGAGTGGATGACAGAGTTGCAGCATGTTGCAAGCCTGACCAGGCTGTATGAGCGTCTGATCGATCGTCTCGGACTGGCACTCGAGACGGCGAGTACCTCGGTCCGGCTCCGAAACGAGTCGCCTGCCGAGCTTGAGCTCAAGGGGTTGAGCCATGCCGAGTTCCGGTTGATCGAAGCCTATCTCGAAAAGGGCAACGGGGACGCAGGCGCAGTTGTCGTCGACATGCCTGCGGGCAGCGCTCTGGCGGCTGCGGAGCATGGCAGGTCGCCCCGTGCGTCAGCCACCATCGTGTGGCTGAAAGATCGGCGACGAGCCAGGGCGTCAGTGCGGCTGGGCCGTAACACTTAGGCATTGCCTGCCTGCACGCGGGCCAAGGGCCTGGCCATTTCGGGCTTCCTGCTTCTGGCATTGTCGCGTGTCTGTAAACATTCTAGGCTGCGGGCACTCATGGAGATGTTCCGATGCCCTTGCGCTACCTGCTCAAAACCCTTCTTTTGCCGCCCGGTATTCTGTTTGTCCTGCTGATTCTTGGCTGGTGGCTGCGTCGCTCCCGGCCACGACTGGCGACGGTATCCTTTGCGGTCGGCCTCGGCGGATTGTGGCTGATGAGCCTGCCGGTCGCCGTAGAGTTCGCAGCGCGTAAACTTGAGCAGATCCCGCCCTTGCCGCAACAGCAATGGGCGACGCTGGCGCAGCAGGCCGACGCCATTGTGGTGCTGGGCAATGGGCGCGAGCGCAATTCGCCGACCTGGGGTGCAGACACGCCCACCGGTCTTGGACTGGAGCGCCTGCGTCTGGCGGCTCGATTGGCGAAAGAATCCGGACTGCCGATATTGACCTCCGGCGGCCTGCATTTTGACCAGCCGCCCAGCGAGGCGGCGATCATGGCGCAGTCACTGCAGGACGATTTTGCTGTGACGGTGCGCTGGCAGGAGGGGCTGAGTCGCACCACGTGGGAAAACGCGACCATGAGCGCCGCAGTTCTGCAGCCGCAAGGCATCAAGCGCGTGGTGCTGGTGACTCAGGCCTGGCACATGCCGCGGGCACGCTGGAGCTTCGAGCAGGCGGGCTTTACTGTGGTGAGTGCGCCGGTCGGCTATCTGGGTGTCGACAACGCTCGGCCTTTTGGCGGCTGGCTGCCTGAAAGTCGCGTGTTCACGCAGAGCGGGATGCTGCTCAATGAAGCCGCAGGCTTGCTGGTTTATCCGTGGATCTATCGGAAGGGGCAATGATCATTTGAAGCAATGGCCATCTGAAGCCGATTCCACCTGCAGGCAGATGAAACCGGCTTGGTGCAGTCAGACGGTCTTGGAAATCCGTGCCGCCATCAACGCCCAGCCAAACAGCAGCAGGCAGACAATCGCCAGCGGCCACGAGCGCCAGTGCAGATAAGGCGTGAGTTCATGCATGGGCACCACTTCGCCGTACAGCACGCCGCGTTCGAACTGCGGAATCTGCTCGGTGATCTTGCCAAACGGGTCGATCAGCGCGGTCACGCCATTGTTGGTTGCCCGGATCATCCAGCGGCCTGCTTCAAGGGCGCGCATCTGGGCCATCTGCAAGTGTTGCAGAGGGCCGATCGAGGTGCCGAACCAGGTGTCGTTGCTGACCGTCAGCAGCAGGTCGCTTTGCGCCGACAGGCCTGCGGCGAACTCTGGATAGACCACTTCGTAGCAGATGAACGGCGCGATGTGATAACCCTTGGCCTGCAATAACGCCTGATCGTTCGGCCCGCGCGCGAAGTCCGACATTGGCAGGTCGAAGAAGGAAATCAGCCCGCGCAGCAGGTCCTGCAGCGGCACGTACTCACCGAACGGCACCAGCTTCTGCTTGTAGTAGGTGCCGTCACCCTGGCCCGTGACCGTGATGCCGTTGTAATAACGATACTCACCGCGCCCGGTCGGTTCACGCACCGGTACGCCGGTGATCAGCGCAGCGCCGCGGTCCGAAGCGAACTTGCCCATCATCGACAGATAGCCTTCTGCGCTTTCCTTGAGCACCGGCACGGCGGTTTCCGGCCAGACGATCAGGTCTGCCTGCTGCGAGCGGAAGGTCATGTCGCGGTACAGCGCCAGCTGATCGTTGAGCTTTTGCGGGTCCCACTTCATGCTTTGTTCGACGTTGCCCTGCATCGCCGCAACTTTCAGTGGCGCGCCGGACGGCGATGTCCAAGCGTGACCCTTGAGGGCCAGGCCTGTCACCCACGGGGCCAGCAACAGCACCACGCCCATGGCCAGAAACGATTTGCGTGCACGCAGGCGGTGCAGGTTGCACAACAGTGCAGCAGTCAGCGCCAGCGAGAACGAAATCAGCCATACGCCGCCGACGGGGGCAAGCCCGGCCAGTGGGCCGTCGAGCTGACTGTAGCCGGAGTAGAGCCACGGGAAGCCAGTGAGAAACCAGCCGCGAAACGCTTCCTGCCACAGCCATAGCGCTGCGAAGGCCAGCGCATCGGCCAGCGGTGCTTCATTGCGACGCAGCCAGCGCGCCCAGACCCAGGCGGGAAGGGCGAAGAACAGGGCAATGGCGGCGATGAACAACAGCATCAACAGCCCAGCCAATAGCACGGAAGCGCCGCCGTAGGTGTGAATGCTGACGTAGATCCAGCTGGTGCCGGCGCCGTACAGACCGAAGCCATAGCACCAGCCACGGGCCAGTGCCTGGCGCGGGTTCAGGTCGCGCAGGCCCAGATAGAACATCGCCACTGCGACCAGCACCAGAGGCCAGAGGTCGAAAGGCGCCAGGGCCAGGGTCGTGAGCCCGCCAGCCGCCAGGGCCAGCAGGTTACCGGGCCAGCCGGGGCGGGTTATCCAGCGCATGTAGATTCCTTAAAGCAGCATCAAGTGTTTACGGACGTGAAATGGGCGTCACGCGCAGCAAATGAATGCGACGGCTGTCAGCGCTCAGGATGCGGAAACGATAGGCACCGATTTCAGTGATTTCGTTGCGCTTGGGCAGATGGCCAAAGGCATTCATCACCAGACCGCCCACAGTATCGAACTCGTCGTCCGAGAACGTGCTGTCGAAGAATTCGTTGAAATTCTCGACCGGCGTAAGGGCCTTGACCAGGAAGTCGCCGCTGGGCAGCGGTTTGATGTAGCTGTCTTCCTCGACGTCATGCTCGTCTTCGATGTCGCCGACGATCTGTTCCAGCACGTCTTCGATGGTCACCAGACCTGCCACGCCGCCGTATTCGTCAATGACGATGGCCATGTGGTTGTGGTTGGCGCGAAATTCGCGCAGCAGCACGTTGAGACGCTTGGATTCGGGCACGAAGGTGGCCGGACGCAGCAGCTTCTTGACGTCATCGCTGTCACCGTCGGCCTTGAGGATCAGCGGCAGCAGATCCTTGGCCAGCAGCACACCGAGCACATCATCGTGGCTTTCGCCGATCACCGGATAGCGCGAGTGCGCAGCATCGATGACCGCAGGCAGAAATTCCCGGGGTGTCTGGGTCGCCTTGATGCTGATCATCTGCGAGCGCGGCACCATGATGTCGCGCACTTGCAGGTCAGCCACTTGAATGGCGCCCTCGACGATGGCCAGCGCTTCGCTGTCCAGCAGTTTGTTCTGGTGGGCTTCGCGCAGCAGCTCAAGCAGCTCCTGGCGGTTTTTCGGCTCATGGACAAAGGCCTGGGTCAGTTTACCCAACCATGACTTTTGCCCGTTGCTCGATCGGTCTTCGCTCATAGCCCTTACTCGTGGTCCTTGCTTGGTGTGTCTGAATGTGGATGGTCGGCACTTTCATCGTCGGCGTAGGGATCGGGATAGCCCAGCTCCTCAAGCAACGTTCGTTCCAGTGCTTCCATTTCTTCGGCTTCTTCATCATCGATGTGGTCGTAACCCAGCAGATGAAGGCAGCCATGAATGACCATGTGCGCCCAGTGCGCGTCGACGGACTTGCCCTGTTCAACGGCTTCACGGTTGACGACCGGAACGCAGATGACCAGATCACCCAGCAACGGGATGTCCAGCATGTCGTCTGGAACGTCTGCCGGGAATGAAAGCACGTTTGTTGCGTAATTTTTGTGTCGCCAGGTGTGATTGAGCTCACGCCCTTCGGTTTCGTCAACCAGGCGGATGGTCAGCTCGGAGTCGGCACTGCGCTGACGCAGGCCCATTTCACACCAGAGGCGGAATCGGGCTTCGTCAGGGGCGCTTGTCTCGCTTGCAATCTGCAGGTCCAGCTCAAGCATCGCGGTGGTTGTCCCGTGGGTAACTGTTGTTGCCCGACGGACCATCACTGAGGCGGTCGTCGAAACGCTCGTAGGCTTCGACGATGCGCTGAACCAGCGGGTGGCGAACCACATCCTTGGGTTTGAAATGCGTGAAGCTGATGCCCGGCACGTCCTTGAGCACATCGATGACGTGCGTCAGCCCGGAGCGAGTGCCCTTCGGCAGGTCGACCTGGGTGATGTCGCCGGTGATCACGGCTGTGGAGCCGAAGCCGATACGGGTCAGGAACATCTTCATCTGCTCGACGGTGGTGTTCTGACTTTCGTCGAGAATGATGAAGCTGTTATTAAGGGTGCGTCCGCGCATGTAAGCCAGCGGTGCCACTTCAATGACCTGCTTCTCGATCAGCTTGGCGACGTATTCGAAACCGAGCATCTCGTACAGCGCGTCGTACAGCGGGCGCAGGTACGGGTCGATCTTCTGTGCCAGATCGCCGGGCAGGAAGCCCAGCTTCTCGCCAGCCTCGACCGCCGGGCGCACCAGCAGGATGCGTCGGATCTGCTCGCGCTCCAGTGCATCCACCGCGCAGGCCACCGCCAGGTAGGTCTTGCCGGTACCCGCCGGGCCGATGCCGAAGTTGATGTCGTTGCTGACGACCTCCTTGACGTAACGCTGCTGGTTCAGGCCGCGCGGGCGAATCATGCCCTTTTTGGTGCGCAGCGAGACGCCGACTTCGGCGGCAGGGTGATTGTCGAGGCCGTCCACACCCGATTCCTGAAGGAACAGGTGGACCATGTCCGGCGTCAGTTCGGTACCTTTGGTTTCCCGGTACAGACGGCGCAGAAGGTTCTCGGCGGAATGATTTTGTTTGGCGTCGCCAATCAGCTCGAATTGATTGCCGCGATTGCGGATCTCGATGTCCAGGCGTTGCTCGATCAGGCGCAAGTGCTCGTCGAGTTGCCCGCACAAGTTGGCGAAACGATGGGCCTCGAAAGGCTCGAGGGTGAAGCGATGAGGTTCTATGGGTGCGTTCAAGGTCGTTTAATGGCCGTCCGGCGGCAATTGAGATGTATTGAAGAATACCCCTAGCGCTGATTGTGCGAAAGCGTTGCCTTGTTAAAGGCCGCGCCAGGGATTCACCGTGCTCAATGGTAGGGACCGCGCAGAAACGAATTCATTCGGCGATTCGTTTCTGCAGCGACACTCAAGCTTTACTGTAGCAGCGAGCCGCGCAACGAGTGAGGCTGCGCATCATCGATGTGTACATCGGCAAACTGTCCGATCAATTTGGGGTTGTCGCAGCGAAAATTGACGATCCGGTTGTTCTCGGTTCGGCCCTGCAGTTCGCCTGGGTCTTTCTTCGAGTAGTCGGTCACCAGAATGCGCTGGATGCTGCCCACCATCTGCCGGCTGATCTCGAAACCCTGCTGGTTCAGACGATGTTGCAGCGCTGCCAGGCGCTCTTTCTTCAGGGCTTCGGGCGTATCGTCCTTGAGGTCCGCGGCGGGCGTGCCCGGGCGCGGGCTGTAGACGAACGAGAACGAGAAGTCGAAACCCACGTCCTCGATCAGCTTCATGGTGTTGTCGAAATCCTTTTCGGTCTCGCCGGGGAAGCCGACGATGAAGTCGGAACTGATACTGATGCCCGGCACTGCGGCCCTGAGCTTGCGCAAACGCGACTTGTATTCCAGCGTGGTGTGGTTGCGCTTCATCGCCGCCAGAATACGGTCGGAGCCCGACTGCACAGGCAAATGCAGGTGTTTGACCAGTTCCGGCACTTCCGCGTGGGCCTGGATCAGGCTGTCGGAAAACTCCAGCGGGTGCGAGGTGGTGTAGCGAATTCGGTCGATGCCATCGACGGCGGCGACCACGCGGATCAGGTCCGCCAGGTCTGCGACGCGGCCGTCGTGGGTGGTGCCGCGATAACCGTTGACGTTCTGCCCCAGCAGGGTGACTTCACGCACGCCGTTTTCGGCCAGGTGGATGACTTCGCTCAGCACATCGTCGAACGGGCGACTGACTTCCTCGCCACGGGTGTAGGGCACCACGCAGAACGTGCAGTATTTGCTGCAGCCTTCCATCACCGACACATAAGCGCTCGGGCCATCGACGCGCGGCTCGGGCAAGTGGTCGAATTTTTCGATTTCCGGGAACGAGACATCGACCTGCGGCAAGCGGGTCACGCGTGCGGCGTCGATCATTTCCGGCAGGCGGTGCAGGGTCTGCGGGCCGAACACCACGTCCACATAGGGCGCGCGATCACGAATGGCTGCGCCTTCCTGGCTGGCCACGCAGCCGCCTACAGCGATAACCATTTCCGGATTGGCCAGCTTCAGCTCACGCCAGCGGCCGAGCTGGGAATACACCCGGTCCTGGGCGCGTTCACGAATCGAGCAGGTATTGAGCAGGATCACGTCGGCGTCTTCCGCGCGAGCGGTGACTTCCAGGGCCTGATGTTCGCCCAGCAGGTCGACCATGCGCGAGCTGTCGTACTCGTTCATCTGGCAACCGTGGGTTTCGATATAAAGCTTTTTGGCCATGCGTGATGATCAACCGTGTCAGTGAACCGCGCATTATAAGGATGAAGGGCTCGGGTTCCTAGCGTCGGCTGTCCGACGAGGCGGGCGGACATGCTATAGTCCGTGCCCCTTTTTCATCTCCGATCGTTACCCGCCCGTTATGACCAAACGCGAAGCTCCAATCTACAAGGTGATTTTCCTCAACCAGGGACAGGTGTTCGAGATGTACGCCAAGCAGATCTACCAAAGTGATCTGTGGGGCTTTCTGGAAGTTGAAGAATTCGTCTTCGGCGAGCGCACGACCGTTGTGGTGGACCCGAGCGAAGAGAAGCTCAAGGCCCAGTTCGAAGGTGTGGTGCGCAGTTTCGTGCCGATGCATTCGATTGTGCGCATCGATGAAGTCGAACGCATGGGCACGCCGAAGATCAGCGAAGCGCGCGGCAGCAGCAATGTGATGCCGTTCCCCATGCCGATGCCGGAAAAGTAAGCGTTGCAGGTGTGAATCGCGATTGCCCTGAAAGATTCCTGATCAGGGCAACGGAGAAAAAGGACTGCGACCTTCGGCGGTCTGCAGTTCAAGCAGGTATTTGCGGAAAATCTGCCCGAGTACCTGAGTGGCGACTTCGAGCTCGTCACGTTGCATCTTCGCCGAGACTTCGTCGGCAGCGTCCAGCGCGTCTTCCGAACCGTTGACCGCGGCCATCTTCAGCACGATGTAGGCCTGAATGTTGTTGGCCTGCACACCTTCACCACGGCTGAACATCAAGCCCAGTTGATACTGCGCCTGGGCATGGCCCTGCAGCGAAGCCTGCTCGAAATAATTCAGCGCCTGCGACAAATCGCGAGGTGCATTTCTGCCCTCGTAATAGAACTCACCCAACTCGTACTGCGCCTGCGCGTCCCCACCCTTGGCGGCCTGCTGGCAGGCTTCGAGCGCTGCTGGCAGGTTCTCTGGCTGGGTATTGAGGGTGCAACGACCCATCGCCGGGACTAACAACGAGTTGCCGCCGGCAGTTGCCAGCAGAGGATAGACAAGCAACAGGCAGCCCAATACAAGGGTGCGGCCGGTGCGGTTCATGGGAGTCGACTTACCTCTGAAAAAGGTGCGGGCATGCCCGACCAGCTAAACGTGCTGGCTGCGCATTATGAAATAAGCAGAGCCAACCTTACAAAGTCTTTACGGATTTTCTGCTGCACGGCCTGAAAACATCCTTTTTTACGGGCGGATTACCTGAAAGAGGGTTGTTGTCAGCGTGTCTGTGCAGCGTTCGCATTGCATTGTAGAAGCAAAATACGTACTTAACGTTCAGTTTCATTCGCAGTCATCACTCGCGCCGGTTCACTGACACCCTGCGCGAGTGATGCCTGACGAGCTTATTTCAGCGCAGCGAATGCCTTTTCTGCGGCATCCAGGCTCAGTTTCAGCTCGGCATCACCATGGGCGATGGAAGTGAAACCCGCTTCGAAAGCGCTCGGCGCGAGGTAAACGCCGCCTTCCAGCATCAGGTGGAAGAAGCGCTTGAAGCGCTCGGAGTCACTGGTCATCACGTCTTCGAACGTCACGATTTGGTCGGCTTCGCTGAAATACAGGCCGAACATGCCGCCGGCCTGGGTCGTCACGAACGGGATACCTGCGGCATCAGCGCGCTGTTGCAGGCCTTCGAGCAGGCGGCGGGTGTAGTCGCTCAGTTCATCGTGAAAGCCCGGACGGCTGATCAGGCGCAGGGTGGTCAGGCCGGCCGCCATCGCCAGCGGGTTGCCCGACAGGGTGCCGGCCTGATAGACCGGGCCGAGCGGTGCGATGTGCGACATGATTTCGCGTTTGCCGCCAAAGCAGCCGACCGGCATGCCGCCGCCGATGATTTTGCCAAAAGTGCTCAGGTCGGGCGTCACGCCGTAGTAAGCCTGTGCGCCACCGAGGGCAACGCGGAAACCGGTCATCACTTCATCGAAAATCAGCACCACGCCGTGTTCGTCGCACAGGTCGCGCAGCCCTTGCAGGTAGCCAGGCGCAGGCGGCACACAGTTCATGTTGCCAGCCACGGGTTCGACGATGATGCACGCCACTTCCTGACCCACTTCGGCCAGCAGTTCACGCACGGCGTCGAGGTTGTTGAAGGGCACGGTCAGGGTGTGTTTGGCGAAAGCGGCAGGTACGCCAGGCGAGCTGGGCACGCCGAGGGTCAGCGCACCGGAGCCGGCCTTGACCAGCAGGCTGTCGGAGTGACCGTGGTAGCAACCTTCGAACTTGAGGATGCTGTCGCGGCCGGTGAAGCCACGGGCCAGACGGATTGCACTCATGGTCGCTTCAGTACCCGAGCTGACCATGCGAACCATTTCCATGGATGGCACCAGTTCGCAGACCAGGTCGGCCATTTCGGTTTCCATGGCCGTCGGTGCGCCGTAGGACAGGCCGTGTTCCAGCTGGCTGCGCACGGCGTCGAGCACGTCGGGGTGGCTATGGCCAAGAATCATCGGGCCCCAGGAGCCGACGTAATCCACATAACGCTTGTCGTCTTCGTCAGTCACGTAGGCGCCCGCAGCGTGCTTGAAGAACAGTGGCGTGCCACCCACGCTCTTGAAGGCGCGAACCGGCGAATTGACGCCGCCGGGGATGTGTTTTTGGGCGTTGGCGAACAGTGTTTCGGAACGGGACATGATCGGGTCTCTGCTTTGAAACGGGGAATTCGTGTCTACGCTGGGGTCAGCCGAGGCGGGCAGCTTCAGGGTGGGCTGCTTTATTGGGTGGCATGAGCCAGAGAAGGCGAAGGAACACGCACTATATCAAATGAAGGAGGATCCACGTACTGGCTCGCGAAGGGGGCAGTGCAGGCCCCGAAAACAGCGCATTCTGAACCATCGCCTTCGCGAGAAAACGAAGCGTCGCCCGGTTCTGGCCCACGACCATTCCGCTCTACAACAACGCCGTGAAAGCTTTTGCCCGGCGCGTCACTTCCTGAGTGTTTTCAGCGCCGAACAAGCCGTGCACCACGGCGAGCAGGTCGGCCCCGTGTTCAACCAGTTGCGGTGCGTTCTCCAGGGTTATGCCGCCAATCACCGCGATCGGCAGGTGGACCCTGGCACGCACCTGAGCGATCAGGTCCAGCGGTACAGCGGGGGCGCCAGGCTTGGTCAGGGAATTGAAGAACCTGCCAAATGCCACGTACGTCGCGCCGTCAGCCTTGGCTTGCTCGGCCAGCTCCACGCGGCCATGACAGGTGGCACCGACAATCGCCTTGTGTCCGAGCAGGGCGCGGGCATCGGGCAGCGAGCCGTCGGACTGTCCCAGATGCACGCCCACCCCCAGCCGCGCAGCCAGCTCAGCGTCATCGTTGATGATCAGTCGGGTCTTGTAGCGCTCGCAGAGCTTGAGCAGTTCGGTCGCTTCGCGCAGACGGCGGGACTCGTCACTGTTCTTGTCGCGGTATTGCAGCAGAGTCACGCCGCCGTCCAGCGCAGCTTCGACATACGACAGAAATTTTCCGGACAGCAACTGGCTGTCGGTAATGGCATACAGGCCACGCAGTTTCATGAATCGACCCTCATGGCGATGTGTTACGAGCAAAAATCCAGCGGCAGCCGACGTGGCACGAATTGCCCCCGGCCCAACTGTTCGGCATCCCTCAGGGTCCGCCAGGTGTAGTCGAGTGCCGACTTCACCGCGCTGACCAGCTCTTCACCCTGGGCGATGCGCCCGGCCAGTGCGCTGGCCAGGGTACAGCCAGAGCCGTGGTAGCTGCCGGGCAAACGCTCGCAGACGAAAGTGTGGGTCCGGCCGTCACGCAGGTACAGACGGTTATGGATTTGCTGCTCGTCACCATGTCCGCCTGTGATCAACAGATATTCACAAAACGGCAGTAGTTTGTCAGCGCACTCGTCCGCAGTCCCTTCGGGAAGCTCGGCAAGGATGCGGGCTTCCGGAAGGTTCGGGGTGGCGATGGTCGACAGGGGCAACAGGCGTTCACGCATGGCGTAGCCGACCTCGTCCTTGCCCAGTCTGCCGCCGCCGCCAGCGCGTAGCACCGGATCACAGACCATGGGCAAATGCGGGTGGGCCAGAAGCAGTTCGACTACCGTATCGACCATTTCCAGTGACCCCAGCATGCCCAGCTTGACGGCTGCTACGCTCGAATCGTTGAGGACTGCATTGGCTTGCGCCATCACCCATTCGCGATCCAGCACGCGGAAATCACTGACGTTCACCGTGTCTTGCACGGTGAGCGCGGTAATCACCGGAGCGGCATGGCAGCCTTGGGCGAGCAGGGCTTCTATATCGGCCTGCATACCGGCGCCGCCACTAGGGTCGTGACCGGACAGGCAAAGGACTACGGGGCGGGAGCTATAGATATTCATGGTGCGCGAGCTTATCACTAAACCTTTCGCGGACCGCTCGGGGTGCCGGTTTTTTCTTGCGGATCGAGCCCGATCGGTGACAACGGCAGGCTCGACAAAACCTTAAAAAGTACTCATGTTTGCCTTGCGGTCACCGATATAGAGCTATTGCCTTGATTTTGATCGCGATACTGTCTTTAAGCTATTAGCGGCTATGCTTGAGTGGCAAGGCTGACAAGTGACGGTTCGGGTCTTTACTGATGTCTGCCGGTACATGTGCACGTTCAACGGTCTGTTTGAATCATTAGCCTGTTTCAAGGATAGAAATTTGCGGGACGTCGTAATCAATGGATGGATTGAACGCGACGACCTACCTTGGGGCTTCAATGCGCTATCTGTTGATCATTCTGGCTCTTTGGCTGCCGTTGCAGAGTCATGCAGTCGAGTTTGATGAAAACACTCGTTTTCTGCCGTTGGGCCGTGCCATTCAGGCATTCGAAGACCCGACCGGCGAGGCGACCATCGAAAGCGTCAGTGCCGCCGCTCACGCCGGTGCCTTTCAGCCCGTGCCTGCCGGTACCTTCAACGCCGGTTATTCGCGTTCCGCCTTCTGGCTGAAGGTCGAGCTGACCTACCGCCCGACGGACGCCAGCATCCATAACGACTGGTTGCTGGAACTGGCCTATCCGCCAATGGACCACGTTGATTTCTATGTCCCGGATGCCGACGGGAATCCCGGGCGGGTCTGGCAGACCGGAGACATGCTGCCGTTCTCCAGCCGCCAGTTCGCCCAGAACAACTACCTCTTCCAGCTGGACCTGCCGCCGGGCCAGGCGCGAACCCTGTACATGCGTATTCGCAGCGAAGGCTCTGTTCAGGCACCGCTCAACCTCTGGTCTACCCACGCGTATCTGGACGCTCAGCCCACCAAGGTTTACGTCTTCGGTCTGATCTACGGCGTGCTCCTGGGCATGCTGGTCTACAACCTGTTCATCTACCTCAGCGTTCGTGAGGTGGATTACCTGTATTACCTGCTGTATGTCGCCTCGTTCGGGCTTTATCAGATGTCGATCAACGGCGTCGCCATCGAATACCTGTGGCCTGACAGCCCCTGGTGGGCGAATGCGTCGACCCCCTTCCTGATGTCTCTGGCGACGTTATTCGCATGCCAGTTTTCGCGCAGCTTTCTGGGCTCCGCACAATTGAGCCGCTGGCTGGACCGGCTGCTGCTGGCGGTTATCGGCGCTGCCGTACTGGTCATGTTCATGGCCTTGTTCCTCAGCTACGGGCCGGCTCTGCGCGGTGCCACTCAGCTGGTCATGGCGGGCTCTCTGACGATCTACCTGGCGGGTATCGTTGCGGTCATCAAAGGCGAACGGGTCGGGCGCTACTTCGTACTTGCCTGGTCGGTATTCATGGTCAGCGGACTGATCTTCGGCTTGATGCTGCTTGGCTATCTGCCCAATACGTTCCTGACCATGTACGCCTCGCACATCGGCACGGTGCTGGAAATGGCCTTCCTGTCGATGGCGCTGGCCGACCGTATCAACCACGCCCGCAGGCAGCAGGCGCAAACCTTGCTGGCCGCCGGTCAGGATCTGGAGCGCCTCAACCAGCAACTGGCCAACAGCAACCGGCTGAAGGACGAGTTCCTTGCCACGCTCACCCATGAGCTGCGAACGCCGATGAACGGGGTGATCGGATCGTTGGAGGTCATGCAGACGCTGGACATGGACGACGAAGTCGAGATGTATCAGCAAACCGCCGCCAGTTCGGCACGCGACATGATGAGCATGATCAACGGTATCCTGACCCTCACCGAGCTGCAGGCCGGTGTGCTGTACGCCGACTGCGAGGCGTTTTCCCCCGAGGATCTGGCTGACAGGTTAGAGGAGCGTTTCAGCGGCGCGGCTCAGTCCAAGGGCCTGATATTGACGCTCGATCTGGACGATAAACTGCCGCCGAGCCTTCGTGGCGACGCGAGCAAGCTCTACCAGTGCATCGAGTGTCTGGTGGACAACGCGATCAAATTCACCCGGAAGGGCGCGGTGCAGGTGCGTTTCAGTGGCCATCCGCAAGACCTGGAGCGCCTGTACCTGCGGGTCGAAGTGATGGACAGCGGTATCGGCTTCAGCCGCCTGGACGACGCCCGGCTGTATCAGCATTTCTTTCAGGTCGACGGCTCCATGACCCGCGAATACGGCGGGCTGGGCATCGGACTGGCGATCTGCCGGAAACTGGTCGAGTTGCAGGGCGGCGAACTGAGTCATCGTTCCGAACCCGGCAAGGGCAGCTGTTTCACGCTGAGCGTGCCGATGCTGATGGTCGTGCCGGGCGCGGTGCGCAGGGCGCCTGAACTCAAGGCTCAATGGGGTATATAAGCGGCCTTATAGCGTCATCAGCTGAAAACGCCGACGGTTAGGCGGCTACGGCACTTTTGCGAGGGCCGGGTGCGTGATTCACTGTGTGCATGTTGTGTGTGTACTCAGGCAGGAGATGACTCATGAACCTGAATCAATTCGCCGAAACCCACGAAGTCACCAATCAACCGCCGCCGCTGGACGGGGCAAACCTTTACCGTATCGACGTGCCACTTCAGGAATGGAGCAGGCAATTGGGGGCGGGCTGGGCGCAGTCGCGTATCGATGCCTACGGTGCGCTGGCAGGTGGCCCGCTGATGGCGGCGGGCTTTCTGGTCAACCAGCACAAGCCTGAGTTTGCCAGCCATGACCGTTACGGGCACCGCATCGACCTGGTCGAATTCCACCCGGCGTATCACCAGTTGATGAGCACGGCCATCGAGCATGGCATCCCGTCGTTGCCATGGACCGATCCGCAGCCCGGCGCTCACGTGGCGCGTGCGGCCATGAGTTATTTGCATACCCAGGCAGACCCTGGCAGCGGCTGTCCGCTGACCATGACCTTCGCCAGCGTTCCTGCGCTCAGGCTGCAACCGGATCTGGCTGAAATCTGGCTGCCCAAGGTGCAGTCGACTGAGTACGATCCACGCAACGTGGGCATTGCGCACAAGCGTGGCGCGACCATCGGCATGGCCATGACCGAGAAGCAGGGCGGCACCGACGTGCGCGCCAACACCACGCGTGCGTTCCCGGTGGGAGCAGGCGGCCCCGGCCAGGCCTACGAACTGGTCGGGCATAAATGGTTCTGCTCGGCACCCATGTGCGATGCATTCCTGACCCTGGCGCAGACCGACAAGGGCCTCAGCTGTTTTCTGCTGCCGCGCCATAGGCCGGACGACACGCGTAACGAGTTTTACATTCAGCGCCTGAAAAACAAGCTCGGCAACTGGTCCAACGCCTCCAGCGAAGTCGAGTTTCGTGGCGCGCTGGCATGGATGATCGGCGAAGAAGGGCGCGGCGTCCCGACCATCATCGAAATGGTCGCCATGACCCGTTTCGACTGCATGATTGGCTCCAGTGCCTTGATGCGTCAGGCGCTGACTCAGGCGACTCACCATTGCGCGCACCGTACGGTCAGTGGCCGGTTGCTCGCCGAGCAGCCGTTGATGCAGAACGTGCTGGCTGATCTGGCACTGGAAAGCGAGGCCGCGCTGGCCCTGACCCTGCGGATGGGGCGCGCGCTTGATCACCTGGATGATGACCACGAAAAGCGTTTTGTGCGTCTGGTCACGGCAGTGGGCAAATACTGGATCTGCAAACGCGCCCCGGGCATGATCAACGAAGCCGCCGAGTGCCTGGGCGGCGCCGGTTATGTCGAGGACAGCATTCTGCCCCGCTTGTACCGCGAAGCGCCGGTCAACTCGACATGGGAAGGCTCCGGCAACGTGCAATGCCTGGACGTGCTGCGAACCCTGTCCAAGGAGCCCGGCGCACTCGATGCGCTGTTCGACGAACTGGGCGACGGACATGGCGACCGGCAGCTGGCGGCACATATCGGCAAGCTCAAGGCGGCGTTTCAGGACACTGGCGACATTCAGTACCGCGCCCGCCAACTGACCGAAGACATCGCCATCGCCTTGCAGGGCAAGTTGTTGCTGGAAGCGGGTAACGCGGCGGTCAGTGACGGCTTCATTGCCGGTCGACTGGTGTCTGGTGGGCGGGTGTATGGCGCTTTGCCCAAGGGTGTTGACGTAGAAACATTGCTGCAAAGGGCCTCGCCGCAGGTGGCATGAGCACGCGAACCCGTTACGATGCACGTCTGCAAGATCAGACAGGACATGAATCGTGACCCAAGCCTTTGTTGTTGTCGACACCGCCGAGCAGGCTGTAGAACGGCTCGCCGAGCTGCATGAACGCGCCACCAGTGCGCTGAGTCAGGCGCTCAAGCGCTACCTGAAAGACCGCGTTGAACCCACTGCCGAAGAGCGAGCGCAATTCAGCTACCCGGAACTGCGCCTGGTCTACAAATGCCAGGGCGAAGTGCCGGTCACCACGCGCGCCTACGCCAAGGTGCAGCTGCCGGGCACTTACAGCGTCACCGTCACGCAGCCCAAGGCCTTCAAAAAGTACCTGCTCGAACAACTTGTCCCGCTGATGAACGATTTCACCGTGACGGTCGAAGTCGGTATGAGCGAGCAGAGCATTCCTTATCCTTACGTGGTCGAGCAGGGCGATGAGCTGGCCGGCACGGGCGTCACCGCGGCGGCGCTGGCACGAGTGTTCCCGAGCACCGACCTGTCGGCTGCCACCGACGGCATTGCCGACGGCCTCTACGACTGGGCCAACGTCGATCCGCTGCCACTGGCGCTGTTCGACGCTGCGCGGGTGGATTTTTCGCTACGCCGTCTGGTGCATTACACCGGCAGCGACTGGCGTCATGTGCAGCCGTGGATTCTGCTGACCAACTACCATCGCTATGTCGACCAGTTCATTCTGCACGGCCTGGAAAAGCTCCGCGAAGACCCGCGTTTCGTGCGCATGGTCCTGCCGGGTAACGTGGTGGTCGACAAGAGCATGGGCCAGGAAGAAGCCCAGGCCATCGTCGCCAGCGTGGTCTGGCACCGCTATCAGATGCCGGCCTACCACCTGATCGCCGAAGACGGTCATGGCGTGACGCTGGTCAACATCGGCGTCGGCCCGTCCAACGCCAAGAACATCACCGATCACCTCGCGGTGCTGCGTCCGCATTGCTGGCTGATGATCGGTCACTGCGGCGGCCTGCGTCAGTCGCAGACCATCGGCGATTACGTGTTGGCTCACGCCTACATGCGTCGCGACGGGATTCTCGACCGCGTACTGCCGCCCCATATCCCGATTCCGGCGCTTGCCGAAGTGCAACTAGCCTTGCAGGAGTCGGCTGCGCAGATTACCGGCGAGCGCGGCGAAGAGCTCAAGAAGCGCCTGCGCACCGGCACGGTGTTGACCTATGACGACCGTAACTGGGAACTGCGCTGGGCTCAGGAACGTCCGCTGATCAACCTGTCGCGCGCAGTGGCGGTCGACATGGAAAGCGGCACCATCGCTGCTCAGGGATATCGCCTGCGTGTGCCTTACGGCACGTTGCTGTGTGTATCCGACAAGCCGCTGCACAGCGAAATCAAGCTGCCGGGTTCTGCGAATGCGTTCTATGAGCGTGCTGTCAGTCAGCACCTGAAAATCGGCATCGCTGCGCTGGACCTGCTGCGTACCGAGGTGAACTCGCTGCACTCACGCAAACTGCGCAGCTTCGACGAGCCGCCATTCCGTTGATGGCTTGCCGTTAATAGATTGGTATTTGCACCAAGGGCCACTAAAGTGGCCCTTTCTGTTTTCCGATTGCCGAATTCTCATGTCCCGCACCCAACGCCCCGTTTCCCGCCGTCCTGCCTCCACACCGACAGGCACTGCCCGGCGTGTCGCCAAAGCGCCACCGGCCGAGCCCAGGCTGATCCTGTTCAACAAGCCTTTCGACGTGCTGACCCAGTTCAGCGATGAGGAAGGGCGCGCCACGCTCAAGGACTTCATCAAGATCCCCGGCATCTATCCGGCCGGGCGTCTGGATCGCGACAGCGAAGGTTTGCTGCTATTGACCAACGACGGCCAGTTGCAGGCGCGCATTGCCGATCCCAAGCACAAGCTGGCCAAGACCTACTGGGTGCAGGTCGAAGGCGAGCCGAGCGATGAGCAGTTGCAGCAGTTACGCGACGGTGTGCAGCTCAATGACGGGTCGACCTTGCCCGCCGAAGCGCGGCAGCTCGATGAACCGCAACTCTGGCCGCGCAACCCGCCCGTGCGCTTTCGCAAGAGTGTGCCGACAAGCTGGCTGGAGCTGGTTATCAAGGAAGGGCGCAATCGGCAGGTGCGGCGTATGACCGCTGCCGTCGGCTTGCCGACCCTGCGGCTGGTGCGGGTCAGGATTGGCGACTGGACGCTGGAGGGCCTGGATCAGGGCCAGTACAGGGAAGTCGCCGCAAAACTGTGATACCGGTGCTGGCTCAGTTGCGCAGGTGAGTCAGCGGCATTTCGGTGCTGGCCAGCACTTGATTGAGGACAAAGCTCGACTTGACGCTGGTCACGCCTTCGATGCGGGTCAGATGGCCCAGCAGCAGCTTCTGATAGTGATCCATGTCCGGCACCACCACCTTCAGTTGATAGTCCGCGTCCATGCCGGTCACCAGGCTGCATTCCAGTACCTGAGGCAGGTTGCGGATCTGCTGCTCGAAGTTCTCGAAGCGCTCGGGTGTGTGCCGGTCCATGCCGATCAGCACGTAGGCGGTCAGGTTCAGGCCCAGTTTCTTGCGGTCCAGCAGGGCAACCTGGCGCACGATGTAACCGTCGTCTTCCAGTTGCTTGACCCGGCGCGAGCAGGGCGACGGCGACAGACCAATGCGTTCGGCCAATTCCTGGTTGGATATCCGTGCGTCCCGTTGCAATTCAGCCAAAATGCTCAGGTCGTATCTGTCGAGCTTGCTCACGATGCACCCCATTATCAATTCAATTGCGCTGGATTATTCATCTGAAGTCAAAAATTGCGCAAGTAATGTTTTAATCCGCAATATTAGCAATCTTCTGCCTCAGCCTCAGGCCTATTCTTTTAAACAGAATCACTGCCCGGACACAGCGTCCAGCGCGACCCGCCGAATCAGGCCAGTCGCGGCCTCCCACCCAACAGGGTGTGTCAGGCCCCCGGGCTACATACTGTCCAGAAGACGGCATGAGGTGAGCCAGCGTCAAAAGCGCTGCGCCAGGACGAAGTATCTCAAGGGGGCCATTTGGTCCCCTTTTCTTTGTCTGCTGATAAAGTGCGCAGAACGGCGCTACGCTTAAACAGTCTTAATGACGTCAACCCGCGCTCTAGTGAGGAAAGCATGAAATCTGGCATCTGGCAGTTTGCGGGTGTAAGTCTGTTGTGTCTGAGCATTGGTGCTCAGGCGCTGGCCGACGAACGTGATGAACCGCCGCGCAATCCGCTTTACGGCAGCCCCGGTGAAAACGCGCAGCAGCGTCAGCAGCAGCAACAGCGTGCTCAAGAGCAGAACAATCAGCAGCGGCAGATCCAACAGCAGCAAAACCAGCAGCGCCAGGTCGAGCGTCAGCAGCAACAACTGATCAACCAGCAGCAGACCAATCAGCAACGCCAGATTCAGGAACAGCAGAACCAGCAGCGTCAGGTCGAGCGTCAGCAACAGCAGCAGATCCAGCAACAGCAGCTTCAGCAGCGCAACGTCGAGCGCCAGCAGCAACAGCAGATCGAGCAGCAACAGCGCGATCAGCAGCGCCAGATTCAGCAGCAGCAAAACCAGCAGCGTCAGCAGTTGCGCCAGGCTCAGGACAACCTGCCGATTCAGAGCGGCCCGAAAGAGGCGTGGCAAACCCAGCCGCCGCGTCAGGGCTATTACCAGGACATTCCACGCGGCAACAATCGCAACTGGCAGGCCGGTAACGGTCGCCCTAATGATCACTGGGAAGGACGCCCCGATGGGCGTGGCAATGGCTGGGGCCCCGGCCCGCAATACCGGCCTGGCTATGCGATAGATCGCGTACCGGGTGGCTACTCGCGTATTCCCTATCGTGGGCAGGACTATTACTACTCGGGTGGCTACTGGTATCGCCCGCAAGGCCCGCGGTATGTCGTGGTGACACCGCCCTACGGCGTGCGTGTCAGCAGACTACCGTCCTACTCTCAGGAAGTATGGATCGGCAGCAGCCTGCTGTTTCTGGCTGCCGGCACTTATTACGCCTACCAGCCGGACAGTCAGGACTATGTGGTGGTCAATCCGCCGCAGAACGAAGCCGTGTATCAGGCTCCGCCGGCCGAACAACAGGGCAATGGCTATGATCCGGTGGCCTACCCTACCAACGGGCAGAGCCCGCAGCAGGTCGAGCTGGATAAATACCAGTGCTACCGCTGGGCTGCGGAGCAAAGCGGTTTCGACCCGGCCAATGTCACCGGCCAGCCATCGCCTGACATGGTCGATCTGTATCGTCGCTCGATGGGCGCGTGCCTGGCGGGGCGAGGTTACAGCGTCAACTGATGCCGGTCAGGCACTGGCCTGCTTGACGACTTCCTGAGGGTCGGCGTGCACCAGCACTTCGGCCTTCGGGAATTGCTTGTAAATGGCGTCGGCCACCTGATCACAAATGGCGTGGGCGACCGACAGCGTCAGGGTGCCCGGTAGCTCAAGGTGCAATTGCACAAACCAGTGATTACCGGAGATTCGTGTACGCAGATCATGCGCCCCGAGCACGCCCGGCACATCGCACGCCAGTGCCAGCATTTGAGTGCTGACATCGGCCGGCAACTCCGCATCCATCAACACCGATATCGTTTCGCGGGCGATTTGAAAGGCGCTCCACAAGATATACAGCGCGATGCCCAGCCCAAAATACGCGTCCAGCTGTTGCCAGCCGAAATACGCCAACGTCAGCGCCACCAAAATGCTGGCGTTAAGCAGCAGGTCTGAACGGTAGTGCAGCGAATCGGCGCGGATCGCTGCCGAGCCGGTCGCCTTGATCACCCGGTATTGCAGGGTGAGCAGTGCGATCGTCAGCGCGATGGAAACCACCATCACGACCATGCCCAGCAGCGGCGCGCCCAGCGGTTCGGGATTCTGGATGCGCTCGACCGCCTGAACGGCAATCAGCACACCACTGACGGTGATGAACAACGCCTGCGCCATGCCCGACAGCGCTTCCGCCTTGCCGTGGCCATAGCGATGATCGTCATCTGCAGGCCTAAGTGCGTAATGCACCGCCAGCAGGTTGAGGAACGAGGCGGCGCCATCGAGCAGCGAGTCGGTAAGACCGGCCAGCAGACTCACCGAACCGCTCAGCCACCAGGCAACGCCCTTGGCCAGGATCAGCGTCGTGGCAACTGCCAGCGAAGCCCGTGTCGCGAGACGCAGCAGTCGGGAATGTTCGGCAGTGGTGCTCATGACGCTTCCTTGAACGGAATTGATATCAGGCAGCCGGGACCAGACCCAGTGCTGCCAGTTGTTCGACACTGCCTTTGTGCTGGATCAGGCGTGGATCGTTCAACGGCAGGGAACGGCCCAGCTCGGTTTCAATGATGGCTTGCAGCTTGGTGTTGTCGACACTGCCGTCAGCCTTGAGCGCTTTTTGCAGCTTTTGCGGATCGATCTGCGCATGCTCGCCAGGCCCGTAATAGATCGCACCAGTGGCGAAGTCCACCGCAAACGCAATCACCCCTGGAATGATATAGAACAGCAGCGCGAAAGCATCCAGCGCCGCAATGGCCGGGTCAACCTTGCCATCGATCTGACCACGACGATCAGGATAGAAAATACTGCCGCAGGCCGAAATCTGAGTCAGCAACGTGGCGACCAGAACGCCACCGATCAAGCGAGAAGGAATGCGCATGGAAAGCTCCTGAGATGAAGAGGGCAACTATACAAGGCAATGACTGCAAGGCTAAGACTATTGAGTGATGGGGTGGTTCTGCGGCCGTTAAGTTAAACCACATGGGATGCGGAGCCATCGCAGTGGTGGGAGTGAGCTTGCTCACGAAGGCCCTGAACGGGCGCTGAAGATTATCGAAGGTGAGATTGACCAGGGAAACAGCTCCCGCGCCGATGCCCCTTACCGACCACGATTAACATCTGGTTTACTGTGCCGCACGATAACTACAAAAACTCAGGAGTCATGTATGCAACCGATTCGTCTCGGTCTGGTGGGCTACGGCAAGATTGCGCAGGATCAACACGTCCCGGCGATCCACGCCAACCCCGCGTTTGAGCTGGTGGCCGTGGCCACGCAAGGCCAGCCGTGCGCCGGGGTAGAGAATTTCAAATCCCTGGGCGAACTGCTTGCGAGCGGGCTGCAGGTTGACGCGATTGCGTTCTGTACGCCCCCGCAAGGTCGCTTTGCTCTGGTGCAGGAAGCGTTGGCGGCCGGCAAACATGTGTTGGTCGAGAAACCGCCGTGCGCGACCCTGGGTGAGGCGATGGCGTTGGTGGCCCAAGTGCAAGAGCAGGGCGTCAGCGGTCTGTTTGCCTGGCATTCGCGTTACGCGCAGGGTATCGAAGCGGCGCGTGAGTGGTTGTCCACCCGCACCCTGCACAGCGTGCAGATCGACTGGAAAGAAGACGTGCGCAAATGGCACCCCGGTCAGGCGTGGATCTGGCAGCCCGGTGGCCTGGGCGTGTTCGATCCGGGCATCAATGCCCTGTCGATCGTGACCCACCTGCTGCCACTGTCATTGTTCGTCGAGTCTGCCGAACTGCGCGTGCCGAGCAATTGCCAGTCGCCTATCGCTGCGTCCATCAAAATGTCCGACATGCGCCATCTCGATATCCGCGCCGAGTTCGATTTCGATCATGGTCACGACGAGCTTTGGAGCATCGAGATTCGCTGCGCTGAGGGGACGTTGCGCCTGGACAACGGCGGTGCAGTGTTGAGTATCGATGGCGTGCGTCAGGCTGTTTCAGAAGAGGGCGAGTACGCAGCGGTGTATCGCCACTTCCAACAGTTGATCGGCGATAAAGCCAGTGACTTGGACCTGCAACCGTTGCGGCTGGTCGCGGACAGTTTTTTCGTGGGCAGTCGGGCATCCGTTGAACCGTTCTACGACTAAAAGCCTCTCAGGTACAGGTGGGGGCAAACCGCGTTGCGCGCCCCTGCATACGTCAGCCTGACAAGAGAGCAGAAAGTGGACACAAAACAGCCTTGGCCTTCCAGTGAGCAGGAATTGGTAGAAGTACGACGGTTTAATAAAACCCTCGCGCGGATGCCGCGTTTCCAGATTCGCAATCGCGTCACGCCCCGGCTGATTCAGGCGCTGTTGCGTGCAGCTCAGATCGGCAGCGCCCTGAAACCGGGAGGCCATGACCTGCGCATCGAGAAAAGAACGGTCAGTTCGGATAACGTACCGGTGCCCGTGCGCATCATCCGCCCCAAAGGTAAACCCAAGGGCGTGGTGTTCGACATCCACGGCGGCGGATGGGTGATCGGTAATGCCCAGATGAACGATGATCTCAACGTCGGCATGGTCAACGCCTGCGACGTAGCCATTGTTTCGGTTGATTACCGACTTGCTGTAACAACCCCCATCGAGGGCCTGATGGAGGATTGTTTTTCTGCCGCCTGCTGGCTGTTGGGCAAAGACTGCGAGGAGTTTGCCGGCCTGCCGGTTATCGTGGTCGGCGAATCCGCTGGCGGACATCTTGCCGCAGCCACGCTTCTGAAATTGAAAAGCCGACCTGATCTGCTCGAGCGGATAGTGGGGACGGTGCTGTACTACGGCGTTTACGACCTGACGGGCACCAAGAGCGTGCGTACCGCAGGGCCGGATACGCTGGTGCTGGACGGTCCGGGCATGGTCGGCGCCATGCGCGCGCTTACCCCCGACCGAAGCGACGATAAACGCCGCGAGCCGCCACTGTCACCGCTGTATGGCGATTTGACCGGCCTTCCGCCCGCACTGATGTTCGTCGGAGAGATCGACCCGCTGCTGGATGACACACTGCAAATGGCCGAGCGCTGGGCCAACTCGGCAGAGGTCGAAATGCACCTCATGCCCGAGTCGCCGCACGGCTTCATCCATTTCCCGACCACGTTGGCGCGCAAGGCGCTGGCGCGCAGCCGTGAATGGATCAATGAGCGGATCGGTGCGCTGGGTTGAGCCCGCCGCTCAACCCAATTCTGCGACCCACTTCGACACGGGGTCGCCACTGCTCAAGCCCGGCTGCACAAGACCGTCGATCATGAAGGTCGGCGAAACATGTATGCCGTTCTGGCGAGCGTATTTGGCGTGCCATTTCACGGCCTGTTCAAGCTCGGGATTGGCGAATGCCTCCGCCAGCGCCAGGCCGCTGTAACGCTCGATGCGCGCGATGATGTCGTTGGGCGTCGCGTCCATGTTCGGGCCGGTGGCGTGGTGTTCGAACTCGAATTCTTCACGGTGCGACGCAACCGCCGTCATGACCGCCTTGGCGCTTTGCTTGCCGCCTTCAAGGGTCGCAGCCGCCAGAATGCAGCGCACGATGACACCCGAAAACATGTGCCAGGGCTGCGATTGCAAGCGGATTTTGACCGTGATCCTGTCTTCTCCGGCCTGAGCCAGCAGCTCATCGAGCTTGAAGAAGGCCTTGACCGAAAAGGGGCAGGTTGGCTCAAGGAAGACTTCGAACAGACGAGGTCCGTGGCCCCAGGAAAGTACGTCTGAATACATGGTCGTGTTGCTCCCGTCGATGGTTGTACAGAAAACGCGCCGGGCCGGTTGCCCGCGCCGGGCATGGTCACGAGAAGCATTCTCCCGGACACCTCTCGCTCCTCACGCAGAGCATTGGCGCGAGACAAACAGGCGCGCCGGGCTGATTGCCCTGCGCCGCGCATGGTCACGAGAAGTAATCTCCCGCACACCTCTCGTTCCTCACGCTCCGCGTGGGAATGCAGTTCGTGACGCTCCGCGTCACACATTGCAACTTTGACACCACCAGCTTGAGGCGCCATAAAAGCCTGAACTGCGGCTCATGCGGGTTTGAGAGCAGGTTCGGACATGAGTTCGATTTTCAGGCCAGCAATGCGCTAATCCAGCGAATCTGCTGCGCAACCTCCTGCCCTTTTTCTTCGCTCACGCCTTTCTGTGCTCTTTCGAAGTTGTTCAGCGTTTTCTGTTTTTTGCCCAATAAACGCTGCCACTTGAGCAGAAACGCCGGGCTGCGCGCCTGCATCTGTAGCGGGCCGAAATACAGCTCCTCAGCCGTGTACTTAACGGGGCCTGTGCGTTCGGCGACGATGATTTCGTAGTCGAAACGGTTTTCCCGCAGCACCTCTTCGCTGACGATGCGGTAGTCATGCTCCATCAGCCAGACACGCAACGGTTGCTCGCCGCCGTTGGGTTGCAGGATCAAGCGTTCCTGACCGCTCAGGCGCGCCTTGCCCGCTTCAAGGATGTCTCGAATCGTCTCGCCGCCCATGCCGCAGAGACTGATCGCCGTGATCGCGTCCTGCGCTTCGATCGCCGCCAGACCATCGGCCAGGCGCACGCTGACCTGATCCTCCAGATCGTTCTCGCGCACGGTGCGCTCGGCTGCGCAGAACGGCGTCAATGCCACCTCGCCAGCCACCGCCGCCGAGATGGCGCCACGGTTCAGCAGCGCGACCGGCAGATAACCGTGATCCGAGCCGATATCAGCCAGCCGTGCACCGGCGGGTACGTGCGTCGCCACACGCTCAAGGCGCATGGACAATCTCTGTTCGTTCAACGGCAACCCCTTTCACCCCAAACGTCCGACAGCATGGCCGGGTCCGGGCGCGATTCTGTAGAGCAACGCGGCGCATTTCAACTTTCCGCGACAAAACCCACGGCTCGACCCCCACCTGTCGCTCGCGTAGGCTTGGCGTTTTCCATCCTTTGCAAAGCAGAGATCCCATGGCAAACGCAGACATCACCTTCACCCCCGATCCAGATCCGGAGTCCATCTCGTCGGACGTCGCCGACTTCAACGGCGTGCTGGTCAGCACCCAGATCCCTACTCATCCCGACGGTAGCCTGGAACTGGGCGGCATCACCGAGCAAAGCGAATGCACCCTGCGTGCCCTGAAAGACGCCCTCGAACGCGCCGGCAGCTCGATGGACCGGGTCATGCACCTGACCATCTACCTGACCGACATGGCCGATCGCGCCGCCTTCAACGAAGTGTATAAACGCTTCTTCAAAAAACCGTGGCCCGTGCGCGCGGCAGTGGGTGTGGCTGCGTTGGCGGTTCAGGGCATGCGGGTTGAAGTGACGGCGATGGCGGCCAAAGCGGGCTGACCGTAATGCACACACCTGACTGATGCTCGCGTCAGTGTTCTGCGCCTGTGCAGAGTTGGACATCCCGTGGAACCGGATCTCGTTGCTTGCCACCAAGGCGGTATGAGTTTCCGGAGAAGCCGATGATCAACCTCACCAGCATTGCATCTTCGTTGGCGCGTGTAGCGCTCAGCGATTCGACAAAGCCAACGATAGACCGCGCGATGAACGTCGTCAGCCATATCGCTGGCAAAGTGGCGTTGCAGGTCAACAACTCATTGTTAGAGCAGACAGGCCGGCTCAACGAGCGTCAGCAGAAAGGCCTCGCGGTGATCCTCGACGCATTGCGCGGCAAGGAACCGGTGACCCATGTCGAGACCCACGAAGGCGGAGGCCGATTCAATCTGGCGCGAGCTGCCTTCGACGTGGCCAGCGTTGTCTGGGAGCGCGACAAGTCGATGCGCAACGTGATGAGCTTTTTGGGCGTCAGCGATAGCAAGGGCAACCTGCTGTTCTCTCTGGGCAAGACGCTGGCCGACGCGATGGTCAAGCCCGAACCTGAGTATGGCAAGCACAACAGTGAGGCGAACTACGCATTCTTCTCCAGCAACTTGAAGCTGAACAAACTGATGAACGACATCGCTGACCAGGTGATCAACGAGATTCATCAGCAGAACACCGATCGTGTGCGACGACCCACACCGGGACCCTCCTGGAGACCTGAAAGCACTCAACAGCAAGCGCGCCCGCAAACGCCTCCAAGCGCTCGCCCCCAGGCCAACAGCGCGCCGCCACCACCGCCGAAAGCCCAGCCCAATTCAGGCGCTCAGCGGCCGTCAACAGAGCGGCCCCACAAAACACCCGCTGCTGGCGCGTCCGCGAAGGTGGACAATTCCGCCCCCGCCAAGCCACCCGTCAAGCAGTTGTACGAGCACCTGGGCCTCTCGGACATGACGGCGGACCTCTCCGCAGTCAAAAAGGCTTACAAGAAAGCCTCGCTGAAGAATCATCCTGATAAGAACCTCGGTAACGAGGCTGAGGCGACTGAGCGTTTCAAAGTGATTTCAAATGCGTTCAGGATTTTGTCCGATCCAGAATTGCGCAAGAAATACGACAATGGCCTTATTGATGAGAACGGTAACGAGTTCAAGACCTGAGTTTTCGGCGTGAGGCGTGCTGGCGGCAGTGTTTCTGGCGACTGCCGTTCAGCTAAAATACGCCGCCTGATTCCCCAACCCCACCCCGGTATACTCCCTGCATCTCTCCGGGAGCCCCCATGATTTCGTTACCCGTCGATGCCGTCCTGCCAGCCCTGCGCCAGGCCCTGACCACGCGCCATGAAGCCATACTCGAAGCCCCTCCCGGCGCGGGCAAGATCACGCGCGTGCCGCTTGCGCTGCTTGAGGAAACCTGGCTGGCCGGACAGACCATTCTGATGCTGGAACCTCGGCGCCTGGCCGCGAGATCGGCTGCCGAGCGGTTGGCCAGTGAACTGGGCGAGAAGGTCGGCGAAACGTTGGGGTAGACGCCTATGCGCTGAACCTTCTGTTGGTGAACGAACTCAATCAGTCTAGGTAGTCGGAGGATGATTCCGTTTGCTTCCGAATCAGTTGTCCAAAAAGGTAAGGCTATGATCGCTCGATGGCATTGGATGCTGGTGCAACTTACAAAGAAGCTTTGGCTCAGAGCTACCTTGTTTTCACTGCTGGGCGTAGCGACCGCCTTGATATCAATCTTGCTCAAGGACTCGATTCCATTCTCTCTGTCGGCCCGTATAGGTGCAGATGCCGTTGACAAGATTCTGAGCATCATTGCCTCCAGCATGCTTGCAGTGACCACCTTTTCGCTAAGCACTATGGTGACAGCGTACGGCGCGGCCAGCAGTGGCGTAACACCGCGTGCGACGACGTTGGTAATGGAGGACACGACAACACAAAACGCGCTCGCGACGTTCATCGGCTCATTTCTATTTAGCCTGGTAGGCATCATCGCTTTGAGCACTGGAGTCTATGGCGCCCAAGGACGCGTACTCCTGTTCGCAGCGACCATAGTGGTGGTCATCCTCATCGTTTACACGCTTCTGCGCTGGATTGATCACCTTTCAAAGTTGGGGCGAATGGGCGAGACGATTGATCTGGTGGAGAAAGCGGCCATTGATGCAATCGATCATAGAGTACGGTGGCCATACCTGGGCGGAGTCGCTTTCCCAAAGGGGTGGACTGTGCCTATCGGCTCTCAGATCGTTACCAGTGAATCGACTGGATATGTACAGCATATCGATGTTCAGGCACTGAGCGAGGTAGCTGAGGCCGGAAATCTCAAAATATTCGTGGATATTCTCCCCGGTAGTTTCGTCCACCTGGGGAGGCCGCTGGCCTATCTCGTACCGCTGGCCAAAGAGTCTGTCGAGATCACTGGCGAGCCGTCGGAGAAGGTGCTCGCTACGCTGACAATAGGCACCTGGAGAACCTTCGAACACGATCCCCGCTTTGGACTTTCAGTGCTGTCGGAAATAGCATCCCGCGCGCTGTCTCCCGCAGTGAATGACCCCGGCACGGCCATTGATGTCATCGGGCGAGGCGTACGTAGCTTGACTACGTGGTGTAAGCCACAGCCAGTTGCCCCTGAGCATGAAAAAAGCTGCGGCCAGGTTTTTCTGCATGGTTTGAATGTGGACGACTTATTCGATGACTTCTTTGCGCCGATAGCCAGAGATGGCGCAGCAATCATCGAAGTGGATCTGCGCCTGATGAAAGCCCTGATCAGCCTGGCTCAGATCGATCCCGCTTTGTTCAAAGCCGTTTGCGTGAGGCACGCGAATATCCTTTTGAGAAGATCAGACAGCGCCTTGGCTTTGAACGAGGAAAAGTGCCAACTAAGGGCACTGGCAGACAAGTTGCTGTTTAACTAACCAGCCTCACTACTAAGGTACGAAAGCTGCATAGAGCGCTCAAAAGCCAATTTGATGACGCCCTCTATGAAGCCTTTTTACCTTACCTCCACCAGACTCGCGCCTTCCATGCTCACCAAAGCACTGCTTGGCTTCATTGCTCTAGTGTGTCTCTCGTTGATTTTGGCTACAGCCTGGCAGATGAATCAGTCCAAGCGTGAGCGCGTAGCTACAGCCAAAATTGCGGTTTCAAACATCGTTCTTGCCGCCGAGCAGCAAGCTCGGGATACGGTACGACAAGCTGATAATACGCTGCGTGATCTCGTGGAGCGCGTGGAGCGCGACGGTTTAGAGGGGGCTCAGCAAGCTCGACTGGCGAAACTGATGGCCCAGGATGTGGTGAATGTGGACGGCATCCAGGGGCTTTTCATCTACGATGCCCAAGGCAACTGGGTCGCCAACTCCTTTTCCCAAGGTATACAGGTGAAAAACAACAGCGACCGCGCGTACTTCGCGTATCACCGCGATAACGCCGATGAGTCCATCCACGTCGGTTCCATTGTCGAGAGTCGCATTACGGGGGAGATGGTTATCCCTATCAGTCGACGCATCAATGCTGCCGACGGTACGTTTGCAGGTGTGGCATTAGCGACTGTGCCCGTTGCCTATTTCCAATCATTCTTCAAGCGCATGGATGTGGACGACAAGGGCGTTATTTTTCTCGCGCTGAACAATGGCGACTTGCTGGCTCGGCGACCGACAATGACGGCACTTATGACAACCAATGTGGCCAAAGGGGATCTTTTCACCAGTTACCTGCCATACAGCGATAGCGGTACCGCTGTGATCAAGTCTGTAGTGGATGGCGTGGAAAGGATTTATGCCTATCGGCGGGTTTCCGGGTTGCCCATCGTCGCTGCTGCTGGCGTTTCCTGCCAGCATGTATTCGCCCCCTGGTGGGCCTATGCGTATCGATCCATGGCTCTGGTGGCTATGATCACTTTATCTTTGGCTTCGCTAGGTCTCTTGTTGTACAGGCAAATTCAGCACTTGATCACTGCGGAAAGTGAGCTGAGCAGCGCCCGAACCGAGCTTGAGGTCATCGCTCAGACCGACAGTCTGACGCATTTGGCCAATCGACGTTGCTTCGACGCTACGTTGCAAAAAGAGTGGGGACGAGCGTCTCGAAATAACTCGGTCATCGCGATCATTTTGTTGGATATCGACTGGTTCAAACAATACAACGACTGCTACGGCCATCTGCGGGGGGACGACTGCCTGCGCCAGGTAGCCGGGATCATCGGAAGCTGCATCAACCGGGCTGGCGATCTAGCGGCACGGTATGGCGGTGAGGAGTTCGTGATCCTGCTAGCTGAAACAGATTTAGCGGGTGCTTTGAGCGTTGCCGAAAAAGTCAGGTTATCCATTGAAAACTCATTTATAGAGCACTCCGGCAGTCCAGTGGGGAATGTAACAATCAGTTCAGGTGTGGTGGCGATCAACGCACCGGAGAAGGAGGGTTATATAGCCGCCCTGAGGGAAGCAGATCTACTTCTTTACTCTGCTAAAACCAAAGGTCGCAACTGCGTCGAGGGACGAGCAATGGCCGACACCACCAGAAAGCAGTTCATATGCCAGCCCGTTCTAGGCACAAGCCAATGCTGATTATGGCCGACTTGCTGCCCGTCTCGCCTTCTGAACCCCATTGCCATGCACCCCAATTGCGATGGGTGTAGGCCTTTGGTGCCGCTGGCCTGATCATTCAACCTGCTTCGTGGCCTTTGAATATGCATGCCAGGTTTTGACAGCCGTCCAGCAGCCACATTGCCTCTTGACGAAAGGCTTAAAGTTTCCAATTTTGGGTCGATAGCCTGTTGAATATGTCAACCATCATTGGAGAGCAGGAATCTAACATGCGCCTTAGAAATCTCAATTTAGTTCCACGAGCTGCCCTGTTTTTCACTTCAATCATCATTCTAGTTTTGTGCTGGGTATATTCGCAGTCCTCCAAATGGGCAAGCTACGGGATGCCGAAAAAGACGTCGAACTCAATTGGATGGCCAGCATCCGACAAACTGCGTTGATGGACAAAGCGACACTTCGCCTGAGGCTCGAGACCCAGCGAGGCCTCGCTGACCCTCAATCCATTCAAAAGAACATTGAAAACTTCGCTGGCTATCGCAAGGCTTTCACCGATGCGGTGGCGGGCTATGAGCCACTGATAGCGAGCGATAAAGAGCGCTCGTTCTACACGCCAGTAAAAAACAGCGCCGATGCCTATTCCAAACAACTGGATATTCTCGAACCGTTGATGAGACAAGGTGACATAGCCTCAGCGGTCAACCTGGTGAGTACAGGTAGCAGTGCCTTCGGCAAAGCCTTCGAGATGTTGCCGTATTTTTTGAACGTGCTCGGCGTAGGCGCATTGACCACGGTCGGACTGACTCTGGCTGCTTTCACCGTCGCCGCATTGCTTGGTTTTTTTCTGGCGTTGATGCGGCTTTCAAGACACCGCACGTTGGGGTTAATCGCTAGCTGCTATCTGGAGATCTTTCGGAATATTCCGATCCTGACACAGCTATTCATCCTGTATTTCGGCCTTACCTACATCGGCATCACGTTACCTGCCGTCGGAGCAGCCATCATCGGGTTCGGGCTGAACGGAGCAGCGATCCTGTCCGAGGTTTTCAGGTCCAGCATCAAGACTATCGACAAAGGACAGGCCGAAGCGGCGTATTCCATCGGAATGACTCGCAGCATGGCAATGCGCATCATCGTGCTGTGGGGATCGAATTCAGCTCGTTCATCGCCGCGATCATTGGCTTGGGGTTGAACGCGGCTGCATACCTCGCAGAGATCTACCGTGCAGGTCTGGAAGCGGTGCCGAAAGGACAAGTTGAGGCTGCCAAGGCTATCGGGATGCCACGGGGGCAGGTGATGAGGTGGGTCGTACTTCCTCAAGCGATCAGGATCGTGCTGGCCCCTATTGGCAACGTCGCTATTTCGCTCTTGAAGGACACCTCCGTCGCGTCGCTGATCGCGGCTCCAGATCTAATGCTGAGGGCACAGGATCTCAGCGCGGTGTACTTCATGCCATTGGAAACCTACATCCTGGTGGGCGCGATGTATTTCGCCCTGTGTTTCCCGCTTTCTATCGGCGTTAGATTCCTTGAGCGCAAGGGCAAACGCTAACAGCAACTACCCCCTGTAAATCCGCTCAGCCAAAGGCGGGGCGGATTTTAAAGCACGCCTTTTCAATGGGGTCAGGCTATCACCAGACCTCTGTTTGCGTGGCTGGCATGGAGCAAGCTGTCATATAAAAGATGATGCTTGAAGACAAGATTCATGACTTTCTTAATGTACTTATTTTTTCCGTGCTGAACATCTCAAAAGAAGACTTAAATTCAAGTCAAAAAAAGCGGTCGTTCTGAGCTGTCATAACGTCAGCGCTGGCGGACTCTGTGTGAACATCTCACGGGGTTTTCATGGCACCGACAAGTTATGCGTTAGCGCGCTTGGAGTGAAAGGCGTCAGGCGAAGTTGGGATGGTTACCCGTTACAATAGCCAGCTTACCTGGGAGCCCCCATGACCTCGTTACCCATCGATGCCGCCCTGCCGGCCTTGCGCCAAGCCCTGACCACGCGCCATGAAGCCGTACTCGAAGCCCCTCCCGGCGCGGGCAAGACCACGCGCGTGCCGCTCGCGCTGCTTGAGGAAACCTGGCTGGCCGGGCAGACCATTCTGATGCTGGAGCCTCGGCGCCTGGCTGCGAGAGCGGCTGCCGAGCGGTTGGCCAGTGAGCTGGGCGAGAAGGTCGGCGAGACGGTGGGCTACCGGATTCGTCTGGAAAGCCGGGTCGGCCCGAAGACGCGTATCGAAGTAGTCACCGAGGGGATCCTCACGAGTCGTTTGCAGGACGATCCGGCGCTGGAAGGTGTGGGGCTGCTGATTTTCGATGAGTTCCACGAACGCAGTCTGGATGCCGATCTGGCCTTGGCCCTGAGCCTCAATGGCCGGGAACTGTTTCGGGACGATCAACCGCTGAAGATTCTGCTCATGTCGGCCACGCTGGAAGGCGAGCGGTTGGCGGCGTTGCTGGACGACGCGCCGGTGGTGCGCAGCGATGGGCGCATGTTTCCAGTGAGCATGCAGTGGGGGCGTCCTTTTCAGCCCGGTGAGTTTGTCGAGCCGCGTGTCGTGCAGACGGTGCTGGATGCGCTGGGCAGCGAGTCCGGCAGCCTGCTTGTGTTTCTGCCGGGGCAGGCCGAGATTCGTCGGGTCAACCAGCAACTGGCGGAAGCACTGGGTGAGCGTGCCGACATTCTGCTGTGCCCTTTGCATGGCGAGCTTGATCTGAATGCGCAACGCGCGGCTATCGAACCGGCTCCCAAGGGCACGCGCAAGGTGGTGCTGGCGACCAACATTGCGGAAACCAGTCTGACCATCGACGGCGTGCGCGTGGTGATCGATGCCGGCTTGGCGCGGGTGCCGCGTTTCGATCCGGGCAGCGGCATGACGCGTCTGGAGACTCAGCGCATCTCTCGTGCCAGCGCCACCCAGCGCGCTGGCCGGGCAGGGCGGCTGGAGCCGGGCGTGTGTTATCGGCTGTGGTCCGAAGCGCAGCACGATCAACTGGCCGCCTACGGGGCGGCAGAAATTCTTCAGGCGGACCTCGCCGGGCTCGCGCTGCAACTGGCTCGCTGGGGCGTCACGCCTGCGCAACTGGTCTGGCTGGATATACCGCCAGCCGCGGCTTATGCACAGGCGCAGGATTTGTTGGTGCGTCTGGAGGCGTTGAACAATCAGCCGGGTCAGCCGCCAGCCCTGACGCCACACGGTCAGGCGATGGCTGAGCTGCCTGCTCATCCGCGCATCGCCCATCTGCTGTTGCGCGGCCATGCGCTGGGGCTGGGCGAACTGGCGTGCGACGTGGCGGCCTTGCTGGGCGAGCGCGATATCTTGCGCGGCGCTGGCGCGGACCTGCACAGCCGCCTGACCCTGCTGGCCGGCACCGAACGCGCGGCGCGCGGCGCACAAGGCGGGGTACAACGGACCAGACAACTGTCGCGGCAATATCGCGGTTATCTGCGCGGCACAGCGAACAGCCCGGTCAGCGATCCGGACCACTCCCGCTGGCTGGGCGCCTTGCTGGCGCTGGCCTACCCGGATCGCGTCGCACAGCAACGCCGAGCGGGCGGAGCGGAATACCGATTGGCCAACGGCCGCGCGGCACTGTTCGCCGAGGCAGATGCGCTGATGAAACAGCCATGGCTGGTCATCGCGGATTTGGGCAGCCGCCAGGGCCAGCGTGAAGAACGCATTTACCTCGCCGCCGAGTTCGATCCGGCACTGTTCGACTCGGTGTTGGCCGAGCAGGTCATCAGCGTGGACCAGATCGACTGGGACGAACGCGAAGGTGTATTCCGCGCCGAACGACAGCGCAAAGTCGGTGAACTGATCATCAGTCGCGAACCACTGACCGGCCTCGACGACGCAACCCGCAGCCATGCGTTGCTGGTGCTGGTGCGTCGCAAAGGCCTGGAACTGCTGCCTTGGACGCCGGAACTGCGTCAGTGGCAGGCGCGTGTTGCGCTGTTGCGCAGCCTGGATATCGAGAAAAGCTCAGCCAGCGAGTGGCCTGATCTGAGCGACGCACAACTGCTGGCGACACTCGAAAACTGGCTGATGCCCTACCTGGGCAAAGTCACTCGGCTCAGCCATTTCAGCCAGCTCGACCTGCCCTCCATCCTGCGCAACCTCCTGCCATGGCCATTGCCACAACAGTTGGAGGCGCAGGCACCCCAGACTCTGCAAGTGCCCTCCGGCTCGAATATCCGTATCGACTACAGCGAGCATCCGCCGATTCTGTCGGTGCGGCTGCAAGAGCTGTTTGGCTTGTCCGATACGCCGCGTATCGCCAATGGGCGGCAGGTGCTGAAACTGCACTTGCTGTCCCCGGCACGCCGCCCGGTGCAGGTGACGCAGGACCTGGCTAACTTTTGGCGGTCGACCTATATAGATGTGAAGAAGGACTTGAAGGGGCGTTATCCCAAGCTATTCCATAAGTTGGACCCATGGGTGGAGTCACTTAACAAGAAGTGATTGACAGTTTTCGTAAAAACATCCTCCTGTAACGTGGATCGTTGACAGGTCGCTTGTGAAGGTCCTAGCGAGCGGGGATAGAGCCTGGGAGGTGATCGTGCTGATAGGGCTTTTGCAGTTCGTTCTGAAGCTCTTTGTGCATGAACTTGCTACTCGCTGCTCAGAGGCAGGAAGCCTACTGCGGGTTCAGTTTCAATCCGGCCCTCAACCCCCACCACGGTGGGGTGAGGGAAGTGCAGTGAGTTGGGATGCCTCGAAAATGCCTAATTGCTACTGTCGTCTCATCTACGTTAAAGGTGAGTCATGTCCTATCGAAATCCTCTGCACGAAGCGCGCCTGGTTCTTCTCTCGGCCCTCCAAAACGCCTTCTCAAGTCTCTGCGTCAGTGAAGCGCCCGGCGCAAAAAAAACCGTACTGGAAGGAAGCGGTTCTGAAATTGTGTTCCAAGTTGGTGAGGTTGGCGGAGAAAACTACCCTGATTTATATAATTTCCCGTTTCTGTTTCATTCAAATGGATATCCGTGGAAAGAGGCTAATGACTATCTGCTGAGTCTAATGCGTGACAAGCCTCCGATCAATCGGCGTACTGACGATGTTCGGCGGCGTGCTAGCAAACTCCTTGATTACCTGTTGTTCTGTGAGGATAGCAATCTCGATTGGCTCGACTTCTCAGGTGCTCGGCCTCCACTTCGTCCGACATACAAATATTTCTACAATCTGATCAACGAAGGAACTCGAAGTAATCAGGTAATTAATCAATATACAGGCGTTATCTACCAATTCTACAACTACGTTTCCGAGCATTGGCATGCTCTCGACATGAAGCGTGTCGATACGATCAGGCAGGTACGATTCATCGTGCAGGGGTCTAAAGGCGTTAAGATCGTAGATACAGAGAAACGCAGCCAGACGCGACGCACGTTGCCGGTTAGTTCAGTGCAGCTAGGGCTTGTGCGGGAAGACGGCGAGGATCTTAGGCCGCTTTCTAATCTTGAGTTGGGTGCGTTTTTGACCTCCATTCGCAATGAAAAAGGATGGTCTGCGGTTGAGCGATTGATCCTGATGACCTCGCTAATGACGGGCGCCCGCAAGCAGACCGTTCTGACCATACGCTTGAAGAATTTGAAAGGCTTTACAGAGGAGAAGCTGGAGCGGGAGGGTGCCTATAAATTACATGCTGGCCCCCGCACAGGCATTGATACTAAATACGACAAACCGCAAGTCCTGTACGTTCCGAAGCAACTTGCCGAAGAGCTGGTCACGCTCGCCAAAAGCCGAACCATGAAGACGCGGAGAGAGAAGTTTCTAGCTAAGTTAGAAGCAAGTCATCCCGGCCTGTCAATGGCCGAAGACGATATGTATTTGTTTCTTTCCGATCAAGGTAACTGCTACTACATGGCTAAAAATGATCCGCGCTATACGATTGTGAAGTCGCCGCAGACAGGACAGGTAACGGAAACGATTAAACGCAAGTTAGCCAGAAAAGCCTCTAGCTCATTCCCGAAAGACTTTTCATATCACTGGCTGCGAGCGACCTTTGCCTATCAGCTCTATCAGCGCTTGCAAGTATTGGTTCGGGAGGGGATGCTGAAACCGGGTGAAGATATTGACTTTATTCAGAAACGCATGCATCACGAGTCTAGGGAGACGACAGAGAACTACCTGAAATTGTTCAATATGACTCACGAAAAGATTATTGCCCAAGAGATTTGGGAGGAAAAACTGTTCAATGGCGGCTACGCGTTGCTGAAGGTTGGGGCGCAGGATGAATAGCCGTCAGGAATTTGAGTATCGCACCAATACTCAGATTATTGCTTTGAGTGAAGTCACTCATGAGTTTGTCGAGCCTGAGCGCTTGCGACTGCAACTTTCTCCGAATGTGCTGAGGAAACCATTTGATATTGGGAGTTTTGCGTATGCCATCCGTGGCAAGAATGAAAGCATTTTTGATGATCGCGGTACACCGGTAGGGATTGAGTCTTTTGTTGAAAATCGCCGTGAACTGATAATGAGACTGCTGGAGACCTTTGTCGGTCAGCGTGAGCTCACTGTGCTAACTAGATTGAGAAATACCGAATACCTTATCGACTGGCTGAACACGGAAGGCTACAGGGAGTTTTTTGCCAGTGCAGCGCAAGCCCAGCAAGCCTATCGAGACTATACCGCGCATCTGAATCATCAAATACATCACCAGAAGTTGAAGCCCGGCACCGGCAAAAGTATGCAGGTCTTTTTTTCGATGATTATTGAGCTGCTTTATCCAGAAAACAGTCACCATATTTTAGCGGGTGCGGTCCCGATCGTTGCCGAAAGAGGCTCTGAGGAGCCCGCCAGAACTGCCCATGTTGAGGTGTACCGGGAAGTTTGTTTAGCCGTTGCCCGGCAATGCAGCGCTTTCGTTCTTAAAAGTCAGCCATATCCCTTGGTTGTGAGTATTAGGGATTATGAGGTGGTTGGGTTCCCATCAAACCACGGTTGGGTTGGTCCGTTCAAGGAATCGCCGCTTGCATACAATGCCGGCGCTCGACGGATTGCGACGATCGAGGAATACCTGGCAGCTTCTGAAAAACTGGGGCGAAAGCGACCCTTTAGATCGACTGTGAAGAGTGCTACAGCAGCGGCAAAAGAGTTCTTGGATGCGGCCAATCGAGATGAGCGCTATTGGCACCGGCTTAACGTGGCTGGCCTTGCTTTGAAAGCCTATGCCAGTCTTTTCTTGATGATTACAGGTGCCACGCCGACCGAGTTTCAACAGTTTAAATATGCAGACGCGCTCGACATTGAGAAGTCTCCGCTAAAGAAAGAGTTGTCGGCTGTGAAGTTTCGTGCTGGGGGGAAAGTAACTCTCTACAATATTGGGCAGAGCACGGGTTTGCCCCTATTGAAGGAGTACCTGAAGCTCCGTGAGTGGATTCTGAATGGCGCGACGCATGAGCGGTTGTTCTTTTCGATGCCCACGGCTGGTGAACGAGTAAGTGCTAGTCAAGAATTTCCTGAGTTTAGGGCAGTTTATTTACTGCCCAGGTTCTTTAAAGTCCTCAGCGGCACTTTCCTAGACCCCAAGGTACCCATACTTTCGCCGCGCAAGATGCGCAAGCACAAAAGCCTTGGGATGCACGGCGCTGGCGTGTCTCCGTCCACTGTAGCGGCGACCTTGAATCATAGTGTAGCCGTAAATCTTTCGGCTTATTCACATGCTAATCCTGACCTGCAGGAAGCGGAGCTCGGAGAGTTCTGGCAGGCCATGCGACGTGCTGCCAAAGTCGCGTTTGAGCGCAGCCAGAGGCCAGATGAAGGCAGGATACCAACAGCGGCGGGTCACTGTGATGGGTTTAATCAGCCGATCCCTGCGCGCGACGTAGGAGCTGTTTCAATCGAGCCAAACTGCGGCAGCCAGTACGGCTGCTTGTACTGCGAGCACTATATCTGTCACAGCGATGAAGAAGACCTGCACAAGATTGTGAGCTTGCAGTATGTGATTAATGCGGTGCGTAAAGCCGCGCCCGATACGACTCATGCTGAGGTGCTCTACAAAGAATTGTCGATCCGAATAGAACTCATCCTCGAGGCGCTTGGCGAGCGTTCGGCTGAGGTGCAGAAGTTGGTCGAATCGATCAAGACCAAGGTCTTTGAATACGGTGAGCTCACGCTTTTCTGGGAAAGCCGCTTGAACCGTTATGAAAAAATGGGAGTATCATTTTGAACGCTGTTGTTCAGTCCATCGGCAGTCTCTTTTCCAATGATCAATTTCCGCCTGCCAGTGAGCCAGATAAAGCGCCGCAACTCTACGGCCAGCCAGCGGCTGATTTCGTTCTTTGTCGTGATGGGAGCGGCAACGCAACGGCAGTATACGGTGAGTCTACATGGGACTTTAACCCTTATCGGCTTAGTGCAGTAAAAATTCACAGAATCTTGTTTGAAACGGTGTTCGACGAAAGTGGGCCAGAGCAACAGACGCTTATAGCAGAAGCCAAATATCTGCTGTATTGCATAATCTATTATGCCGGTGGCGGGCGACTCGGGAAACTGGGTGCAGGCACACTGCTCCAGTATTGGCTATTACTACGCGCCGCCATGCAGTTCTGCTATCAGCAGAAACAGAAACCTTTGGTTGGCGTGCTGTCCTTGCGGCAGCTCTTTACCGTGCCGGTTTATCTAGCGGCGTTTCGTAACTCAATGACTAATACAAAGACGAGGTTTTCAGGTTTTTTGAACTGCTTGGTTAGGGTGGGCGAAAAACGGTTAGGGTATGCCATGCTTAATCCCGCCAATTTTAAAACCAATCGGCCCGAGAGCAGGCAGCATCCAGTTATTCCGACTCGGATCTATTTAAAGCTCATCAATCTTGGTAACGACCTGCTCGATCAGCTTTTTGAGGGTATGGGTGGGTTCGAGTCTTTTATCGCCTGCTTTGCTGACGAGAATTACGGCATCTGTCATCATACTCAGAGAAGTCGGGGCGTCGGTGGCAGGGCACACTGGCTGCCCGACATGGCGCAGGCAATCAAGGATCACGGTCTGACTTCAGTGTTTGTCGGTGAGTTTGCGTGTTCTCGTAAGAGGAATCTGCAACGGGTCTTGATCCAGATGCAGTATGTGCTGAAAACGGTGATTCACCTATATACCGGTATGCGTGATCAAGAGGTGATGCGCATCCACTATCACTGCTTGTCCAATCAAGTCGTCAGGCCGGTAACCGTCGATGATCAGGGCATTGAACGTGATAAGCCGCAGACAATAAATGTCCTCTCGACCACTACGAAGTTCATCGGCTACAAGCGGGAAAGTATCTGGTTCGCGCCGGAGGAAGTCGTCAGGGCGATCGGGGTCGCCCAGGCGATTAGTCGCGGCCTTGCCAAGCTCTACAAAATTGAGTTAGACGCGCATTGCCCGCTGTTTCTCAATCCGACGATTGTTGGTATTACCCGGAACAGTGCCGAAATTGGCGTGACGCGCTTTGCGTGTAGAGCGACACAGGAAACTGCTTTGCACGCGCTGTCGATCCAGGCAGAGGACTTGCGGGAACTGGCGCAGAGCGATCCTTCTCGTGACTTCTACAATGAGCCAGCTTTTGCTGTCGGCCAGCCCTGGCCGCTAACAAGTCATCAGTTTCGGCGCTCGCTGGCATTCTATGGCAGCAGTAGCGGTTTTCTTTCCTTGCCGACGCTACGAGCGCAGTTCAAGCACATGACGATTGAAATGTCACGCTATTACGCGAATGGCTACGACAACCTGCGCACCGTTTTCGGCTACTACGACGACAAGAAGAAAGACTTTGTGCTGCCAAGCAATCACTTCGCCTTCGAGTATCAGATGGCCATGCCCATGTCCGTGGCGAACCAGTTGATTGCCGATCTTTTATTTGATGAAGAACCACTGTTCGGCGGCACCGGCTCGTACATGGAAAGACAGAAGGAGCGGGTCAAGTCGGGAGAAATTCAGATTGAAGATGTGCGCGCTGACACCGAACAACGGGTGAAAAATGGCGAAATTAGTTATCGGCCGACGTTGCTGGGTGGCTGTACAAAGGTGGGCCGCTGTGACTCGTTCTTGCTCGGTGACTACGCGGAGTGCACGTCTTGCGAGGGCGGGATCATCAAGCCCGACAAGCTCAATGCAGCGATTAAGGATGCGACGGATGAGTTGTGTAATTACGCAGAAGGCTCGGGGGAGTATCAAATTGTGAAGCGCGACATTGAGCGTTTAACCGCCTTCAAAGCCCGCCTGATTGACTCAGTGGAGGTTTAACGATGAAGTCTGGTTACGGAACAAACAAGGGGTTGGGCGCTTGCGAGGAAGCCTTGCAGCGCCTCTTGATTGGGAAACCTGTTGTGCCCGAGCATGTGGGATTAGACCTGTCAAAACTGACAGCCAGCATAGTTAGCCTGGAAGCTGGTTTTGACCGTGGCTACTTGAAGAAGGCGCGTAAAGCGCATTTACCACTACTTGCTCAAATTGGAGCGGTTCGGGCTGAGGCCAGCAAAGGGACGGACTCATCGAGCGGTAAGCAAATCCGGCAGATGGAAAGTCGGCTGGCCGCGCTGGAAAAAAAGCTATCAATCGCTCAGATGCAGCGTGACAACGTGCTGGCTCAGAACATAAAGTTGTGGCAGCGGGTGCGCGAACTGGAACATTCGATGGCTTATAGCCGCTCGGGCCACTTGGCGAAGGTCGAAACGCTGCTGCATAGTGACAAAGGCATCACCTTAACCTCGGCGTGAGCTTCCTCGAAAGTTTCCGTTTTAACGGGGTAGACCGCACCTGAGGCAGTAAGCCGCATGGATCGCATTCAAGTACGCTTGCGATGCGATCCAGCTTCTCGAAGGTGATGTTGACCTCGCCACGCTCGAGCCATCCTAAGTCGCTGCGGTGGATATTGCACGCCAGCACCAGTGCATCCTGGGAAATCTAGCAGGTCTTCCTCTGCACTCGAATGCGTCCCCCTAACGCTTTAACCCTCATCGCCGAAGAGAAAAGCATCACGCGGCCGCTGTGCGCTTAGGTCTGTCCAGCTCCGCACTCAGCCACGCGATCCGACTCCTCGAAGAGTGATTGGGAACCGAACTGCTGAACCGCACGACCCGCAGTGTTGCGCCAATGGCTGCAGGGTGGCGGCCTGCTTAACGGCTCGCACCCGCTCTCAGCGAGATCGTCGAGGGGGTCGAGTTACTGGCCAACGAGCGAGACCGCCCATCCGGCATCGTCAGGATCAATGCCCACCGAACTGCGGCTTTATTGCACATTGTGCCCAAGCTGAGAACGCTACGCGAGGTACATCCGGGCGTCATCATCGACCTCGCTTTCGATGGTCGGCTAGTCGGCATTGTGGTTGGAGGTGTTCGATGCGGGCATCCGTTACTGCGAGCAATTCGCTCACGACATGATTGCGATGCGCGTGGGCCCAGAGAACACGCAGAGGTTTCGCAGCACCGGAATACATAGCTGGTCGACCAGCCATTCTATCGCCAGCTGACCTCCTTCAGCACGACTGCCTGATCTAGAGTTCCCGAACCTATTCGGAATGGCGATCCTCAGCCCTAACGAAATGCGGGGTCACTTACGTATTAAGGGAACAAGTCATTGAGCACCTAAACAGCGGAAATTTGGTCGAAGTACTGTCGGACTACGCCGTGCCGCACGACGCCTGCTTTCTGTACTACCCGCATCGCAAACAGATGCGTCCAGCGATGCGCGCCGTTATTGCGAAGTTGCATGGACTTGACCACCCATTTGCATCGACTTGACCAGTTGTTTGCATCGGATGATCAGCGCAGTGGGTGCGCCTTGACCGGCAGGAATCGACCAAAGCGGACACCCATATCGTTGCGAATTCGGGCCGTGCGACCCATGGGAAACTCGGGCTGGGGCAGCCTAAGCTTTGCCGCTCAAAGGCCTGCCAGCAAAGGCGGTGGCCTCAACGCGACCAAACGCCTCAATTGCCGAGTCATTAAAAAAGCTTTTGTAGCCGGTCGATTGTTGGATCTTCTTTAGCTTTGCACGCGCCGCTGCCTTCACGTTTTCACTTTCTTTGGTTTTCATGCCCGTCATCCAGAATCGGTTCGCCATCAGTAAAGTTAGCTCTTGCAGTTGGGATGTCAACGCATTCCGGCTTCGAAAGATGCTGTGCTTCCGTTCTCTGCGCCGGCACCTGATCCAGCGCCTAGTACCTCCACCACAAATCGGCTTGAGCGCCACGCCTCCGTCAACCAACTCAATACTCAGCGAGTCACCATCAATAAGACTTATGCTTTCGCCAAGGTCGGAAGTAAGGTCGACGATCAGGTTCCGCTGCCATCCTGGGGGCATGGCATCTCACAATTGTCATCACGAGTTCTGGACCAAACCCCGGTCAGCTTGTCACGGAGCGTAGGAATCCTACTCTCTGCTGAAATACTGGCGCCGGTGAAAAACATAATGTTTTTCTCTGCCTTCAACGCAGCAACTGCCCGATCCGCATCAGGCATACAGTCGCCCCTTTCGAAAGAAGGAGTGGGTTACTTGATTGGCTTTCGGCTGCATTTACACGTATACCCCGTGTTGAATCTGCGAGAGATAACGCTCAACCATAATGAACCCAACTGACGTTTCGATGAGCTCAACTGGCGTGAGTCCCGATAAATGCCTAGATGATCGACATAGCCAGTCTTCTGCCATCGCCTGTGTACCTAAAACCGTAATCGCGTGCTCTAACGTCTTTGCGAAGTGGAATGCCATTGCGCTTTGTGGGGCATTGAGCCGATCCATTCCTAGGCCGGAACTCAGCAGGTGATTGACCCTCCGCTGAGATTTCCCTGTTATCAGCTCGATTACATTTCGCTTCGTGTACAGCGTCGAACTGGAAAGCATTATCTGTACGTCCTGCAGCGCAAACCCCTGTAAGACGAGTATCACAAGCTCCAGGTCTCCAAGCTCCTCAAGAGGGCGCTTTGTCAGCGTCTCTGTCGGCCCCCGAGGCTGGCAGGGTCTGGGAGTAGAGTCTGGTATTAGATCTTTCATCGCACACCTTGCAGGTTTAAACGGGGTAGCCTGCTACAGGATCTAGCCGATGCGGCTTACACACTGATGTCGAGCAACGCTATCGAGAATTTTTTAGATCGGTTGCGGCGTCGAAGATCACCTGTATCAAGGTGGCATTCTCTAAAACCCCCGATCCAGAAAGGCTATAGCAGTTGCCTCCATCGACCTCGAATGCCTCGCATAGTCCGCCTAAGCTGGGGGATTCTAGGACAGAAATTTTTTTGACGGACTCCATAAGCCAGCGATCAGTACCGTTCACGTGTGCAGGGGTAACAATTTGGACCCCCTCAACCCTCATCCGAGAGGTTTCACGACGTACTAGGGATACGACGTCCCTTGCATGCTGAATCATAAGCATGCACGTATCCGATTCGGTCGCGCCTACCCGAACTACGTTTAGGTAAAACCACGGATATATCAGTTCCTGCTCAACGTATGGCCAGATCTGCGTGTCGCCACATTGAGGATTGCCGAGATCGGGTAACTGAATCTCAGAGCTTCGGTAGGTAGTGAACATAAGCCCCTCCAAAATGAACACTATAGATTGTAGCTCTATAGGACTCAAGAAGGCTTCATCGTTCCTTTTGTGAGCCTGAAAATTGGAACTGAACATCGCGTTTGGGCAGGTCCTTCGGGATATCCGCAAGCAAAGGGGCCTCACCCAAGAAGACTTCTCGGACGTTAGTAGCAGGACGTATCTGAGCACGCTGGAACGTGGGTTGAAGTGCCCAACCATTGACAAGATAACGCAGTTGGCTGAGGTCCTGAACGTCCACCCTGCCACACTCATCACGGCAGCATTCCTCGCCCAAGAACGTGTGGTCGCTCGTAAGGAGCTGCTCCAACAAATCGACACGGAGCTCGAGGAGCTTGGCATGCTTTAGTCAGTGGCGCTGATTAAAAGCTGACCCACCCGCCGTTTTCCAGCTGCGACAAGCGCAGCAGAGTACGGCGGCACAAGATGCCGGGAGGATCCGGAGCGAAGCTCAGTCTTTCGACGGTTCCAGGCCCATGATCAAGCACCAGGTCAGAGCGTCTAGGTTTTCTTAGTACGCAGTACGATGGCTATACGAGGGCGTACTGGTCGAAATCCGCATCAATGTGATGGAGGTTACGGCTACGGTACATGGCAACTGAGGTTTCAAGGAGTCTGCGCTCCAGCAGATGGCGACCGACCTAGTGGCTGAGACTAGCGACATACGAGCAGTTCTTGATGAGAGTGGGGGGCGATGGTCTGCCATCGCTTGGGCATGCGCGCGCTGGCCGAGGAATGGTTTGCAGCATGTGGGTAATCTCCGGTTTTAGTTATTTAGCCCCGAGGGCCTTGCTGTCGGGATTAACTTATCGCCGTGCCCGGCCAGTGTCGTGGGCGGTTCAATTGATACCGGAGTCGGGTTTAGTTATGGGCTGAGGCGTTTACGCGTCTACAGCGATGGTGCGGTTGCCTCATATCGTCGAGGACCTGTTCCACCCTCGTGCCAAAGGGGAATCAAGTGCCCCCGGCTTTGCGAGCCGAGACCAGCGAAAATTCTGCGGGTTTCTGTTGGCTAGTCTGTTTCAGCGATTACTTTAATTTGACCTTTGTCAAGGGTAAGGTTTGAGACGTCCACATTGATCATGGATTCATACGACATCCTTACTATCTGCTCGTCGTTTCTTAATTTATCTGTGTTGCTCAGATCTAAAACTTCCACCTCTACAAGAGGGCGAGTGGCCGGATGTAGGCCGTAGCGATTCGGAATTACTGGTATAGATAGTTTGAGTGATCGCTCTCCAAAGACGGGGATGTCTGCTTCGCCTCGAAACACCGGAATTTGAAGAATTATATTGCTAAAGCTGATTTGGAATAGCATGTATGGGCAGTTGAAAATGTTAGCTTTGCGTCTAGCTAGCAGAATGTGCACATATGGATATGGGTTCGGAATATATATAGTGCTCTTGATGGCGTGGAACGCCGAGGCGGGCAAAAATCCCCAGTCGTCATGAGCTTTTTCGACCCATTTTCTAGATTCTGAAAACTCCTCTAAATGCTCATCTGGCATGATAGATATAGCAATTTTAGTTAGACATTTGAAAATTCCAGCTGGAATGTAAGGCGCTCTGGTAGTTTTGAAAGTTATAGTTTTTTGAGCTCGGTCGTATGTTATAGATCTACCTCCTGGGGCAGAACACACTTCAACAAGTCTTGTATGTTTTCCTTTTTGGATTGAGCCTCCCTTAAATTTTTCTTTTGGTAGGCCGTTTTTCCCCTTCATGCCGGTAAGGATTCGTTCTATTCCGAGATAGTTAGCAAGGTCGCTCTCTATAGTTCCTCCAAATTTATTATTGCAGATATCACACTCGTCTGTGGCTATGAGCTTGGTATTGCCAAGGAACTCCGGCACCGCATGGGGTACTAGTTCAAACGTGGTTGCATCTGGTCCCAGCCCGCAAAATCGACAAATAGGATTGACCCCAGTCCCTTCAGCCCCTATCAGCCTTTTCTGGCGCAGCTCGCCAGCAGCAATTGGCTCGTACTGATTGAGGAGCGCGTCGTTCGGCGATTGACCAAAGTAAGGTCGAACATGTGTCAGGTAGAAAGCGGTCAAATCGTCCATGATGGCACTCTGGCTCAAAAAATGATGGCCATCATGAGGCTGCACGTAGAGAAAGCCAAGCTCGTCATCAAGCAACAGATTTCACGGTGAGCGCGAGATACGTATTGCCGTCAGTCGTCATTCATGATGATGCAACGTATTGCCTACTGTCTCTGTCGATCAAGCAGTTGTTGATCCCACTTCCCCCCGCACCTGTAAGTCATGCAAATCTCTCGGCAATAGCTTGCTTTTATGTTGTTGAGAGGTTTGGGCGTCGCCGCTTTGGGATCTGCCGACGCAGCATTTCTCCAACGCCGAGGCGCCGAAAATGCCTTTCGAAACTGGCTTTCAAAGAGACATATCAGTGTGCCCCGGATACAATGCGCCCTTATCACCCTGGACGACTGGATGAGTCCACCAGGCCGGACCTCTGGTGCTGGAAATGGGTAAGCAGCTTTGGATGGGGTCAATGACTTCGATGCACGATGGCAAGATAGACGCCCATTTTTCTGGGCATGAGACATTCCCGCTTCGTCAAATGTGGCTGAAAAAAGCGGTTGAGACCGCAGATGCAGATGGGCTCGTGCCCAAGGCCACGTTCACCGACGAGAAAGCAATCGCAGTGTTCGGCGTAGGTCGAAATATGGTTGCGGCTATCAAGCATTGGGCTCTAGCTTGCGATGTGATGGTTGATGACGAGTCGCGACGAAATTTCCAACTTAGCCTGACAGGCAGGGAAATTTTCCTTGATGATGGTCTAGATCCATTCTCCGAGAGCCCTACCACTGCATGGTATGCACATTGGTGCTTGGCCGGTCGCGGGAATCGTTCAACTACGTGGTACTGGCTTTTTAACATCTTCACCTCTCATTCATTTAGCCGAGACGAAGCGCTCCCGACTCTTACCAAATTTGCTCAAGCTATATCTGGCGGGAGGAAACTCTCCAGCGCCACTCTTAGCCGCGATTTGGACACTTGCTTGCGCGGATACGCTCCGAGGTCCGCTACCTCTTCGGTTGAAGAGGCCGCTGAACCAATGCTCGCGGAGCTCGGATTGCTGCAAGAGGAACGAAAAGGCGTTTTTTCCTTTCGGCGCGGGCCCAAGTCAACACTTACCGACGCCTTTTTCGCATGGGCGCTCCTAGACTTTTGGCAGCGGCATAGGGCAGGCGAGTCTTCTCTCACATTTGAAACAGCAGCCTACGCGCCGGGTTCTCCAGGACGGGTATTCAAACTCGATGAGGATTCGGTAGCGGAGCGCCTTTTCACTCTAAGTGACCTTACTGATGGGAAACTCCGCTGGTCGGATACCTCAGGCTTGCGCCAGGTTTATCGCGGCGATTTTGATTGTGAGCTGATGATGGCCAAATTGTTGAGAGAATCCTATGTCCGCTGAGTCAGACTTGTTGCTCGATGCCGCGCCAGTGAAAATTGAACGGCATTATCGGCGCTCGGTCCGCATAGATGCAGACCTTGGCCGACATGATGCTTTGGATGGCTATGTGCTGACCCAGACTGCTCGCGATGCGCTGACGGTTATGACGCGTCAGATCGTTGGTAGTAGTCAGCGCGCATTTACTTGGACAGGTCCTTATGGAGGCGGTAAGTCATCTCTGGCTTTAGTTCTCGCCGCTGCAATCGCCGATGATGCGTCATTGCGTGAAAGATCGGAATGTTTCATTGGTGAGGTTCCGTCTTTTAAACAGGCGTTCAGCACTGACGATGGCAGTTGGCTTGTTGTACCGGTTGTGGGGCGTCGCAGTAGCATCCTCGCAGAGCTTTCCAAATCGCTCAGCAAAGCCTCCGGGCGAGATGAGTCTGTTGGTGATTCCGATGCTTTGATAGATGCATTGGTGCGTGAAGCGGAAGCAGATGGCCGTGCCGGGGTGCTTCTGATCGTCGATGAGATGGGGAAGCTACTCGAAGCGTCGGCCGCTGGCGGTGACGATGTTCACTTCTTCCAAGACCTGGCGGAGGTCGCAGCTCGCTGCCGAGGAAAACTGGTTATCGTAGGCATTCTCCATCAAGCATTCCGACAATACGCGTCCCGGCTCGGCATCGAGGCAAGGGACGAGTGGGCTAAGGTGCAAGGGAGATTCACAGATGTCTCTTTCGTTGCAACCGGTGATGAGGTGGTCGAGCTCATCGGAAGGGCCATTCAATGTGACATAGCTCATCCAGACACAGTCGCCATGAGCGAGACAATTGGAGCTGCCATATCGGGCCGCCGTCCCGCAGTTGGCGGTGGAATGGGCGCTCTCCTTGATAAGTGCTGGCCACTTCACCCTGCAACAGCAGCTTTGCTTGGACCTGCCTCACGACGCCAGTTTGGTCAGAATGAGCGAAGCGTATTTGGTTTTTTAACATCGCTTGAGCCTCATGGTTTCCAAGACTTCCTGTCGAGTTGGGATCGGCAATCCCTTTATGGGCCTGACCTTTTTTGGGATTACCTGAGAGCAAATCTCGAGCAAGCGATCTTGGCGTCTCCCGACGGGCATCGTTGGGCACAAGCTGTTGAGGCGGTTGAGCGCGCAGCATCCAAAGGTGCTACCGAAACAGAAATCTCGCTGTCTAAAACGCTTGCGTTAATTGATATGTTCCGCGGTGCTTCAGGACTTGCAGCTGATGAGGCGGTGCTGCACACGGTTTTGCCTAGTTACTCGAAAGCGGACGTAACACTTGCTATGGAGCGCTTGGCAAGTTGGCGTGTTGCGCTTTATCGAGCGCATCTTGGTGCTTGGACCATATTCGAAGGAAGCGATTTCGATATTGATCGGGAAGTGTCGAAGGCTCGTGCCACTTTCGTAGACGCGGACACGAAAGCATTGACGGCGATGGCGAGTTTGAATCCGATCATCGCTAAGCGTCACTACCATTCCACAGGGACGTTTCGGTGGCTCGGTGTGACTATGCACTCTGTGCAAGAGGCCGAGCGATTGTCAAAAAGCTATGTGCCCGAGAGTGGGGAGTTTGGTCGGCTGGCGCTGGTGTTGCCCGAGCGCTCCTCGACAGTCGAGGATGTAGTCAAAACGTTGAGCAGGCTGAAGGACAACGCCAAGAGAACGCTATTTTTCGGCATCCCACCTAATTATGAGCTCATAGCCGATCTGGGTGCTGAGTTGATGTCGCTGCGTCTGGTGTATGAGAACAGCCCTGAATTGGAAGGAGACTCTGTAGCTAGGCGCGAAGTCGCTGCGCGCCTCTCTTCTGTTAAGGGAGCGCTCGAGGAAGCGTTGCGAGAGGCGGTGACGCGAGCGAAATGGCTGTATGAGGGGGGGTTAGTTAAGCCTGATAGGCTGTCATCACTTGCCTCGGATGTGGCTGATCGAGCGTTCAGCTCCGCCCCAAAAGTGTGGAGCGAACTCGTCAATAGGGATGCATTGTCGAGCAATAGCGTAAAAGCGCGCCGTGATCTGCTCCATCGCATGGTTCAAAACTCTCATGAGGAGTGTCTGGGCATCGAGGGCTACCCTGCTGAAAGAGGCCTATACGAAACCCTGCTCTCTTCAACAGGACTCCATCGATTGGATAAGCAAGGTGTTTGGGGCTTCCAGGCGCCTAAACCTAGCAATGAAAGAGGTTTCCATCCGCTGTGGGCCGCAGCACTTAAGAAATTTTCGAGCCAGATCGTAGGGACTGTTGGTGTTAGAGAGCTTTACACCCTTTGGGGCGGATCCCCATATGGAGTGAAAAGTGGAATGCTTCCAGTGCTTGCAACTGCTTTCATGCTCGCTCATTCCGATAAGGTCGCTATCTATCGGGACGGAGTTTTTGAGCCGCAGTTTACAGATGTGGATGTTGACGAAATGCTGCAGGATCCAAGCCGCTTCGCGCTTCGCTGGGTGGATGAGGATCTTGAAAAAGCCGAACAGCTTAAAACTATCGCCGCTGTACTCAGCAGACGTGGTTATGCAGCTGCATCCGAAACGCCTCTTGAAATTGCCAGAGCCTTGGTAAAAGTCTTGTTCACCCAGCCAATGTGGACTAGACGTACCCAGCAACTCTCGGGTATGGCACGTGCTATTCGTGATCTACTCGTTAAAGCATCTGACCCACATAAGCTGCTCTTCGTAGATCTGCCTGCCTTTTTTGATGACGGTTCGATGGGTGAGGGGGCGCTCCTAGACAGCGCGCTATCGGAGTTGATAGAGGCCTTTCCCGCATTGTTAAGAAGGATGGATAGCCGGCTGGCCGACGCCATTGACGCATTAGAAGGCGATGACCCCGAACTCAGGGATCGTGCCCACTCCGTATCGAAGGCGACGGGGGACCTTCGCCTTGAAGGCTTTGCTCTCCGCTTGCAGGAGCGGGATGGGACGCTTGGGGGGATGGAAAAGGTTATGAGTTTGGTGGCAAAAAAACCACCACGTGATTGGACTGACCTGGATATCGACGCTGCATTGATTGCGGTCGCAGATCTATCGCTCGCGTTCAGGAAAGCCGAGGCACTGATCGCAGTTACTGGCAGGGCTCCGGGGCGTGAGGCCTTCTCGATTGTCATCGGCTCTGGCGGTTCGTCAGATGTCATCAGTAAAACCTTTGAGGTTGCAGGCCGAGACAGAGAAGTTGTTTCAGGTGCTGCCATTAAGGTTGTTGAAATGTTGCGTAGCTCTGGACTGGAGGGTGACTTGCTGCTCGCTGCTCTTGCTCAGGCAGGATCAACGATTGTGAGTGAAGGATCTGAACATGCGTGAACGTCACCTCTTGGGCCTCTCAGGGGGGCGTGATAGTGCTGCTCTAGCGATTTATATTCGCCAGACTAGGCCTGAATTGGATATCGAATATTTCTTCACCGACACGGGAGAGGAATTGCCTGAGGTCCAGGATTTTCTTGGAAAGCTTGAAGGTTTCTTGGGTAAGCCAATCCTGAGGCTAAATCCAAGGAGAGATTTTGAGTTTTGGCTGAAGGAGTACAACAATTTTCTGCCTTCCGCCCAGACGCGTTGGTGCACCCGGCAATTGAAACTCGCCCCCTTCGAGGAGTGGACTCGTCCCATGTTGGCTGCAGGCGAAAAAGTCTTCTCCTACGTCGCTATTCGCTCCGACGAGGACTATCGCGAGGGGTATGCGTCCAAACATGAGAATCTTAAGGTGGTTCTTCCCTTCCGTGAGGAGGGTGTGGACAAGCCTGGGGTGATCGAGATCCTGGAGTCCTCTGGTGTCGGATTACCCGAGTATTACGAGTGGCGTAGTAGGAGTGGGTGTACCTTTTGCTTCTTCCAGCAAAAAATTGAGTGGGTTCGATTGCGCGAGCGCCATCCTCATGCCTTTGAGGAGGCCAAGGCGTTGGAAAAGACCGCTCTGGATCATGGATCGCCTTTCACCTGGACAAAAGGTGAGCCGCTTACTGACTTGGAACAGCCAAAACGTGTCGCAGCGATCCGTAAGGAGTACGAGGCGCGGAAGCTACGCACCAAGGCGCGGCGCCCTCGAAACCCATTGCGTCCATGGGAGGACAACATGGACATTGATGATATTTACGGAGTCGATGAAGCTGACGGGGGCTGTAACGTCTGTCATAAATAGATCCGATATACGAGCGCCACATCGGGGTCTCCCCCCGACACTCGGTGTGCGCGCCAGCCAATTTTTGCAGGTTGGGCTGACGATGAATTAGGATTGGCAAAATCCGCTGGAGGTTGCAACAGGTGTCGATGTATAGCCCGTGGCTAGGGTTGACCTTGCTTTCGGCATGTCATCTTATGGTCTCATTGATGGAGTCTTCAGCTAGCCCTAGCTTCTAGGTAGCCTTGCCATCATTTCACTCAAAATTCAGGGATCCGAATCAGTGGCGAAGTTTTCAGTAGCAGCTCGAACCCTTGTACACCTCGGCGCAGAACTCATCACCTCGGATGAAGTTGCTGTAAATGAACTGATTAAAAATTCGTTTGATGCTGAGTCTCCTCGCGTAAAAATTGACATAGTAAATCCAGTGCCTCACCAGCTTGTTGAAGAAATAGGAGATAAGTTAGGCGCTATAAAAAATAATGTTGGCTTGAAAGCTGTATTAACACTGGCCGGTGAACAGCTATCGGAGGCGTTGCTGGATCTGGCAGATGGGGCTGTTAAGAAGGAAGCAGAAAAGAAAATTCGGTTGATCGAGTCCGCTAGGTTTAGATTTGAGGCGGTGCGTATATTAGACACGCTTAATTATATCTCTATAGAGGATGCGGGCGTTGGGATGAGTAAGAAGAACTTGCTATCAGTTTTTCTCACTATTGGTACGCCATCAAAGCTGAATACTCAAAGCAGTAAGGACTTGAGTCGAAAAATCCAAGGTAACAAGGGGATCGGTCGGCTTGCGATGATGCGCTTAGGTGGGGTTGCGCATGTGACTACTTGGGAAAATGCCAAGGTGGCGCATAAGATAAAATTTGACTGGCGTATGTTCGATGATCCGGATAAGGAGATCGGCGACATACCTCTTGGCATCTTATCAACCTCGCCGCCTCGGAGTACTTCGTCAGGAACTCTAATCCAGATTTTTGCGCTGAAAAATACGTGGACAGAAGATAAAATTCGCCTGGATTTGGTGGGTCAATTTCTGCGTAGGCTCCAGAGTCCATTTGCGAAAGTAAACGATGAAACAAGAACTAGTAGCTTTCCTATAGACGTCCATTTTAATGGTGGGCATAGACTTCCAATCGAAGGGATGAAAAAAGTACTTACTGATCTTGTTCAAATCGACTTTGAACTCGACTTTAATCCGAAAGGAGTCGATAAAAAACCCGATGTCATTGTCGAAACCAAGCTTAATGACTATCAGCGTGGGAAAGACCCTGATGTAACGCGACGGACGCTTATTGAGGTGGCTACTAAATTAGAGGCTACCAAGGATGAGCTTGACAAAATCGGGCCTTTCCGAGCCGTCATAAGATGGTTTAACCGCGATAAACTGCGTCAGCAGGCAACACTTCATGGTAGCTGGAAAGCTGCCAAACAAGAGTTGGATCTTTGGAGTGGTGGAATTGCAATTTATCGAGATGGCTTTCGAGTTGGATTTTCCGGCCAATCAACGGGTGAAGATTGGCTTGGATTAGATAGCTCGGCATTAAAACGCGGTGGTTTTGCAGTCAATCGTATTCAGGTTGTCGGTGCGCTAGAGATCACCCGTGCGCTGAACCCCAATCTGATTGATCGGTCGAACCGTGAGGGTCTAATCGATTCAAGAGAAACAGTGCTGGTGCGTGAAATATTGACAGATTTCGCGATAGGAGAACTCCGTAGGTACATAGACAAAGAAGGCCGAGAAGAGAAAAAAACTGAATTGGACGATTTGGTCGAAAGCGCTCCTGCCACGATTCGGTCGAGGGTGGTTAAAGCGGAGCAGGGGTTAGCTGAGATACGTTCAAAAGTCTCCCCTGAGGTCAAGAAAACCATACAGTCTATATCGGTCAATTTGCACCTGATTAAAAATGAGGTAAAAAAGTTCGAGAATGCGAGCAAGCAAGCAGGTGAGCGCAGAGAGGATATTCTTGAACTTGCCGGCGTTGGTACAGTGATGTCCGGAGTGCTGCATGAGCTGACGAGGACAACAGGGCACACTAGACAACTTCTTCAGAAATTGTCAAAAGATGAGTCTCCTCAGACGAAGGCGTTACTATTGAAGTTGGATGCGGAAATTAAGGCGATTAATACTCGACTTCGCCAACTAGATCCGCTGACCCCTTCTGGTCGTCATCGCAAGGAAGAATTTGATCTGGTGTCGTTGTTGGAGACGATAGTGGATGGCTATGCGGCCCGATTTGAACGGCATGAAATCGCATGTGAGCTATGCATCTCTGACTCGAATACGCTTAGGCCAGTGAAAGTGACGATGGTCCGAGGGTTTGTCAGCCTTGCGATCGAAAACCTTATCACTAATTCCATATATTGGTTGAAAGAAAAAAGCAAGATTTCTACCGAGCAGTCGGTGATCCGAATTGAGCTGGATCCAGAGTCTAAAACGCTCTCAATCAGCGATACGGGGCCAGGGATATCGCCCGCGGACAAAAACCGAATTTTCAGCGCGGGATTTTCTTTACGCCCTAAGGGGCAAGGGTTGGGGCTTTTCATTGCGGCGGAAGTTGCGACTTACCATAGCGCAAAATTACTATTAGATTCTCCTGATGACGATGGGCGTTATCGTTGTTTTGTTCTTGAGTTGCCGAGGGATTAAAAATGGATTTTAGTGAAGTTCTGATGCAAGCCAGCATCACGCGAGTGGCCATTGTGGATGACGATCTTTCCGGGAACATCACGACTCCAGATCTGTTGACTATTGACGGTGATCTCGAGGCATTATTGAGTGATCCAAACGATCCCGATAGCCAGCAGTATCAAGAACTACTCGCTTCGCTGGGTCATGATTACGATGAGCTAGAGGATAAAGCAACGCCTCTTTCAGATCCCGCGATTGCTGCGCGGGCACCTGCCAGATTGAGGCAGGCAGCGGAACAAGTTTTGGAAGCCCGAGCCAGCAACGCTGAGCCGGTGGCCCGGCTTCACGCCCTTTTAATATCAGCAGGCATCTTGGAAGATAATATTGACAAATATTCTTCTCCGTATGTCCCACCTGATAAGTTGTATGATCTAATTATTGTTGACTACTTTTTGGTGGATAACTCCGAAAAGAAAACCTTGCCATTTATTCGCGAGATGATTGAGTCTCATAACGGAAGAGAGCATCCGTTACAAGTAATTTTAATGTCTACTCATGAGGCCGAGCTCAAAAAAGAATTTCGCAATTTTCGTCCTCAACTCGGGGTTACAAGTTCCCGTATGAGGGTGATGGGGAAACCTGTATCTGACGACTATCTCATACAATGGCGTCTGGCGTTGCTGCAGCTAGCGAACGACCGTTCCTATATTAATGTGATGGAAGGGTTCATCAGGAATGCCGGCGCCGCCATGCAGAAAGCGGCTGCCGAACAAGCTCGTAGTATGTGGGAGCTTGATCTCCAAGCTATGGACATCTTGCACGAAACATCGAGCCGAGATAACGATAATTACTGCCGTTACGTGGAAGAGTGTCTAAGCCGAAATTTGTTGACTAATCTTGAAGAACAAACGGTCATGCGCGCGGCGCTTACAACTCTAGAAGAACAACTGGTTGCTCATCGCGTAGCTAAAGTCATACCGCCTGTTGCGGAGATTGGTGACTCCCGTGCCGCTATCCGCGCTCTCATGAAAAGCATGGAATGGCGAGGAGGGGCAGGGCCTAGCCTTTCAGCGTATCCAGCGGGCGGGGCGCCGATAGAGAAAGCGAAGTGGGTTCGCCTCAACCTTCGTTTTGGTATGGTTCTTAAATCCGCAGATGGGAAGGAGTGGCTTAACATCACCCAAGCCTGCGATCTGGCGCAAGCAAAAGATACCGACGTTGAAATTACCACGCTGCTGCTGGTCGGTGGTTATAGAGCTCATCCATCAAGTTCCGCTGCGAATGAGGCGATGCTTCAGATGAATTCGACCATGACGGATAAGGATGCACAAGTGCTTGGGTGGAATCTTCGCAGCGTGAGGACTCCCTCGATACAACAGTTTGGGATTGAGTACGAGCAGGGATGGTCGGTATCAGGTGAGCTTCGGCTAGATTTGGCGCAGAGCATCGCCACGCAGTATGGCTCCAGAACAGCCAGAGTGGGCCTTCAAAAAAAAATGTGGAGCTGGAGACTACAAGGGGTTGGATTATCGGTAAATACGATTCTAGACTCCGATCCGGACGGACCAGTTGTGGGTGTTGTCCTTTCTGGTCACGGAATGTCTCGAGGAAAATCAGAGGAAATTCATATAGACCGAGAATGTTTGACAGCGCTATCAGATGAATTTCCAGGGGTCTATTCAAACTCGGTTCACGCTCATGAAGGATTGCAACTGAAGATTGGCGGTAAAAAAGAGGGTTCTCCACTTATTCTTTATTGCAAAGCGACTCCGAAAAACATCAGAGAGCTCCGCGCTGAGCTCGACCACGAGCAATGGTTAAACCGTGGGGATAATCGCCAAAAAGTAATAGTCGCACTTTGGTACGCCTAATTCGGCACTCTTATTGGAGGCTGGCCGGGCCTTGAGTCGGTCAGCCTTTAATAGCTTTCGTCTTCCAAGAGTTCTAGTGCGGGCGCCGATAAGTTAGCTGCGATGCCGCGCGGTACCTGATCGATTAAGATATGGTCGTTAAGAACGGAGTTGCAGGCTACAGTGTTTTTGGGGATTTTTCCTAGAATGAACTTTTTGCATGGACTTGAAGCCCACTAGAATACCGTTTTTAAAGTGCTGTCTTTGGGCTAAGTAGAAAGCTACGCCATCGAAAAATTGCTCTTCATTTATCCAAAGTCTGAAGTTAATCGCGGTGTCACTAAGCTGGGTTTCGACAGGCACGGAACGCTTGATTGCTTTTCACGTCGTTCTAAGTGGGGGGGGGGGGGGGGGGGGGGGGGGGGGGGGGGGGGGGGGGGGGGGGGGGGGGGG
>NZ_CDRVEU010000010.1:0-272915 GCF_977070315.1 Plantibacter cousiniae (nom. nud.) | reverse complement strand
GGGTCGCGCTTCGTGATCAAGAACCCGAATCCCCCCACGACCTGGGGTTGTGCAAGTTGTACGAGGGGCACACGGACGCCTTGGCGATCATGGCGGAACTGGGTGCCCCGCCCCCCGAACAATTCAGCACCTGGGGCATGTGGGCGGCAGAGCCGCCACAGGCACGGGTGAATATCAGCGGCGCTGGTGATGCACTTCGCCTGCACGGCCGCAAGGCATGGTGCTCGGGCGCTTCGGCGTTGAGCCATGCATTGATAACGGCATGGGACGCCGAGCATCGGCAGCAACTGATTGCAGTGCGCCTTGACCAGCCCGGCGTACATATGACCGGCGATGGCTGGCGCGCAGTGGGCATGGGTGCTACCGGCAGCATCGATGTGGTTTTCGACAATGCCGTCGGTCAAGCGATCGGTGCGCCGGGTGGCTATCTCGACAGAGCTGGCTTCTGGCAGGGCGGCATCGGCATTGCGGCCTGCTGGTACGGCGCATCCCGCGCCATCGCGCAGCGCCTGCTGGCCCATGTCGGCAAGCGCGAAGAGCCGCACGCCCTCGCGCACCTTGGCGCTGCGGACGTGGCGCTGCATGCCGCAATCGAGGTGCTGCGCGCAGCTGCCGCGCACCTGGATCAAGCGCCAGCCGACGATGCAGAGATGCTTGCCAGACGTTGCCGCTCCTATGTCGAACAAGCTGCCGATCTGGTCATCCAGCATGTGGGCCGGGCCGTCGGCGCCGGGCCTTATTGCAAAGACCCTCACTTTGCCCGGTTGATCACCGACCTGCCGGTTTTCCTGCGTCAGAGCCACGCCGAACAGGACCTGGCAGCATTGGGCCAATCAGTCGGCAAGGCGTTGCCCGCTGCACGGACGTGGTCACTATGAGAGCGTATAGAGCATGAGCGAAGGGTTCGTAGTGAGTGATGACGAGTCCGGCCAAGGGACATCCCTTGCTGCCTGGAATGCTTCGGTCAGGCTGAACGGCTTGCCAGCGATCACTGCCGACTTGCTGGTACCGACCAATTGCCGAGCCGTGATCATCGCCCCGCATCCGGATGATGAAGTACTGGCCTGTGGCGGACTGATGAGCCAACTGGCACAACTGGAGCGCAGCCTGTTACTGATCTCGGTCACCGATGGTACAGCCAGCCATCCAGGCTCCACGCTGTGGCCTGTCGATCGTCTGTCCAGAGCCCGGCCCGAGGAAAGTGCCGAAGCCCTGAATCGCCTCGGTATACCTGCCGAGGGCCTCGAATGGTTGCGTTGCGGCTTTCAGGACGGCGCCGTGGCCGAGTCGGAGGAACGGCTGGTGGCCTTTCTCGAACAGCATCTGGGCCCTGCGGACGTGGTGTTCGCCACCTGGGCAGAAGATGGCCACAGCGACCATGAAGCGGTCGGCAGAGCCAGTGCAAAAGCCTGCGCGACGACCGGAGCACAGTTTTACGAAGTACCGGTCTGGGCCTGGCACTGGGCCGACCCCGAAGATGAACGTCTGCCATGGGACAGAGCGCGCAAGCTGCTGCTCGATCCGGTGACCCTGGCCCACAAACGTAACGCCGCCCAAGCGTTCACCAGCCAGCTGCAGGGTGATCCGGCCATCGGTCTTTCGCCGGTTTTGCCGGCTGCAGTGTTGGAAAGACTGCTGCGCCCCTTTGAAGTGGTGTTCACATGAGCGTCGAGGACAGTTATTTCAATGAGCTGTTTCTCAACAACGATGACCCGTGGGCATTCAAGCAACGCTGGTACGAACGGCGCAAGCGCGCACTGACCCTGGCCGCCCTGCCCCGCGAGCGCTACCGTTCGATATTCGAACCCGGCTGCGCCAATGGCGAACTCAGTGCCGATCTTGCCGGGCGCTGCGACGCGCTGGTGTGCTGCGACACCTCTAACCTGGCTGTGGACCTGGCACGCAAGCGTCTGGCCGACTTGCCCCATGCCAGAGTGTTACAGGCGCGTTTGCCACAGCAATGGCCGCAAGGCGAATTCGACCTGATCGTCTTCAGCGAGATGGGTTATTACCTGGACGCCGACGACCTGCACGGCCTGATCGACCGCGCACTGGCGGCCCTGTCACCGGACGGCCAGTTGCTCGCCTGTCACTGGCGGCCCGATATCGAAGGCTGCCCGCTGAACGCCCAGGCGGTCCACGACATCCTTGCTGCACGATTGTCCATGCACCGACTTTTCAGTCATCACGAACAGGATTTCCTGCTGGACCTGTGGAGTCGTGATGGAACCTCCGTAGCAGAACAGGAATTCTCCGATGATCGGCATTCTGATCCCGGTGCACAATGAAGAGCAGTTACTCGACTTGTGTCTCGAAACGATAAAGCAGGCGGCTGCCCACCCCGACCTCAAGGGCGAATGCGTGGAAGTGCTGGTGGTGCTCGACAGCTGCACTGACCGCTCGGCGGAGATCGCACGAGCCCATGGCGTGATGATTCTTGAAGTCTCGGCGCGCAACGTGGGGCAGGCACGCGCACAGGGTGCGGCGTTTCTCCTCGACCGAGGCGCACGCTGGCTGGCGTGTACCGATGGCGACAGTACCGTGGCCAGTGATTGGCTTGCCGAACAGCTGGCGCTGGATGCCGACGCAGTGTGCGGAACGGTGACGCCCGGCGACTGGAGCAAGGACATCTCGGCTGCTGCGCAGGCTGCTTATCTGCAGCATTACCAGCACCGTGACGGTCACCGACACATTCATGGTGCCAACCTGGGTGTCAGCTCGATTGCTTATATCAGCGCCGGTGGATTTCCTGCCCTGACCTGCCATGAAGACGTGCATCTGGTCCGGCAGCTGGAATTGATCGGAGCACGGATCGCCTGGAGCTGCCGCCCCAGGGTCACCACCAGCACCCGCCTCGACTCGAAAGCCAGGGGCGGGTTCGGTGATTTTCTGAGTTCGCTGAACGCCTGAAGGGCGTGCTTACTGGTGATGCGCTGTCTGCATGCCTGAACGGTCATCGTCGGCCGAATTGAGCGCGGCGCTGAAGAAACGCACCGCTTCGGCACTCAGGTTACGATGGATATCCTCGCGGTCCACGCCATCAGGGTCATTGCACAGCAACGGCGCAGTCGCGCGTTGTTCGTCACTGCACGGTGCCATGAAGACAAAATGCCCTGCCCCGGCCAGCAACTTGTAGTCGGGCGGCTGCGGCAGCTTGCGCGCCAGTGCTTCTGCGTTTCGGTCGATCGCCAGCAACTGATCGTCATCCCCCGCGTACATCAGCACCGGCACGTGCACATCACCCAGCGTGTGACGGCCGAACATCAGGCTCAGCGGGGCCATTAACATCAGCGCGCCAACCCGTGGATCAGCCTGAGCGTGAAGGTCATCACGGTCTGCGACAAGCTCGCCCTGCGTCTTGCATGCATCGCGGTCTGTCGGGCGCTCGGCGCAGTACTGACGCAGACGCTGCAGATCAGGTTGCGCGCCAGCGAGAATCAGCGCGGTTTCGCCACCGGCCGAATAACCGATCACGCCCACTTGCCGGGCATTGAGATAGGGGGCCAGCAAGGGGTCGAGCAAGGCCGTGCTGATCGCTTCGGAAATCTGCAGCGGGCGGCCGTACAGGTTGCTCAGGCTGCCAAGACGGCTGTGATCGCGATCATTGTCGCCAGGATGAACCACGGCAACCACCACAAATCCCTGACGCGCCAGCGAAGTGGCCAGGTCATGCAGCGCAAGCGGAGTGCCTGTGTTGCCGTGTGACAGCAACAACAGGGGGAAGCGGCCCATTGCGATAGGCGCCTCTTCACCGGCTTCGACACGATAGCCGTGAAGGGTGCTCACCTGCTCGGCGGCAGTGGAGGGGTAAAAAGCGATGGCCTGCACCGGCTGGGAATCCAGCGGATCAGGAAAACTCAACTGGTGGTAGCCCGCGCTCCAGGCTTCATCCGCCTGAGCGTGCACCGAAACAAGACTATCGAGCAGGAAAACCAGCATCACTGCACAAAGACGTACCATGGCAAGGCCCAACCTTTGCAAATCCGGAACTTCGCCCGGACAATCCATCAAGCGCTTGTGTCGAGCATCATGCTCCAGCGCGCCGTTCCCACCCAGATATGAGTGTTGAAAACAGAGATAGTGCACAAGCCGGGCCATAAACTGCCCGTTGTTTTTTCTCGAGGGCGAATACTCCCGCCAGCCTGACAAGGCGATGCTCGAAAACCCTAGGCTCTGTACGTAAAGTGGCTGCGCTCGGTGATGCTGCGTTAAAAACAGGCTCGGATGCGAGTCCAATCGGAATGCTCATTTACAACACGTAGAGTTGAACGCGACCCCGGCCGTTCCTCGCCTGTTTTTGCCTTGCCTGACCTTCGCTCGCCGACTTTTCGTACAAACCCAGTCTAGTCCCGTAAGAACCCCGTTACCTGTAAGAAAGCTGTCAAGGTTGTATCCCGTTAACGCGCCGTTCAGCGCAGCCCATCGCCATGCATCAGAAACAAAAAAACTCCACAACCCGGCAGGAAAACCCCGCGCAGGTTGTAGAGTTTCGTGAAGACGGCTTTTGATCAGGCCGCGAACAGCTCGTTCTGAATGTATTGCTGGGCAGCACTCATGGCGCTGGCACGCGGCTCTTCGCCATACGCCAGGCCGTGGGCGCGGACGAATTGCAGGTCGGTGATGCCGATGAAGGCGAACAGCGTCTTGAGCAGCTCTTCGTGACCGGTGCCAGTGGGTTGTCCGGCGTGCAGACCGCCCGAGGTGGAAACGATAATGACTTTCTTGCCGCCACACAGGCCTTCAGGGCCGGCTTCGGAATAACGGAACGTGCGACCCGCGATCAGAATCCGGTCAAACCAGGCTTTCAGCTGGGTCGGAATGGTGAAGTTGTACATGGGTGCGCCGATGACCAGCACGTCCGAATCGAGAAACTGCTGCAAAGTGGCTTCGTTGCCTGCCACTTCCTGCTGCTGGGCGGCGTCACGGACTTCTACCGGCGTGCCCGCCGCAGCGAGGCTGGCAGCAGAGAAATGCCCAAGCGCGTCACTGGCAAGATCGCGATAGGTGACCTGGCTGTCGGCGTGCGCATTCAGGTAGGACTGGACAACCTCATGGGTCAGCTGACGCGAAGCGGAGTGATCGCCGAGGATGCTGGAGTCGAGGTGCAATAGTTTCATAACGTAGCTCCCTTAAGAAAATCGCCACTGAGCGATGAAGTGGCGAGCATCCTATCCTTGATCGCAATAGATGATTAGTGGTCTTGAATGCGACTGTTCGTTCTATTAAGAGAACAATAGAGTGAGTCCGGACTGAGGCTAAGTTCTTTGAACGAGGTCTCGAACGCATCCAGCAGGCCCCTGACGGCGGGAAGCAGGCCACGGCGCGAGGCGAACACAGCATGCACGATGCCGCACTTGGGTCGATGCTCGCTGAACAGCTCTACCAGGCGTCCGTCCTGCAAGGCTTCCCTGACAATCAGCTCGGGAAGCTGTGCCACGCCGACTCCCTGCAAGGCGGCCTGCAGCATCATGTCCAGGTCCGAGCTGATGAGCCGCGGCGTGTGGCGTATTTCGGCATAGTGGCCGGGCTGCGTCTCCAGCAACCAGCGATGCTCGTGATTCGAAGAGGGCATATCGAGGCTGGGCAGTGTCGACAGCGCCTCTAGAGAAGGCGTTGCCGACAGCCTGGCCGCCAGGTCCGCGCGTGCCACCAGACGCTGAGCGCTGTGCCCGAGCTTCTTGACCACCAGGCCGTCGTCCTCCAGTGGTGGAAAACGCACACGCAGCGCAATGTCGATGTTCTCGGTCAGCGGGTCGACGCGTCGGTTGGTACTTTCGACCTGGATCTGAACCTTGGGGTGCTCGGCCGCGAAGCGGGCGATGGTCTCGTTGAAGCCCATCGCTGCCAACGCCGGAGGACAACTGATCACCACCCTGCCCTGCGGTTCGGATTTGGAACGCAGGATGGCCTCTTCGGCAGCCTCGGCCTCGACCAGCATGGCCACGCAGTGCGCGTAATAGTCACGCCCGCTTTCGGTCACCGCGAAGGTGCGGGTCGAGCGGTGAATCAGCCGAACACCCAGGCGCTCCTCAAGCCCGGCAATGCGCCGGCTGAGTTTGGACTTGGGGATCCCCAGCTTGCGGCTTGCCGGCGCAAAGCCCAGGCACTCGACCACCTGGACGAAATAAAACAGATCGTTGAGATCAAACACCCGGCCACCTCGTTTTCAGAGCCGGGAGTATGCAACGCCGTGCCCCGTGTCTCAAGACCGGGACTTAGGACCGCGCCCGGCTATTCGGCAGTCAGAAATGCCAGTACCGGCACAGTGAATGCCTCACCCGCCTCGACACTGGACAGGTGGGCCGCGTGCAGCTCGATGATCTGCGAGCCCTGAATCCGGTCGACCATGAAACGCCCGTCCGCCGGGGTCGTTACAGCATCCTCCGTGCCACAGACCACCAGCACCGGCAGCTCGATGGACGCGATCTGTTCACGGAAATCCGCATCGCGCACGGCCGCGCAATTGGCCGCGTAACCCTGTGGCGAGGTGCGTGCCAGCATGCCGACAACCGTGTCGACCGCAGCAGGTTCGGCGACCGCGAAGGAAGGCGTGAACCAGCGCGCAATCGAGGCATCGCGCAACGCGATCATGGCTGACTGGCCGTCACGCAGAACGGTTTCGATGCGAGGGTTCCAGACATCGGGATTGCCGATTTTATCGGCCGTATTGCACAGCACGACCTTGTGCAGGCGCTGCGGCGCATTGATTGCCAGCCATTGGCCGATCAGCCCGCCCATGGACAGGCCGCAGAAAAAAGCCTTGTCGATGTCCAGCGCGTCGAGCAGCGCCAACACATCGCGAGCGTTTTGCTCGATGCTGTAACTGCCCTCGCTGACCAGCGATTTGCCATGACCGCGGGTGTCGTAACGCAATACCTGAAAGTGACGGGTGAATGCAGGCACCTGGTTGTCCCACATGTGCAGATCAGTGCCCAGGGAATTGGACAAGACCAGCACCGGCGCGCCCGCCGGGCCTTCGAGCAGGTAGTTCAGTTGACCATCAGCAAGTTGCACGGCAGACATTCGAGACTCCGGATAAAGGCAAAGCTGCACACTAATGAGTGTCGCAGCAGCATACAATCCGCTGATCGAATATCCGTGCGGCTATCGAACAGCTTACCGTGCGCCGTCAGACCCCAGGGAGCATCCATGCCAAAGAGCCCGCAAAAGACCCTGCACAAGGAAGACATCGCCAGATTCTGCCTCGACCTGCCGGGCGCGCGTGAAGACTACAAGTGGGGCGGCGTACGGGTTTTTTCCGTCGCCGAAAAGAAAATGTTCGCGGTCATGGACCTGGTCGGCGAGGACCTCGCGTTCAAGGTCCACCCAGAGTTGTTTCTGGGTTACGTGGATCGCCCCGGCATACGACCTGCGCCCTACCTGGCGCGTGCGCACTGGATCAGCGTGGCAGACCTGCAGACGCTGAGCGCCGATGAGTTGCGCGACCTGCTGACCCGCTCGCACCAGTTGGTGGTCGGCAGGCTGCCGAAACGGCAACAGATCGGCCTGACGCTATAACGGCAACAGCTGCACAAGCCGCTTGCCCAAAAACAGCCAGTCAATCCACAACGCCTGATGCACCAGCACGATCAGCCAGAATACGACCTGAAAAGACACCTTGCGGGTCTTGTGCCGGAACACCTGTTGCGCGAGCAGCGCGCCGGGCCAGCCGCCGAGCAGCTCGACACCATGCAGGACGTTCTCCGGGGTGCGCTGGCCAGCACTGCCGGCCTGTCGCTTGTCATGCCGGTAAAGCACGAACGCCAGCAGGCTCATGACGATCAGGACCAGCGCCGGGATCGGCGTGACCTGCCTCAGCCATAGCGATGCCGAGCCGTAGACTGGCAACGCACACAGCAGCAACAGCACCAGAATCTTCAAGCGCAATTGGCGGACCGGCGGCCTGCCAAGGCTGGCTGGCCGTGACGACCCGCGGCTCGCCGTCATGCCTTGGCCGATGCCCAGTCGATCCAGCCAAACTGCCAGGTCGCCAGGATCAGCAGGCCGAAGGCGATGCGATACCAGGCGAACACCGCATAACTGTGAGTGGCGATGAACTTGAGCAAACCGCGCACTGCGATCATCGCGAAGATGAACGAGGTGATGAAGCCGATGGCAAACACCGCGAAGTCGTCAGGGCGAAACATGTCACGGTACTTGTAGCCCGAATACACTGCGGCACCGACCATCGTCGGCATGGCCAGGAAGAACGAGAATTCGGTCGCCGCCTTGCGGGACAGGCCGAACAGCAGGCCACCAATGATCGTCGAACCCGAACGCGAGGTGCCGGGAATCATCGCCAGGCACTGTACCAAGCCTACCTTGAGCGCATCGCTCCAGCTCATGTCATCGACGGTTTCGGTGCGCACGGTGTGTTCGCGGCGCTCGGCCCAAAGCATGATCACCCCGCCAACGACCAGTGCCGTGGCCACGGTAATGGCATTGAACAGGTAGTGGTGGATGGTATCGGCGAAAATCACGCCCAGCACCACGGCCGGCATGAAGGCGATCAGCAGGTTGAGGGTGAAACGCTGCGCCTGTTGCTGTTTCGGCAACCCCACGACCACGTCGAGGATCTTGCGCCGAAACTCCCAGACCACCGCCAGAATTGCCCCCAACTGAATGATGATGTTGAAGGCCATGGCACGTTCGCCGCCAAAATCGATCAGGTCGGCGACGATGATCTGGTGCCCGGTACTGGAGATCGGCAGGAACTCCGTCAGCCCTTCTACAACACCCAATATCAACGCCTGAGCAGCGGTCCAAAGATCCATCATTCCCCCATGAAGCGATGCCGCAGGCTCGCTGTTTAATGTTGTCGTGTAAAAAATGCTTGCCACTATGCCGCCACATGCCTGAACGAAGCTTGAAGAAACTCGCGCAAATGCAAGGCGCGGAATGCTAGCAGACCTGCACGCACAAAGCCTGCTGACGTAAGGTCTGGCGCAACACAAGCTGCACGCAGCGCGCAGAAGCGCATACAATCGCCGGCCCCGCCCCTCACTACCCTCACCAAGGAGCCGCCATGTCCGGGCTTGAACTCTTCGCTGCCGCCATCGGCGTTATCGCGGTCTGGCTGACAGTGAAGCAGAATCCCTGGTGCTGGCCAATCGGCCTGGTCATGGTGGTGATCTACATCTGGATATTCTTCGACGTAAAGCTGTATTCGGACATGCTCCTGCAGGTCATCTACGCAGGCCTGCAGGTCTATGGCTGGCTGCAATGGACGCGGCACGGTGACGGCCTGCCGGTCAAAGCCGTGACCACCTTGCAGAACAGTTCGGTGCTCAAGGGGCTGGCGGTCGGCGCACTTGTCAGCGTCGCACTGGGGGCAGGCATGGCGCATTTCACCGATGCGGCACAGCCCTGGCTGGACGCCGCGCTGACCGGGTTCAGTCTGGTGGCGCAGGTCTGGATGGCGCAAAAACGCGTTCAGTGCTGGCCGCTGTGGATCCTGCTCGATATGATTTTCGTCGGCTTGTTCATCTACAAAGAGTTGTACCTGACGGCTGCGCTGTATGGCTTGTTCACCCTGCTGGCGGTACAGGGCTGGCGCGAGTGGCGCAACGATCTGGCGCTGGCGCGATGAAAGTTCTGGTTCTCACCGGCCCCGAGTCGAGCGGCAAGAGCTGGCTGTCGGCGGAAATACAACACAGATTCGGCGGCCTGCTGGTCGGCGAATATGTCCGGCAGTTCATCGATCAGCAGGGCCGCGATACCGTTTACGCCGATATTCCGGCCATCGCCCAGGGCCAACTGGCCTGGGAGGACGCCGCGCGGGGCGCCGAGCCAGACTTGCTGATACTCGACACGCACCTGTTGAGCAACATGCTCTGGAGCCGCACGCTGTTCGGCGACTGCCCTGCATGGATCGAACAGCAACTGCTGAGGCGTACCTATGACCTGCATCTGCTGCTGTCGCCTGAAGGCGTTGACTGGATCAGCGACGGCCAGCGCTGCCAGCCGCAATTGGGTGAACGCCAGGCCTTTTTCGACGCCAGTCGGGAATGGCTGGAACACCACCGGCAGGCTTACAGGGTAGTGGGCGGTAACTGGGAGCAGCGCCGCGTACAGGCGCTGACCGCTGTCTCGCAGTTGCTGGGCGATTCAGCGGATCTGGTGCTTGTGTAACAGCCGGTAAAACGTCGGCCGCGAAATACCCAGCACTCTGGCCGCCACACTCAAATTGTCACTGTGGCGCGTCAACACGTCACACAACGCCTGACGCTCGGCCCGCGACTTATAATCCTCCAGCGTCCCCATGCTGCCAACACTGTCCTCCTCACCCAGCAGGCCGAGATTTGCCGCTTCTATCTGCCTGCCTTCGGCCAGCACCAGCCCGCGCCGAACGCGACCGGCCAGCTCGCGCACATTACCCGGCCAATCGTGCTTGCCCAGCGCAATCAAAGCATCCTGACTGAAACTGCGCGCCCGCCTGCCGGTTTCCTGACTGTACAAATGGGCGAAATGGTTAGCCAGCAACGCCAGATCGCCATGACGCTCGCGCAATGGCGCCACCCCGACCTGCAGCACATTGAGCTGGTAATACAGGTCCTCGCGAAAGCGCTTTTTGCGCACCGCCGTTTCAAGATCCTCGCGGGTCGCGGCCAGCACCCGCACATCCACTGCAATCGGTTCGCTACCGTCCGCGCGCTCGATCTGCCGGTCTTCGAGAAAGCGCAGCAGGCTCGCCTGGGTATCCAGCGGCAGCTCACCGACCTCGTCGAGCAACAGCGTGCCGCCGTCTGCGGCTTCAAGCAACCCGACCCTACGCTCCTGAGCATCGTCAAACCCGCCGTCCTCATGACCGAACAGCACGGCGTGGATCGACTGCCCGTCAGACGCTGCGCAATCGACCACGATAAAGGGTTTGTCGCGTCGCAAGGACTGAACATGCAGGCTGCGCGCGATCAGTTCCTTGCCCGTGCCCCGTTCGCCCCTGATCAATACCGGCGAATCGGTGGGCGCCAGTTTGCTCAGCAGCCTGCGCAATTCACGGACAGGCCGACTGTCGCCGAGCCACTCGGGTTCCACGCTGAATTGTGAAGGCGAGCCCTGCAATTGCGGCCGCCCGGCCGTAAACGCTCTGTCCAGCGAGGCATGCAGCCGATCCGCGTCGAAAGGCAGCGTATGAAAGTCGAAAAACCAGCGGCAGACGAAATCACCGATTTTCTCGCGGCGCAAATCACTGGCTGCCAGCACTGCAATCCAGCGCACCGGGCTATTAATGAACAGCGCCTCGAGCCTGGGCAAGTGTTCAAAATGATCGGGGGTCAGGTGAATCAGGCCTACGTCACAATCAGCAATGATTGCCGAACCCGATGGGCTTTCCTGAACCGTCCATCCGGCCTCGACCAGAACGGGGATCAATGGATGACAGTCGTCACCGCCGTCGAGCATTAACAGACGTCGTGTTGGGGCCGATCCATGCATGAGGTTTCCTTGGCGCCCGGCGTATGGAAGATTTGAAAAGCTTTTTATAAACAGTCTGTTGGCGAGCCCACTCATCACCCTAGCAAATATTTGACGCAGCGTTGTACCGTTTGGGTCTAACGCTCATAACCTGCTGTCATTAGTGCGCTACCTGCCCGGTTCTTGCGGCAACAGGCAGCCTTCCACGCGCCCCATCAAAAATAATTCGCAAATATTTTCAATGAACGGTGTGACTCATGCCCCCTTGTCGTTCATCAACACAAGTAACCAGCCGGACGGTCAGCCCGCCGCCGAGACTGAATTGATATGGGCACTTGAGGAAACGACCATGAACGCCCCACTGCGCTTCAACGATGCACTTCTGATCGCTGGACACGCTTTTGAACCCTTCCAGTGTGTTGCCTGGGCACCACAGGACGGTAACGGCGAACTGAGCCTGACGGTGATCGACCGCACCAGCAACCGTATCGGTCGCAAGCAGATCCCGAGCAGCACCTATTCCGACAAGCGCCAACTGGCCAGCGCTCTGGAACAGGCCCGTGCAGAAATCAGCAACGAAGGCTACGACCTTGAGCCGTGGACCATGCCAGCTTGATGGCTGACTGAGCGGGCTCCCCGCTTGGCGTAATGGAAAACCCTGTGGGATCGCCGCCCTTGCCGCGCCCACAGAGGTGTGTTTTCAGTGCCATGCTCTGCGCGCGCTCCACCCCCGCAGAGCATCGGCAAGAGAGCCGGGCCTGAGGGGTTCCCCACCCTCAGACCCGCTTCAACTCATCGATGTGCCGGTACTCAGCCCCCAGACTCGATGCCAGTTCCCGCGCCCTTCCCAGGCGGATCGGGCCTTTCTCGATATCGATCAGCAAACTGGCGCAGTCGAACGCAGGGAGTGCCGGTAACGACTTGATCCGGCCATCGGTCAGCACCAGAACCCGCTGCTGTTCGGCCGGATAGCGTTTTTGCCGTTGCCCCAGCCATTCAGCTGCCTGTTGCAGCGCTTCCGGCAACGGCGTACCACCGCCAGCGCCCAGCGCATCCAGCCAGGGTGTCAACGCCGATGAGGCCTTCAGCCCCTGATGTTGCCAGCGTGGCGCAGTGCCGCTGGCGGTCAGCAAGGCCAGCCGCGCGCGGCGTCGATAGGCATCGTCGAACATCTGCGACAGCAGGCCCTTGGCCTGACTCAACGCCTGATGGCGGCGGGTAGACGCCGAAGCATCGACAATCACCAGCAATAACTCGCTGGGCCGGCTGCTACGCGGCTGGCGAACCAGATCCTTGTGGCTCTTCGGCTGACCGCGCAGAAAGGTCGGTAGCCATTGCACCGGGCCATCAGCACCGACACGCACAGCGCCCTGCCTGCCGCAGGCCAGTCGACCGGGACGGGGAATGGCATCCGCCCCCTGTATGGCGCGGGGACGGATGCCTAGGGCTTTTTTGGCCAGCTCGGCACTTCGCGGCGTGACCCGGTCGTGACGGCCTGGGCGGGCAACTCACCCCAACTGCCCTGCCCGCTGTCAGGCTCGGCCTGTTTGCTGGACGAGCCCGGTGGTGGTGGCGGCGCCTCGGAATTCTGCGGCGGTGGTGAGGGCTCGCGACGCCGGTGACGCAAGGCAAATTCGGCAACCGCTTCGATGTCCTGCTCTTCAATGTGCCCGGCACCCCGCCACGCCGCATGAGCACGCGCAGCCCGCAGCCAGACCAGATCGGCACGCATGCCGTCGACACCTGCGGCAAAGCAACGCTCGGTGATCATTGCCAGCGACTGGTCATCCAGTTCGATGCTCGACAATAGCTGACGGGCCTGTTCACAGCGCAGCTTCAAGGCATCCTGCTGCGCTTGCCACTGCTGGCAGAAGCCCTGCGGATCGGTGTCGAAATCCAGACGGCGACGGATGATCTGGCTGCGCTCGGCAGGCAGTGTATGACCGCTCAGCGCCACATTGAGGCCAAAGCGGTCCAGCAACTGCGGGCGCAATTCACCTTCTTCGGGGTTCATGGTACCGATCAGCACGAAACGCGCAGCATGACGATGGGAGATACCGTCGCGCTCGACCAGGTTGACGCCGCTGGCCGCGACGTCCAGCAGCAGGTCAACCAGATGGTCGGCAAGCAGGTTGACCTCATCGACATACAGCACGCCGCCGTCGGCCTTGGCCAGCACGCCTGGAGAGAAGCGCGCGCGGCCCTCGCTCAGCGCGGCGTCAAGGTCCAGCGTGCCGACCAGACGCTCTTCGGTAGCACCCAGCGGCAAGGTGACGAACTGACCGCTGGCCAGCACATCGGCCAGCCCGCGGGCCAGCGTCGATTTGGCCATGCCCCGCGGCCCTTCGATCAACACGCCGCCGATGCGCGGGTCGATGGCAGTCAGGCATAACGCCAGTTTCAGGTCATCAGCACCGACCACAGCGGCCAGCGGAAAATGCGGAGTTTCACTCATCGTTGAATCAGACACGGTCATCAGTTCTCTTCTATGTCCAGGAGCAGGTCTTCCAGCGCCTGCTGATACTCGCCAGGCTCCTGCCAGAGGCCGCGCTGCTGGGCTTCGAGCATGCGCTCGGTCATGTCGCGCAAGGCATCAGGGTTGTGCTGAGCGATGAAATCGCGAGTCGCCGGGTCCAGCAGATAGGCGTCGGCGAGCAGCGCGTACTGGTGATCATCGATCAGCTCGGTGGTCGCATCGAACGCGAACAGGAAATCCACGGTCGCGGCCATCTCGAACGCCCCCTTGTAACCATGGCGCTTGGCCCCTTCGATCCATTTCGGATTCGCTGCGCGCGAACGTATCACCCGGTTCAGCTCTTCCTTGAGGGTACGGATTTTCGGCAGGTCGGGCTGGCTGTGATCGCCGTGGTAACTGGCGGTCTTCTGCCCGCTGAGGCTTTCCGAAGCGGCGAGCATGCCGCCCTGAAACTGGTAGTAGTCGTTTGAGTCGAGCAGATCGTGTTCGCGATTGTCCTGATTCTGCAGCACCGCCTGCACCTGAGAAAGCCGCTGGGCAAAGCGCTGGCGTGCGGGCGTACCTTCATCGGCAGCGCCATAGGCGTAACCGCCCCAGTTCAGGTAAACCTCGGCAAGGTCATCGCGGCTCTGCCACAGGCGGCCATCGATAGCACCCTGCACGCCAGCGCCATAGGCACCGGGTTTGGCACCAAATATCCGCCAGCCAGCCTGACGCGCCGCTTCGTCTTCATTCAGACCTTCTGCGATGAAGCCCTGCCGTTCTTCACGGACCCTGGCCGCCAGCGGGTTCAGGTCGTCGGGCTCGTCAAGCGCCGCGACGGCCTGCACCGCAGCGTCGAACAGCTTGATGAGGTTGGCGAACGCGTCGCGGAAAAAGCCGGAGACCCGCAGTGTCACGTCCACTCGTGGGCGGTCGAGCAGGCTGATCGGCAGAATCTCGAAGTCATCGACCCGCTGACTGCCCGTCGCCCACACCGGACGCACGCCCATCAGCGCCATGGCCTGAGCGATGTCGTCACCGCCGGTACGCATGGTCGCCGTGCCCCACACCGAGAGGCCCAACTGGCGCAGGTGGTCGCCATGGTCCTGGAGGTGTCGTTCCAGCAGCAGATTGGCGGACTGGAAGCCGATTCGCCAGGCCGTGGTGGTCGGCAGGTTGCGCACATCCACGGTAAAAAAGTTGCGGCCGGTGGGCAGCACATCCAGACGCCCCCGGCTCGGCGCGCCGCTGGGACCTGCCGGCACGAAACGACCACTCAGGGCATCAAGCATGCCCTGCATTTCGCCGGGGCCGCAGGCATCCAGACGCGGCGCGACGACGTCACGCAGGCTGTCGAGGATCTGGGCCAGATCATCGTGTGCAGGCAAGTCAGTCAACGCTTCGCCCTGGATGACGCGTTCGATAAGGATGGCGGCGTAAAGCTCCAGCCGCTCGCGAGCATCGCCGGCACTGCGCCAGGGATCGCTGCTCAGGGCCTGCAATGCAGCGGGACGCGGGCCGGTCCAGGGTTCGGCCAATTCGCAGTTCAGCGGGTCGAAGTCCAGCTCGAACGCCTTGCTCAACGCACGCAACAGACTGGACTGCGCGCCACGCCCGTCACCACGCGGAATACGCAGCAGGGCCAGCAAGGTATCGATGCGCAGACGACCTTGCGGCGATTGACCGAAGATATGCAGACCATCGCGAATCTGCGATTCCTTCAGGTCACACAGGTAAGTGTCCAGCCGTGGCAGCCAGAGCGCCGCGTCGGCATCGCTGTCGAGGTTCTCGCCAAGCGCCAGTTCGCGGTCGATATGGGTTTCACGGACCAGCTCGAGAATGTCACGCTGCAGCTCGCGCGCGCGGCGCGGATCGAGCAATTGCGCTTCGTAGAATTCGTCGGCGAGCAGTTCTAGATTGCGTAACGGGCCGTAGGTCTCCGCGCGGGTCAGCGGCGGCATCAAGTGATCGATGATGACCGCCTGAGTGCGCCGCTTGGCCTGTGCGCCCTCGCCCGGATCGTTGACGATGAACGGATAGATGTTCGGCATGGCGCCCAGCACCGCGTCCGGCCAGCAGGTTCGCGACAACCCCACACCCTTGCCGGGCAACCATTCGAGGTTGCCGTGCTTGCCGACATGCACCACCGCATGCGCGCCGTAGGCCTTGCATAGCCAGAAGTAGAACGCCAGATAGCCATGGGGTGGAACCAGATCCGGGTCGTGATACACCGCGCTTGGGTCGACCTGATAACCCCGCGCCGGTTGAATGCCAATGAAGGTGAGGCCAAAGCGCAGCCCGGCGATCATCATCCGGCCGCTGCGAAACATCGGATCGGTGTCCGGCGTGCCCCAACGGGCGTTCACCGCGTCGCGATTTTCCTGCGGCAGTTCGTTGAACGCCGCCAGGTATTCCTCCAGCGCCATGCTCTGGTGACACGGGCGTTGGTCGATACTGTCCAGATCATTGGTCACGCCGCCCAGCAGTTGCTGGATCAGTTCAGTGCCAGTGTCCGGCAACGGCGCCAGCGGATAGCCCTCTGCCTGCATGGCGCGCAGGATACTCAGCGCCGCAGCAGGCGTATCGAGCCCCACACCATTGCCGATCCGCCCGTCGCGAGTCGGGTAGTTGGCGAGGATCAGCGCCACGCGCTTTTCGCCATTGGGCAGGCGCGCAAGCTCGATCCAGCGCCGCGCCAGTTGCGCGACGAAATCCATCCGGTCCGGCTGGGCGCGGTAGCAGACCACGTCCGACTGGCTGCGCTCACTGCGCCAGGCCAGGTCCTTGAAGCTGATCGGCCGGCTGATGATCCGTCCGTCCAGCTCCGGCAAGGCAATGTGCATCGCCAGATCACGAGCGCCAAGGCCCTGTTCCCTGGCCTGCCAGGCAGGCTCGTTGTCCTGCGCGCAGATGGCCTGAATGACCGGCACGTTGCGCCGAAACGGCCGCAGATGCGGCGCTTCCGGACTCGACTGGGCAAAACCGGTGGTATTGAGGATCAGCTCGGTTTCAGCCTCATCCAGCCAGTCCTCCACCTGAGTGAAACAGCCGGGCTCCTTGAGGCTGGCCACGGCTATGGGCAACGGGTTGATGCCTTGCGCCTGCAAGCGCACACAGAACTCATCGATGAAACCGGTATTGGCGGCCTGCAGGTGCGAGCGATAGAACAGCAGCGCTACCACCGGCTGCTCGGCAAGCCAGTCTGCCTGCCAATCGGCAAGCTGCGCGCTTGCCAAACGCGGATGGTAGATCGCCGTGCGCGGCAACGGCGCGGGCTCGACCCAGGAATAATCGCGGTCCAGCCAGCGACTGGCCATGCAGTTGTACAGTTGCAGCGCGTTCTGCAGGCCGCCCTGACGCAGAAACTGCCAGAGTCGGTCGCGCTCTACGGCAGGCACGGTGCTCAAATCACTCAGCTCTGGATCAGGGCGGTCATCACCCGGCACCAGAATGACCTGAACGCCGCGTGCCGCGAGCTCCATCAGCCGCTCGACGCCGTAGCGCCAGTAGCCAATACCGCCGTGCAGAGAAATCAGGATGACCTTTGCGTGACGCAGCACTTCATCGACGTACAGGTCGACAGAGGCGTGATTCTGGACCTGCATCGGGTTGGCCAGACGCAGGCTGGGGTAGTCTTCGGGGAGCTGCCGGGCAGCCTCGGCCAGCAGCGCCAGGCTGGAGTCGCCGCTGCAGAGAATCACCAGCTCGGCCGGGGTCTGGCCCAGATCGGCAATATTGTCGTCAGGTACGAAACCGCCGGGCTGGGTTCTCAGTAAATGCATGGGTCAGCCGGCAATCGCAGCGTTGAGTTGCGCTTGCAGGGCTGCGGCATCCAGCTCCTGACCAATCAGCACCAAGTGTGTGGCACGCTCTTCATCGGCCCGCCAGGCGCGGTCGAAGTGCTTGTCGAAACGCGTCCCGACACCTTGAATCAGCAGGCGCATCGGCTTGCCGGGAATGGCCGCGAAGCCCTTCACACGAAGAATGCCGTGCTGCACCACCAACTGATTCAGTGCATCGAGCAGGACTTTCTCGTCAGCTTGCGGCAGTTTCAGGGATATCGAATCGAACGCGTCGTGATCGTGGTCATCATGATCGTCATCGTCGTGGTGATCATGGTGGGTCTTGCGCGCATCGATATGCAGTTCCGACTCGGCACCGACACCCAGCAACACGCTGATCGGCAGGCGACCACTGCTGGCTTCGATCACCTTGACGGCAGGCGGCAACTCTTCGGCAACTTCGGCACGCACCGTCGCCAGACCTTCGGCGTCGATCATGTCGGCCTTGTTGAGGATCACCAGATCAGCGCTGGCCAGTTGATCGGCAAACAGTTCGTGCAGGGGCGACTCGTGGTCCAGGTTGGGATCAAGTTTGCGCTGCGCATCGACCTGATCAGGGAAGGCAGCGAAAGTACCAGCCAGTACCGCCGGGCTGTCGACCACCGTGATCACCGCATCGACCGTGCAGGCGTTGCGGATTTCCGGCCATTGAAAAGCCTGGACCAGCGGCTTGGGCAGCGCCAGCCCCGAGGTTTCTATCAGGATATGGTCCAGATCACCACGGCGCGCGACCAGTTCGCGCATGACCGGGAAGAACTCTTCCTGCACGGTGCAGCACAGGCAGCCGTTGGCCAGTTCGTACACCCGGCCGTTGGCTTCTTCTTCGGTGCAGCCGATCGTGCACTGCTTGAGGATTTCTCCGTCGATGCCCAGCTCGCCGAACTCATTGACGATGACCGCAATGCGCCGCCCTTCGGCGTTGTCGAGCATATGCCGCAACAGGGTGGTCTTGCCCGAGCCGAGGAAGCCGGTGACGATGGTGACGGGAAGCTTGGCCAGTGTTTTCATCAGGTGCCCTTTGGCAATGCGGCGGGCAAACAGGACGAGAACCGCATGCAGGACACGCAGATCGGATCGCCACCGGATCACCCCGCCCGGTTGTAGTGAGAATTCTCCAGGGCCGCAGCATGTGCGGCCCGTTCGAGGCAGGTCTCCTGGCTCACGGCGGCGTGCGGCAGGCAGTGAGAAACGCCGACACGCATTCATCGCGCCTTCCCGCCGCAGCAGTGGCTGTGCAATGAACATGACCGTTTACAGTTGCGGGGGCAGCTGCGGCTTGTACCGCATTCCCGTCTTAGCTCCACTGGGTGATGTTTTACCCGGGGAGAACCTCGAGTCAGCAAGGCTACGCAGTGACTGCAGACAGGTCAATCGTTCAGATTGACGCTGCCCCGCCGCCCATGCTCTCCTGTGCGCCTTGTTTCGGGTGCCCCTCACGGGGTGAAACGGGAAACCGGTGCGCTCGCGTTGTCGAGCAAGTCCGGTGCTGCCCCCGCAACGGTAAGCGAGAGTAGGTCTGATCCACTGTGCCGCTGGCATGGGAAGGTGACCTTGCAGGCTTTGACGCACTGACGTCCTGGCCCCTCGCGAGCCCGGAGACCGGCCCGATATGCTTGCAATGACAAACCCGCGGTGGGCGGGCGCAGTTGAAACCTCCGGCATCTGCCGGCAGGTTCTTTTGCACGTGGCCCACTTGCCGATTACCAACAAGAGGGAACGCCATGTCGACCATCAGCAGCCACGCCGCCGCGCCCAGTTCCACACGCACTCAACGCCTGACAGCCGCCATCAGCGCTGCGCTTCTCGGCGCCTGTCTGGTGTACTTCGCCGGTTTCTCGCACATCGCGGCCGTGCACAACGCGGCACACGACACCCGTCACAGCGCTGCCTTTCCTTGCCATTGAGGGCCACACAATGTTCAAGCGAATCGCCTACACCGCAGGTTTCACCGGCCTGCTCGCCGCCCTGCTGCTGACCCTGCTGCAAAGCCTGTGGGTGGTGCCGCTGATCCAGCAGGCCGAGACCTACGAAAACGCGCCTGCCGAGCAACTGCATCAGCACACGGGCGGCGCGTTGGCCGAACACAGCCATGCCCATGAAGAAGCGGCCTGGGAGCCCGAAAACGGTTGGCAGCGTGTGCTGTCCACCACCGGCGGTAACCTGGTGGTCGCGGTGGGCTTTGCGCTGATGCTTGCCGGGCTTTACACCCTGCGGGCACCGGGTCGCACCGTGCAAGGCGCATGGTGGGGGCTGGCCGGTTTTGCCGTGTTCGTGCTGGCCCCGACCCTTGGCCTGCCACCCGAACTGCCAGGCACGGCCGCCGCCGAGTTGAGTCAGCGTCAGCTATGGTGGCTCGGCGCTGCTGCGTCGACTGCCGTCGGGCTGGCCTTACTGGTGTTCGGCCAGAACTGGCTGCTCAAAGCACTGGGTGTGGCGATTCTGCTGGTCCCGCATGTGCTTGGCGCGCCACAGCCGCTGGTCCATGAAAGCCTGGCTCCCGAGGCTCTGGAATCGCAGTTCATGATGGCCTCGCTGCTGACCAACGCGCTGTTCTGGGTCGCTCTGGGATTGATCAGTGCCTGGCTGTTCCGCAAAAACGATGTGCACGCCGACCATGTCGACCTGCATCAGGCCTGATCCAGTTACCCTTCAACCCGGCGCACCTCTGGTCGCCGGGCTGGGCTGTCGGCGCGGCTGCTCGGCTGCGCTGTTGCGCGATCTGCTCGAGCAAAGCCTGCAGGCACTTGAGCTGGACATTGGCCGGGTGACCGCGCTGGCGTCCATCGACCTGAAACAAACCGAGGCCGGTCTGCTTGAGCTGGCCGGGCAACTGGCAGTGCCACTGGTATGCTTCAACGCCGCGCAACTGGTAGCGTGGGAACTGCACCTCACGCACCGCTCTGCGCAGGTCTTCCAGAGCACTGGCTGTCATGGCGTCGCCGAAGGCTCGGCCCTGGCACTGGCGGCGCAACTGGGAGACGGTACAGCCACGCTGCTGATAGAACGGCAGAAAAGCGCGCAGGCCACATTTGCCTTGGCAATCAGCCCTGCGCACAGCGGATAATCTCCCCGCGCTCATTCACCCCGGAGAATTCATTGACTGTCTATTTCATCGGCGCAGGCCCTGGCGATCCGGAGCTGATCACCGTCAAGGGACAACGCCTGATTCGCAACTGCCCGGTCATTATCTACGCAGGCTCGCTGGTCCCCCTCGCTGTGCTGGAAGGTCATCAGGCCGTGCAGGTGACCAACAGCGCCGAGCTGCATCTGGAGCAGATCATCGAGCTGATCAAGCGCGCACACGCACAGGGCCAGGATGTCGCACGCGTGCACTCCGGAGACCCGAGCCTGTATGGCGCTATCGGTGAGCAGATCCGCCATCTGCGCGAACTGGGCATTCCGTTCGAAATCATTCCGGGGGTGACCGCGACCGCTGCCTGCGCTGCATTGCTGGGCGTCGAACTGACCCTGCCGGACGTTTCGCAAAGCGTGATTCTGACCCGCTATGCCGACAAGACCTCAATGCCCAGCGGCGAGGAACTGGCCAGTCTGGCCAGCCATCGGGCAACGATGGCGATTCATCTGGGGGTGAACAACCTGCAGCGGATCGTCGAAGAGCTCGTGCCACATTACGGCGCCGACTGCCCGACTGCCGTGGTGCACCGCGCCAGCTGGCCGGATCAGGACTGGGCCGTTGGCACGCTGACGGATATTCAGGAAAAGGTACAGGCCAAGGGCTTTCGCCGTACTGCGCTGATTCTGGTCGGACGTGTGCTTGCCGATGACACCTTCAGCGAGTCCTCGCTGTACCGCGCCGGGCATGCCCACCTGTTCAGGCCGGTGTAGTCAGTACCTCTACGCGGCACGACGATCGCATTGCGTAATGAAAAGCGTACCAACGCTGAGCTGGCACGCTGATTGGTATTGCCCTCCTCAGGCAGCCGCCTCATACAGCTTCGGCGCAGCCACTTCGCCGCTTTCCAGGCTCTTGCGCAGAATATCGGCCTGCACGGCAGCTGCTTTCATGGCGCTTTCCTTGATGTAGCCATAGCCGCGAATGCGTTCCGGCAGGCGTGCCAGACTCAAGGCGGTGTGGCGATTCTGCGCCTGAAGGTGCTGCAGGATCAGTTCGACATCGCTGACATAGCGGTCAATCAGCGCCCTCTCCTGCTGACGCTCAAGGCTGCGACCGAACGGATCGAGCACCGTGCCACGGAGAAATTTGAACGCCGCCAGCACATCGAAAGCGCGCAGCATCCACGGGCCAAAGCTGCGTTTGCGTGGCAGGCCCGTGTGCGGGTCGCGCTTGGCCAGCCACGACGGTGCCAGATGAAACTCCAGTCGATAGTCACCTTCGAACTGCGCCTGCAACTGGCGGGTAAACTCGCCGTTGCTGTACAGCCGCGCCACTTCGTATTCGTCCTTGTACGCCAGCAATTTGAAGTAATTGAACGCCACAGCCTCGGTCAGCGTCGGCTGCTGACCGGGGAACGCCCGCGATTCGCTGTCGCGTACGCGTTGCACCAACGCCAGATAGCGCTTGGCGTAAGCCGCGTTCTGATACTGCTTCAAGGCATCGACGTTGCTCTGGATACGCTGATCGAGGTCCATCGGTTGCGGCTCGCTGACCTTGTCTTGCGGATTGACGAAGGCCTCCACGGCGGCGGGATCATGCGCGGTACGACGGCCCCAGAGAAACGCCTGCTGATTCAGGTTGACCGCAACGCCGTTGAGTTCGATGGCCTTCTCGATGGCCGCCGAGGTCAATGGAATCAGGCCCAGCTGGAACGCATAGCCGAGCATGAACAGGTTGCTGGCGATGCTGTCGCCCATCAATCGGGTGGCCAGCGAGGTGGCTTCGACAAAGTGGGTCTTCGCCGCGCCGACCGCCTCGATGATGGTCTGCTTCATGGCCTCGGCCGGGAACACGGCATCCGGATTGCGCGTGAACTCGGCGGTCGGTGTTTGCTGGCTGTTGACCACCGCATGGGAAATCTTGCTGTCGAGCTTGGCGATCGCATCCGGGCCGGCAGCCACCAGCAAGTCACAGCCGAGCAGCAGGTGCGCTTCACCGGCGGCGATACGCACGGCGAACAGATCCTCCTGGCGCGCGGCAATGCGGATATGGCTGACCACCGGACCGAATTTCTGTGCCAGACCGGCCTGATCAAGCACGCTGCAGCCCTTGCCTTCCAGATTCGCGGCATAGCCCAGCATCGCGCCGACGGTGGTCACCCCTGTGCCGCCGACACCCGGCAGGAGAATATTGAACGGCCTGTCGAGCGACGGCAGTGCCGGTTCTGGCAGACGCGCGAACGCCTCGACCTGCTTGGGCAACACAGGCTTGCGCAGTTTGCCGCCATGCACCGTAACGAAGCTTGGGCAGAAACCCTCGACGCAACTGAAATCCTTATTGCAGGCGCTCTGATCGATTTCGCGCTTGCGCCCCTGTGCCGTTTCCTTGGGCAGCACAGACAGGCATCCGGATTTCACCCCACAATCGCCGCAGCCTTCGCACACCGCCGGGTTGATCAACGCGCGCTTTTCCAGGTCAGGCATGGTGCCGCGTTTGCGACGGCGGCGCTTTTCGGTGGCGCAGGTTTGGTCGTAGATAATGACCGACACGCCTTTGAACTCGCGTAACTCGCGCTGCACGCTGTCCAGGTCGCGCCGATGATGAAAGGTGGTAATCGGCGCGAAGTCCTCACGACTCGGGTACTTGTCCGGCTCGTCGGAAACCAGCGCGATGCGCAGCACGCCTTCGTTGAACACCTGACGGCTCAGTTGATCGACGCGCAGCACGCCGTCGATCGGCTGGCCACCGGTCATGGCCACCGCATCGTTGTAGAGAATCTTGTAAGTAATGTTGACCTTGGAGGCCACTGCCGCACGCAGCGCCAGGTGCCCCGAGTGAAAATAGGTACCGTCGCCCAGGTTCTGGAAAACGTGCGGAGTTTCGGTGAACGGTGCCTGACCGATCCAGGTCACGCCCTCGCCGCCCATCTGGGTGAACGTATCGGTTTCGCGATCCATCCAGATGGTCATGTAATGGCAGCCGATGCCGGCCAGGGCGCGACTGCCCTCCGGAACCCGTGTCGAGGTGTTATGCGGGCAGCCGGAGCAGAAATGCGGGGTGCGCTGGGTGGTGAACAGCGGCGCCTGCAACGCTTGCTCCTTGTCGCTGAGAAACTGCAGGCGCGCGTCGATCTGCGGGCTGCTATAGAACGGCGCGAGGCGTTTGGCGATCACCCTGGCAATCATCGCCGGGGTCAGCTCACTGAGGTTCGGCAGCAGTGAACGGCCCTGCTCATCGAACTCGCCGACCACCACTGGCCGCCGTTCAACAGGCCAGTTGTAGAGCTGACCGGTCAGCTGGTCTTCAATGACACTGCGTTTTTCCTCGACCACCAGAATTTCGTCCAGCCCTTCGGCAAAATCGTGCACCGACACCGGTTCCAGCGGCCAGCTCATGCCGACCTTGAGCACGCGAATCCCGACCTTCTCGCACAGCTCCTGATCGATACCCAGCTCTTCGAGGGCCTGCCGCACGTCCAGATAGGACTTGCCGGTGGTGATGATGCCCAGCCGGGGTTGCGCAGAATCGATCACCACCTTGTTCAACTGGTTGGCGCGCGCGAAGGCCCTGGCGGCGTAGATCTTGTAGGTATTGAGTCGGGCCTCCTGAGCCAGCGGCGGGTCCGGCCAGCGGATGTGCAAACCGCCTTCGGGTATGTCGAAGTCGTCAGGGATACGGGTTTTGATCCGCAATGGATCGACCTCGACCACCGCGGAAGAGTCGACGTTCTCGGCAATGGTCTTCATCGCCACCCAGCAACCACTGTAACGCGACAGCTCCCAGCCAATGATGCCGTAGTCGAGAATCTCCTGGACATTACTGGGGTTGAGCACGGGGATCATCGAGGCAATGAACGCGTGCTCACTCTGGTGAGCGATGGTCGATGATTTGCAGCCGTGGTCGTCGCCCGCCAGGATCAGCACACCGCCATTGGCCGCAACACCGGCCGAGTTGCCGTGCTTGAACACATCACCGCAACGATCTACGCCCGGCCCCTTGCCGTACCAGAGGGCGAACACGCCATCGTACTTGCCATGTGGGAACAGGTTGACCTGTTGACTGCCCCAGACCGCCGTGGCGGCCAGTTCTTCGTTGATGCCCGGCTGAAAATGGATGGCGTTTTGTTGCAGGTAGTCCTTGGCGTCCCAAAGGCTCTTGTCCAGATTACCCAGCGGCGAACCGCGGTAGCCAGAGATGAACCCGGCAGTGTTCAGGCCCTGCGCCTCATCGCGCTGCTTTTGCAGCATCGGCAGGCGGGTCAGGGCCTGTGTGCCGGTCAGGTACAGATTGCCGGTGGCAAGCCGGTATTTATCATCCAGACGAATATCAGCCAGGGACATGCGCATACCTCTCTTGTTCTTATAAGTCAGGTCATTTGCACCGGGACGGTCCTGCCCGGCAGCCTTGCAACTAGACTGCCAGCAGCAAAGAGGCTTTTTCTTTCTAAATGCGCGCAAATCTGCTGATATTCAGCATGCTTTTTTCGGCCAGAACAAAAAACAAGGTCAATTCATGCAGCCAAAATTGAGCCCTATCGATCGCAGGATTCTTCGTCTGCTGCAACATGACGCCAGCCTGTCGGCAGCGGAAATCGCCGAACGCGTCGAGCTGTCGCAATCGCCCTGCTGGAGACGCATTCACCGCCTTCAGGAAGACGGGGTGATCGAACGCACGGTCGCCCTGCTCAGCACCCAGAAGCTGGGACTGAGCATGACGGTGTTCGTCGAGGTCAAGCTGTCAGGCCATGGCCGTCGCTATCTGGCGGAGTTCGAGGAGGCAATCATCGGCCACCCCGAGGTGCTGGAGTGCTACACGATGGCCGGGGGGATGGATTTCATGCTCAAGGTGGTCGCTCAGGACATCGCCAGCTACGAGCGCTTTCTGCGCGATCATTTGCTGCAATTGCCCCACGTCCACGAAGCCCATTCAAACATCGCCATGAGCACGGTGAAGCGCACCACGGAGCTGCCGCTGGACTAGGCGATATCGGGGAGAAGCCAGAAAAGAAAATCCGCCGAGCGAGCGCTGGCGGATTATCGGTATCAATGAGGGCAATAAAAACATTTGACTTGCAAATGATAATGATTATTATTGCATCAGCGGGTCGCGAGACTCGCTGGATAACCGGGAAGTCTTAGGTCGGCTTCCTGATTATCTCCTCATCAGGCTAATCACGGTTTTTGACCCGGCTTTTTGCCGGGTCTTTTTTTGGTTCTTTCTTTATGGTTTCGCTGCTTCAGGCTAATGAAGTCTGGGTGTTGCGCGGTGTGTTGCAATGACGCGGATCATAGCAAAGGCCACTCGATCAAGGCCATGCTTTTAGGGCAAAAACGCCACGATGCGGCAGATAAAAAGTAATTGCTGCGACTTTTCACTTGAGAATGATTCTCGTATTCACTAGTCTATTCTTGTCACGGACGCTACCCGACATCACAAGGAAGACTCCCATGGACGATCAGCGAGCTATACATCATGAGTAATCAGCTCTCGTCTCTACTGCACCTCCCTGTCCGCGTGCCCGAGCCGCAACCCACGCTGCAGGCCATTGAACTCGGTCACCGACTGGGCAAGCTCTCGCGCCGGACCCGGCAGATATTCCTGCTCAGCCGACTCGACGGACTGGCCTATGCCGACATCGCGCGCTTCATGAACGTCGATATCGCCCGGGTAGAGCGTGCGATGCTTCGTGCGCTGGGCAAGGCCCACGTACCTGGCGCGGCAGACACCCCAAGCGCTGTCATTCAGGCTGCCATTCAGAATCAGGCCAGTCGCTGGTATGTGCACCTGCAGAGCCCAGCGGCAACCGCCAGCGAACGCATCGAATTTCGCCACTGGCTGGACGCCGACGCCGCGCACCTTTCGGCCTTCCAGAACAGCGAGCGACTGTGGCGTCAGTTGCAGGCGCCCGCCTCGCTGCTCGGCGCATCCGGCTGGCATCGGCGCAAGCGCAGTGTGTATCTGATCTGGTGCCTGCTGACCGCCTTCATCTGCAGCCTGATGGTCACCGCCGAAGCCATATCCTGAGGCGCAGATGACCGTTGCAGTGAAGTTTACGTCGCAGGTCGCGATGTTGATCGGTGTACAGTAGTGGCCTGAAAAGGCATCTACGCAAGCAGGCACCTATCTTGACTCTCACTATTGGTTCAGATTTCGACAGCGGCAATATTCAGGTTCTCGACGCAAGCGACCCGGCGCATATCAGGCTGGCGATTCGGCCCGACACGCAAAGCGCGCATTTCCAGTGGTTTCATTTCAAGGCAGAAGGCCTGAGCGTCGGCCAGACCTATGGCTTCAGCCTGACCAATGCCAGCGAGTCCACGTTCAACAGTGCCTGGACCGGCTACAACGCCGTGGCGTCCTACGACCATGAGAACTGGTTTCGGGTAGCGTCGGATTTCGACGGCAAGGCGCTGAATTTCAGCCTGGCCCCGGACCAGCCGCAAGTCTGGTTTGCGTACTTCGAACCCTACAGCCGCGAACGCCATGAGTGGCTGATCGAACAGGCGCAGGAAAAAGCCGGTGCGCAGTTGCTGGCTGTCGGCAAAAGCGTCGAGGGTCGGGATATTCAACTGCTGCGCAAAGGCGACGGTGCCGAAGGCAAACGCAGGATCTGGATGATTGCTCAGCAGCACCCTGGCGAACACATGGCCGAATGGTTCATGGAGGGCGTAATCGAACGCCTCCAGCAAAAGGATGACGCCGCGCTGCAGCAATTGCTGGCAGAAGCGGATCTTTACCTGGTACCGAACGTCAACCCGGACGGTGCCTTTCATGGCCACTTGCGCACCAACGCCAACGGCAAGGACCTTAATCGTGCCTGGCAGGACAGTACCGAAGCGCTGAGTCCGGAAGTGTCTTTCATCAGGCAGCAGATGGAAAAGTACGGCGTGGACATGTTCCTCGACGTGCACGGCGACGAGGAAATCCCCTACGTATTCACTGCCGCCTGCGAAGGTAATCCGGGGTATAGCGCACAGCAACGCCAGCTTGAAGAGCGCTTTCGCAGCCGCCTGTGCGAGGTCAGCGACAACTTCCAGACGACTCATGGCTACCCACGCAGCGCGCCCGGTCAGGCCAACATGAACCTGGCCGCCAATGCTGTGGGCGAACGCTACAAGTGCCTGTCACTGACCCTGGAAATGCCGTTCAAGGATCACGACAACGCGCCAGACCCGGTCACCGGCTGGTCAGGCAAGCGCTCCGCGCAACTGGCCGGGGATATACTGACCGTGTTGTCCGAGATGGTAAAAGAGCTGCGTTAAGGGCTCTCCTGCCTTCAGGCAAACCGAAATGCCCACCTATGCGTGGGCATTTTTGTTTGCGCTGGCGGCACGGCGTACGATCAGACTGGCCAGCGCGATCAGCGCCAGCGTGATCACCACTGCCCCGTAGACATTGCTGGTCATCACCAGCCCCGCCGAGTGGGCAAAGAAGCCGGCGACCAGTGCCGGTATGCAGAAGGCCAGGTAGCTGAGCACCAGAAAAGCCGACATCAGCCCGCCCCGCTCGTGGGCATGCGCCAAGGGCATGAGCATGCGCAGCGCGCCCAGAAAGCTCGACCCGAAACCCACACCTGCGACCACTGCGCCGACGAAAAACAGCCACAGCAAACCCAGGTTGATCGAAAGCAGGATCACCGCGACACCCAGCGGCAGAAAGCTCGCACCTACCCACAAGCCGAGTACCGGCTCGCGCTGACGCAACGTCAGAATCGCCGCCGCGCCGCTGAGGGTAAGCGCCGCAACCGCCAGGCCGCCATTGAGCGGTGAGGTGGAGCCGGTCGCCGCTACCAGCAAGGACGGGCTCAACGACAGAAAGAAGCCACCCAGCGCCCACGCGGCGATGTCCACCGGCAGAACCAGCCACAGCATGCGCCGTGCCTGCTGCGGTACATGCAGCGAGGGCTTGAGGGATTGCCAGACACCGGGCTGAGGACTGACGGTTTCTTCGACGCGTCCCAGGTACAGGGCCTGACTCAGAAATGCGGCCAGCAGCAAGCAGTAACCGAGTATCAACGGCAACGGCGCGAATTGCGCCAGTAGTGCCGTCCCCAGAGCGCCAACGGCCATGCCGAGCATCGGCGAAATGCTGTTGATCAACGGCCCCTTGACCGAATCATTGTCCAGCAAGGCTGCGCCCAGTGCGCTGGCAGCCAGACCTGTTGCAAAACCCTGCAGCAGGCGCGCAGCCACCAGCCAGCTGACGTCACTGGCCAGAATGAACAGCAGCATCGAGACGCTTTGCAGCAGCAAGGCGCCGAAAATCACCGGGCGCCGCCCCAAATAGTCAGACAGCGACCCGCCCATCAACAAGGCAGCCAGCAGGCTGAATGCATAGACTGCAAAAATCAGGGTAAGCACGCCCGCCGAGAATCCCCATGCTTCCTGATAAAGGTGATAAAGCGGCGTGGGCGTGCTGGACGCGGCAAAAAAGCATAACGTGGTAAACGCCAGAAACCCGAGATGGTTTCGTGCCCGACCGTCAGACTTCACGTCTGGCGACGTCGAATCGTGTGAAGAAAGGGACATGGATACGCTCTCCGCCAATGCAACCTGTTAAAGCCATAAATTAGCTTTTGCGGAGTGTGCGACGTGATAGCGCTTAAAGCAAATACTTTGTGTTAAGGTCCGCCGTATGGCTATTAAAGAAGCAGTTCGCACCGGAGGCCGCAGTGCCCGTGTGCAGGAATCCATCCACCGCGCCGTCCGCGATTTGTTGCAGGAGCACGATCGGTCGGCACTCAGCGTGCCGATGATCGCGACCCGCGCAGGCGTTACGCCGTCGACCATTTATCGCCGCTGGGGTGATCTGACCACGTTGCTGGCGGACGCTGCCCTGGAGCGTCTGCGCCCTGACGTACCGATTGATCAGGGCAGTCTGCATCAGGACCTGCTGACCTGGAGTGAAATGTATCTGGACGAAATGTCCTCGGCACCTGGCCGGGCATTGATGCGCGATGTCGCCGCCAGTACCTCCGGCTGTGTCGGCAAGTGTGCGGCAATGGTTCGCGAGCAGCTGCAGGTCATGATCGATCGCGCCATCGCTCGCGGCGAGGTTTCCCCCAGTGCCGACGACATGATTGATGCCGTCATCGCGCCGATGATTTACCGGATTCTGTATGCCGAATCGGCGCCGACGCCCGAACGCGTGCGTCAATGGGTCGACCGCTGCCTAAGCTGAGCCGCTTTGCAGGGAGTCAGCGGGCGCAACTCCCATTATCATGCGCGCCTCGTCCGACATCAATGACCGAACCTATTCATGCACACCCTCGCAGATCTACGCGCCGGCAAGCTGGCAGGCATCCAACGGCTTGACCTCTCCTGTGACCTGAGCGAATTCCCGGTTGAAATCTTCGACCTGGCCGACACGCTGGAAGTCTTGAATCTCAGTGGCAACAGGCTGAACTCACTGCCTGACGACCTGTGTCGCCTGACCCGCCTGCGCGTGCTGTTCGCGTCAGATAACGCCTTTACGCACCTGCCGGAAAGCATTGGCCAATGCCAACAGTTGCAGATTGTCGGCCTCAAGGCCAATCGCATAGAACAGGTCAGCGCCGCAGCACTGCCGCCGCGCCTGCGCTGGCTGATCCTCACCGACAACCGCATCGAGTCGCTGCCCGACGAACTGGGCCGCCGCCCGGACCTGCAAAAGCTGATGCTCGCCGGCAACCGCTTGCGCACCCTGCCCGCGACCCTCGCGCAGTGTCACAAGCTGGAGCTGATCCGCATTGCGGCCAATCGTCTGACCGAGCTGCCGGACTGGCTGCTGAGCCTGCCTGCCTTGGCATGGCTCGCCTTCGCCGACAACCCGCTGTGCGCTGAACGCCCCACCGCACCGATTCGTGAAATCCCCTGGCAACACCTCAGCCTCCATCAACGCTTGGGCGAAGGTGCGTCGGGGATCATTCAGCAGGCGGTCTGGCACGACGCCGGCGCTGAGCACATGGCAGCGGTCAAGCTGTACAAGGGCGCGGTCACCAGCGATGGCTCGCCGCTCAATGAAATGGCGGCCTGCATCGCCGCAGGCCGCCACGTACAGCTGATCGAGGTGCTTGGACAGATCAGCGGGCATCCCGAGCAGCAGCGCGGCTTGGTCATGGCACTGATAGCCCCCGATTTCGGCAATCTTGCCGGCCCGCCGAGCCTGGAATCCTGTAGCCGCGATGTCTACGCCAGTGACACGCGCTTTTCCCTGCCGGTACTGCTGCGCCTCGCTGAAGGTATTGCATCGGTCACCGCGCACCTGCACGCCCGCGGGATCACGCATGGTGACCTGTATGGCCACAACATTCTTGTGCAGGAGGATGGCAATTGCCTGCTGAGCGACTTCGGTGCGGCGTCCTTTCACCCGTCAGCCGGGTTGGGAGAGGCGCTGGAGCGCATCGAAACGCGGGCATTCGGTATCTTGCTGGGGGAACTGCTGGAACGTTGCGAGGCAGATCCGCAGGATCAGGACGTCATGGCGGGTCTAACGGCGCTGCAGGCAAGCTGCGTGCAGCCTGATTGCCAGCAACGACCGTCGCTGGCAGAGATTCTTCTACAGAAAAAAACATGGAGCGCGTAAAGCGCTCCATTGCGCAGTGATCAGCCTGCCAAACCCACGTAAACGTTCTGCACGTCATCATGGTTGTCGATGGCTTCGAGAAACGCTTCGACTTCGGCCATCTGCTCATCGGTCAGGCCGTCCACGGTGCTTTTCGGGCGGTAGCCCAGTTGCGCGGACTGGACGGTGAAACCGAATTCCGGAAGCGCCTTGCAGACTGCGTCCATGTCGGTGGACTCGGTGAGGAACAGCGTCGCGCCTTCTTCACCTGGCTCGAAATCCTGGGCACCGGCCTCGATTGCCGCCAGCTCCGGGTCGGCATCCGCTGCTGCAGGAACAGCCTCGATCATGCCCTGATACAAAAAGTCCCACGAAACCGAACCCGCAGCACCCAGCTGGCCCTTGCGGAACAGCACGCGAATTTCAGAGACCGTCCGGTTGATGTTATCGGTCAGGCACTCGACGATCACCGGCACGCGGTGTGGCGCAAAACCTTCATAGGTCAGACGCTCGAAGTTGACGCTTTCGCCCAGCAGGCCGGCGCCTTTCTTGATGGCGCGTTCCAGAGTCTCGCGCGGCATCGAGGCCTTCTTGGCCTGCTCGACCACCAGCCGCAGACGCGAGTTCATGTCCGGGTCTGCACCAGCACGAGCCGCGATCATGATTTCCTTGGACAGCTTGCCAAACGTACGTCCCTTGGCATTGGCTGCCGCTTCTTTATGCTTGACCTTCCACTGTGCGCCCATGTCTGCTCTCTTGATTCGCTAGGCGCCTCGCCGCCTGCGTCTGCATGACTCACAGAACGCGGCGCAGGCAAGGCGCTGAAAAAGGGTCACCGGCAAATACCCTGTCCGGCGCGGCGCATTTTATACGCGATCACGGCAGATGAAACCCCCGACAGGCAGATTGGCCTGACGAACTGGCCAAGATGACTATCAATCCGGCCAACGGCACTCATCGTCTTTCCATCAACGCTTGTAGGCTCTTTCCGAAAAACCTTGCAGCAATGCTTTTGTAACCCCGTATTCCGTAACCTTCGCGGCCCCGTTTTTGAAGCTAGAGAGCCCCGCGGATGCGCAAGGACCTGCAAGTGCCCTTCATGCTGGCGATCACCGACTGCCAGCCGGATCTGCATATCATCAGCTTCGCCGGCCATGAAGCCCTCAACGAAACGTATCGCTTCGACATCTGGATGATCGGCAGCGACCCGCAGTGGGATGTGCACAGCCTGCTGCAACGCGAAGCGTTTTTAAGCTTCGGCGAATCCGGCGGCGGCAGGCATGGCCGTATCGAGCATGCGGCCCGGCTCCACAGGGGGGCTCGAATGAGCCTTTACCATCTGATCCTGATGCCTGATCTGCAACAACTGGCGCAGCATCGACATCGCCGCACCTATCAGGACCTTGCGATCCCTCAACTGATCATGCGATTGCTTGAAGCGCACGGCATCGGAGCAAACGCTTACCGCTTCGAGCACATGAACGGCCTTTATCCTGCCAAACCGTTGCACACCCAGTACGACGAAAGCGATCTGCACCTGTTGCAGCGCCTGTGTGAGGAAGAAGGCATGCATTTCCGTTTCGAGCATCGACGGAGCGGCCACCGGCTGGTGTTCTCGGACGACCCAGCCAGCTTTCCGGCGCAGCCATTGCCGGTGCGCTTCAAACGCCCGCAAGCGTCAGGCGCGTTGCGAGATACGCTGTTGCACCTGGCCGAGCGACTGGCGTTTGCGCACGTTTCAAAGCAAGTCGCCGAGCACCCGCAACCTGCGCATGCACCCTCATCGCTGCACGATGAACATCCTCTGACGATAGCGGCCAATCAAGCCTTTCAACCGCCAGGCGTTCGTGGAGCAATCAGTCACCAGGAGGCACTGAGTCGGCAGCGTGGCAGTCGCAGGCTGGAGCGCCTGCGTTGCGAGCGGCGCGATGTCAGAGGCCAAAGCACCGACACCGCCTTACAGTGTGGTGAAGTCATTCAGGTGCTCGATCACCCGGAGCCATTGCTCAACGACCAATGGCTAGTGACCGAAGTCGCTCACGCAGGCAGGCAGTTACAGGTGCTGAAGGGTGTCGCCGCTCATGATGCGCTGGCAATCCTGCGCATCCTCGTGGAAGCGCAACGTTCGTCAGCCGAGGCTGAACAGCTGCAAGGCAACGGCTACTGCAACAGTTTCAGGGTAATACCCTGGGCGACGCCGTTTCGCCCCTCGATCAGCCACCCTCGACCTGCGGTCACCGGTGAGCATTTCGCCACATTACAGCGCAACGGCATGCAGCCGGACCCACCCGGATATCGCTCAATCCGCCTCGACTGGCACGTTCAGGATCTGGAAGACGAACCCGCACAACACTGGCCGTTGGCCGAGGTCGCTTGCGCGGAGGTTCATCGGCTACCGCCGGGCGCACGTGTGTTGGTGCGCTACCTCGACAATCATCCCGAACGGCCTGTGATTTGCGCTGTACTGTCACCGGGTCATGAGCTGGACGGGATGACCGCACAGCCGGCTGGCTGTATTCGAGTGGCGGGCGGTCGGCACTTGCACATCAATGCCCACGACGGATTGCTGGTACGCGGGCAAACCGCGGCGCTGCAGGTCGACGCGCAACGTATCCTGATCGTGGGCCATGAAGATCAGCAGTCCTTGAAGTCGGGCTGGCGTTTGTCGATAAAGGCGCGCATGCCCTCTTTCTGATCCTGGCTGGCGAAGGCGGCGTGAAAAACCCGGCGCTCGAAGCGAATACCTTCGGCCAGGCTGACCTCGAATGCGCGATTGACGCTCTCCTTGACCATCATCGCCACTGGCAGGGATTTACTGGCGATCACCGCTGCCACTGCCAGCGCCTCCGGCAGCAACTGATCGAGCGGCAGCACGCGGGCCACCAGACCGGCGCGCTCGGCCTCTTGAGCATCGATCAATCGGCCGGTCAGGCACATTTCCATCGCCTTGGCCTTGCCGACCGCGCGTGTCAGTCGCTGCGTACCGCCCATGCCGGGCAACACGCCGAGATTGATCTCGGGCTGTCCGAACCTGGCGTTTTCGGCAGCCAGAATGAAATCGCACATCAATGCCAGCTCACAGCCGCCCCCCAAGGCAAAACCGGCCACCGCAGCCACCACGGGTTTGCGTCGCGCGGCGACCCGGTCGCTTTCACGAAACAGGTCATCGAGATAGATCTGCGGGTAGGACAGGTCGACCATTTCCTTGATGTCCGCACCGGCGGCGAAAGCTTTTTCCGAGCCGGTCAGTACGATGCAGCCGATGGCGCTGTCCGCCTCGAACTGGTCGAGGGCATGGTTCAATTCGTTGATCAGGCGCGCATTCAGGGCGTTCAACGCTTGGGGCCGGTTCAGCTTGATCAGACCTACGCTATCTATAACCTCTATGAGAATAGTCTCGTAAAGCATTGATAAATATCCTTTTTATTTAATTAGTCAATTAATATTTTTTATAGAATCAACATTCAATTCTTATATCAAGTTATTGATTAATAAGGCTAATTCAAAATCTCGACAGCGATTGCAGTAGCCTCGCCGCCGCCGATGCAGATCGCCGCAATGCCGCGCTTGAGCTGTCGACGCTGCAACGCCGCCAGCAGCGTCACGATGATCCGCGCACCCGAGGCACCGATCGGATGGCCCAGCGCGCAGGCACCGCCATTGACGTTGACCTTTTCGTGCTCAAGCCCCAGCTCGCGCATCGCCACCAGCGGCACGACGGCGAACGCCTCATTGATCTCGAACAGGTCCACGTCGTCCAGGCTCCAGCCTGTCTTGCCCAGAAGGCGCTGAATGGCCCCTATCGGCGCCGTTGGAAACAGGCCCGGCTGATCGGCAAACGCCGCGTGCGCATGAAACACCGCCAGAGGCCGCAGGCCACGCCGCCTAGCCTCGGACTGGCGCATCAACAGCAGCGCTGCCGCGCCATCGGAGATAGAGCTGGAGTTGGCTGCGGTGACCGTGCCGCCCTCGCGAAACGCGGGTTTGAGCGTGGGAACCTTGTCCGGACGCGCCTTGGGCGGCTGCTCGTCGTGGGTGATTTGCTTCGACTCTTTGCCTACGGTGACCTGCACCGGCACGATCTCGGCGTCGAAATGACCTCCGGCAATGGCCTGTTGCGCGCGAGCCAGTGACGCCAGCGCAAAGGCATCCTGCGCCTCGCGAGTGAAACCGTTGAGCCGCGCGCAGTCCTCAGCGAAGGTGCCCATCAGCCGACCTGGCTCATAGGCATCCTCAAGGCCGTCGAGAAACATGTGATCGAGCACTTTGCCATGCCCCATGCGATAACCGCTGCGCGCGCGGTCCAACAGGTAAGGCGCATTGGACATGCTCTCCATGCCGCCAGCCACCACCACCGCAGTACTGTCTGCCAGCAACAGGTCATGGGCCATGATTGCGGCCTGCATGCCGGAACCGCACATTTTGTTGACCGTGCTGCACAGCGTCGCATGGCTCAGCCCGGCACCCAGCGCCGCCTGTCGAGCGGGTGCCTGGCCGAGGCCTGCCGGCAATACACAACCAAACAGCACGTGCTCCACGTCTGCAGGCTCGATGCCTGCGCGTTCTACAGCGGCACGGATGGCGATAGATCCCAGCGCGGTGGCGCTGAGGCTCTGCAGGTCGCCCTGAAAACCACCCATGGGCGTGCGCAGGGCACTGACAATGACCACGGGGTCTTGATGAGGGGGTGTCCTTTCGATGGACATGGCTATCTCCAGTCTTGTTTTTATAGGTACGGTTTTCTATAGGTACGCGGGAATCATCAACCTGCTGCCGTGCAGACGCAATGGTTGAGGCAGGCAGATTAGCCGCTATCCCGGCATCGTGCCCGACGCGACGAATCTCTCACCACTGGCGAGGTCTGAAGATGACTGAACCTGACGCTGGAGCACACGAATGTCGCTACGCCTGATCCGCGCCCTGCTCTCCGGGCTGCTTATCCTCGGCTTGAGCGCCTGTGCGCTGATTCCCCATCGAGACCCGCTGACGATCAGCGTCGTGGGTATCGAACCCATCCCCGGCCAGGGTCTGGAACTGCGCATGGCGGTCACGTTGCGGGTGCAGAACCCAAACGAAACCGAGATCAACTACAACGGCGTCGCGCTGGACCTCGAGGTGAACGACAGACTATTGGCCTCCGGGGTCAGCAACCAGAAAGGCACTGTAGGACGCTTCTCCGAGGCGGTCCTGGTGGTGCCGGTCAGCGTGTCGGCATTCGCTGCCTTGCGCCAGGCACTGGGGCTCAGTCAGAGCCAGCGTCTGGACAATCTGCCCTATACGCTTCGCGGCAAACTGGCTGGCGGCCTGTTCGGCACGATGCGCTTCAGTGACAGCGGCACGCTGGATTTGCGCCAGGCCGAGGGAGATCCCTGGTAACAAGTGATTATGGGTGGCAATGCCTGTCCGGGTTCTGGCAGGGTAAACGAGACGATACAGGTGGCATGCTTTCTGCTCGCTGACTGCAGCGCATGCCCTGCGCCTCCCCACCCTCAAGGAAGATTTGCCAATGACTCCGCAGAACCCGTCAGCACGTTTTTCTCCGACCTTTCTGGCCCTTGTGACGCTGATGCTCAGCCTGTGCATGGCACCGACATGGGCTGCAGAAAAAAGCGCCAAGCGTGGCATTGCCTACGACATCGCCCTGCCCGCCGACCTGAGTGCGTTATCTTCGGGCGTGAGCTGGTGGTACAACTGGAGCCCCAGACCCCATGACCGTCTGGCGTCGTACGATTATGCGTCGATGTACGGCGTGGATTTCATCCCGATGGTATGGAACGGCAACGTTGACGACGGGCAGTTGAAGCAATACCTGCTGGCTCATTCAGCCATCCGCTATTTGCTGGTGATCAATGAGCCGAATCTGCTCGACCAGGCCAACATGACGCCCGAAGCGGCAGCCAGCTTCTGGCCGAGGCTGGAGCAGATCGCCGCCCAGACCGGCGTAAAACTGGTGGGGCCAGCGATGAACTGGGGAACCATGCCGGGCTACGGCGACCCGGTGGTGTGGCTCGATGCCTTTTACACAGCCTATCGATCGATGAATCAGAATCGGGACCCGCGCATCGATTACCTGGCTTTTCACTGGTACGACTATGGCTTGCCGGGAATGCTCGATCGGCTGTCGAAGTACGGAAAACCCTTCTGGGTCACCGAGTTCGCCAATTGGCACACCCTGGATGACGGTGCGCAGATTGATTCAGTCGACAAGCAGAAGCAGCAGATGGCGGAAATGGTCGCCACTCTCGAGCAGCGCCAGGACGTGTTCAGATACGCTTGGTTCACGGGCCGGATGAACCCTGACCCGCACTTTTCCAGCTTGCTGGACGCTGAGGGCAAGCTGACCGAACTGGGCCAGTATTACCTCTCGCTGCCACACAGCGAGTAACCTCCCGCTGCTCGGCCAACGCGTCTTTGCAGCCTCTCAGCGAGGCCGCGCCGATCTCGGTCAGACCGCTGATGATGTGCTGGGTATAGGGAAATGATTGATCGGGCTCCAGGACTCTTGTCGAGATCAGCAGCCCTTCCCCGACCAGCGTGTCGACGGTTGCCACACAGACGTGGATTGCCGGAGCGCTTGAATACGCGCGCACCAGCTCCCTGTAGATCTGACCGAATGTCAGTTTTTGCGGTTTGCTGAAGCACAGGCGACTGACGATGTGCAGCACTGCAAGGTCCAGCCGTTGTTTTTCGTCACTCACCACTGTTGCCTTTAACTTAATGAAACCTGACGCGCGACCGACTGAATATGCCTGTCGTTTTTCTGCGTCGACACACAGCTTCGGTCAATCGACAATGCACACTTGCACGTCCATTTTTTAAATGGCCACGAATAAAATTAATGACGCCGATTATCAGTCGCGCACGGTAAGCCCTGAACAATTCCTTTACACGTTAATTAAATAACTGGCGCATCCCGATACTTTTATCTCTCGTACCAGGCTTTTTAAAGCGCGCACGAACCGCGAGAATGCAAAGCTTACCAGCCCTCTAAACCTAACGACAATTAGGTTTATCAAAAAACAATAAAACCCTATTTTTATTCGTTATTTTGGATTTTTATAGCTGAAAAATAGCCATTTTATCTAATTTATTCTTTAAAACGCGCTTAAATTCTCTGCCTTCATCTGGAAAAATCAGATGATAGCCACATGACATCATTTATTAAAATCTTCATTACTCATACTTTAGCGACCGGTGAACTTTTTTCGCTCTCGCTGGACTGAGTGTTCAGCCGAGCAATAGGCGATTGCAACAGCCGTCCGTTTTTATCCTGCAAACCATCAATCGAGATTCAATCGATGACTAGATCAATGCTGTCTGTTTTCAGTGCAGTACTTCTGTGCGCGCAAAGTGCCTTAACTTTCGCCGCAGACTCAACTTCCAGCACACCTGCCACCGGGTCCGATCAACAGATCCGGACGCAGGTGGAAGCCAAGCGCGACCAGTTATCAGGCGCCGACAAGATCAAACCGGCTCAACAACAGAGTTCGTCGTCCCTGCTCGAAACGCCGGTGGACACCGACGACGCCCCTGCCCAGGCACAACGACCATGAACAACCTCAATCAACCGATCACATCGACCGGAAGGACACTTGCCTTGTCAGCTTTCAAACAGACCCTGGGCCTGAGTCTGCTGACGTTCAGCGTCATGCAGGCCAACCTGGCACTCGCCGCCGTGACCCCGGCGACCGGCAACGAAGTCGAAGCGCGCGTCAGCTCGATTCTCGACAACATGAACCAGTCGGAAAAGATCAACTTCACCCGCGTCGACGACGGCCACATGATCCCGTCCCTGCTCAAGTGGGGCATCAAGGGCACCGTGGCGTATGACTCGTCCATGGGGGTACACGTCAACAACGCCACGTTCGGCGCGCAATACCCTTCGCAGTCTGCGCTGGCAGCGACCTGGAGCATCAACCGGGCCAAGGAGTTCGGACTGGCCATCGCTTATGAAACGCGCATTTCCGGCGGTCAGCAGATGCTCTCGCCAGGCGTGAACCTGTACCGGACACCCTACAACGGCCGCTCGGCAGAATACGTCAGCGGTGAAGACCCGTTCCTCGGCGCCGTGCTGGCACCCGCTATCGTCAACGGCATTCAGGCTCAAGGTATCCAGGCCAGCGGCAAGCACTACCTGGCCAACGAACAGGAAGCCAATCGTCAGGCGGTCGACTTCAAGGTCGATGAGCGCACCCTGCGCGAACTGTACCTGCCAGGCTTCGAGTCGATGGTGAAGAACGCCAATGTCGCCTCGATCATGTGTGGCTTCAACAAGGTCAACGGCGACTACGCCTGTGAAAACCATCACCTGATCACCGAAGTGCTCAAGGGCGAATGGGGCTATCAGGGCATGGTCATCAGTGACTTCAACGCCATTCATGATGCCTTCAAGGGCGCATGGGCTGGTACGGACATCGACATGCCCTCCGGCCTGCAGTTTACCGAAGCCAAACTCCTGCCCTACCTGTGGAGCGGGCAACTGACCCAGAACGTGATCGACGACAAGGTCAAACGCAACCTGCGCGGCATCGTCAGCTACGACCTCCAGAACAACCTCAACACCGCCAAGACTCTCGAGCATCCGGAATACGGCATGCGTGCCGCGCTGAATACCGCGCGCGAATCCATCGTGTTGCTGCGCAACGAGAACACCGCTGCCGGCAAACCACTGCTGCCGCTGGACCGTTCGGCAAAAATCGCCGTGATCGGCAACTGGGCGCACGACGTACCGGCGTCGCCTTTCGGCACCGCCAATTCCCCGCCCAACAGCTACGTGACCGAGCTGAGCGGTTTGCAGCAACTGGCATCCAGCAGCAGCGATGTCACGTATCTGTCAGAGATGAGCCTGAATCCGGCGAGCTCGGTGTGGTATCAGCCAGCAACCGGCGATAACGGGATCAGCAACGCCGGGGTAAAAGCCGAATACTTCTCCAACACCAGCTTTTCCGGTGACCCGGTGCTGACGCGTGTCGAACCCGGCGTGAACCTGAACTGGACCACCGGCAGCAACGTGACCAACACAGGCAGCACTGCGGTGTCTGGCTTCAGCCCGACACCCGGCGCCTTCTCGGCACGTTTCACCACCACCATCAAGCCCACCATCTCGGGCGCCCAGGCGTTCAAGGTGCGTGCGGACGGCCCATACAAGCTCTGGGTCAACGATGAGCTCATCGTGCAGAGCGACGGTGTGCCTTACTCGGGCGATGTGGTGAATGCGCTGACAACGTCGGGGAAAACTGCAGCATTGTCGGCCGGCAAGACCTACACCGTGAAACTGGAATACCAGCGCGTGCAGGGTAATTTCATTCCGGTACTGGGCGGCCTGACAGGCGTGCAGATGAGCTGGGCTGCGTTGCGTCCGCCAAAGGACCTGTCGAAGTACGATGCGGTGGTGGTTGCGACCGGGACTACGTCTGAAAACGAAGGTGAAGGTTCCGACCATGGCTTCGATCTGCCGGACCAACAGGCTGAACTGATCAGCTTCGTCGCCAAGGCCAACCCCAACACCATCGTCGTCATGCACGGCGGTGGCGTGGCCAACATGCAGCCATGGGCGAACAAGGTCGGCGCCACGCTGCAAGCCTGGTTCCCGGGTCAGCAAGGCGGTCAGGCACTGGCCGAGATTCTCTACGGCAAGGTCAACCCGTCGGGCAAGTTGCCGGTCACGATCGACAAAAAGATCGAGGATAACCCGAGCTATGCCTCCTATCCGGATCCGGCAGCCTATCGCGGCAGCAACCCGCTGACCGAGATGACCTACAGCGAAGGCCTGTACATGGGTTATCGCGGGTATGACAAGAAACACGCCAAGCCGCTTTATCCGTTCGGTTATGGCCTGTCCTACACCACGTTCAGCTACAGCGACCTGAAACTGTCGACCAACGTGCTGACGCCAGGCTCGACGATCGACGTGAAATTCACGGTGACCAACACCGGCGACAAGGCAGGCTTCGAGGTGGCGCAGTTGTATGTGCAGCCGGTCAAACCTGCTGTGGACCGTCCGGAGAAAGAGCTCAAGGGCTTCACCAAGGTGTACCTGCAGCCGGGCGAGAGCAAGACCGTCAGCGTACCGATAGACTCGCGCTCCCTGGCTTACTACGTCGACAAGACTGCAAGCTGGGACGTCGATGCCGGGAAGTTCAAGATCCTCGTCGGTGCGGATTCGGAGAACCTCACACTCAACAGGACGCTGATCACCCTGTACCCGGAAAAACTGACCACGCGTGACAGCAACCCGCTGCCATTGCCACTGCGCAAGGCAGTCCAGGTCAGCACGGCACAGACCTACTGATGGACCCCTTCAAGGCTCATGGATGAGCCTTGATATCCCTTCCCAATCGCTGCACGTAGATATCGAAAACCGCCATGACATCCACGCCCTGAGGGCTTCGCAGCCACTGAATCTGCAAGCCGTCCATGACCGAGAAGATCTCCTGGGCCAGGGCTTTGACATTGATATCGCTGCGCACTTCCCCCGCCTCTATCAACCCCTGCAAATGCCCGCGTGCGTGTTCGTGGGTCAGTTGGAATCGTTCAAGGTGCCAGGCCCAGGCCGGGTGCGCCTTCGACAGGCTCTCGGTATTCATCAGCAAAGCTGCCTGACACTCCTCGGCATTCTCGATGCTGAAACTCATGCTCAGCTTGAGAAACTTCAGAAACCCTTCGAGCGTCGGCTCGGTGACCAGATCCTGAAAGCGCGACGTGACCCGCTGGTCCCTGCGCTCCAGCAAGGCCGCGAGTAATGCTTCCTTGTTGGGGAAATGGTGAAGCAATCCGACCGTGGTGATACCGGCAAGCAGTGCAACCTCGCGCATCGACGCACTCGAATAGCCGTCTCTGGCAAAAACAACAGTAGCGGCGTCCAGCAAGGCCTTTCGGCGCATGTCTCCCTTGGGTGCGCGGCGACGCTTGGGTGGAGCCGTTTCTGCGGATTCATTCCCTGATTCTTCGATGACCATAAAAACCTGATAACGCCTTGATTCAATGTGCCCCGATGCTCATGACCGGGGCCCTGCTGGTAAAAAACCGTTTCGCCGTCAGCGACGCCGTGGTGATGGAGATCAGCGCGATGAGCGCATTGCCGGTAAACATGCCGGGCAAGGCGCCGCTGCTGCCGAACCAATGGGTCCCGGCGAAGACGAACGGCACTGTACCCGCCGTTGCCCTGAGCCAGGCAAACACCGCGACCCACCACGACCTGTTCATGGTGATGAATACCGCGATGGCGACAAAATCCAGACCAATCAAAACCCAGAGACCGCCGCCCCACAAACAAAAGGCCATGAACACGGCGCGGGCTTCGTCCCCCAGTTGGTAGAGGTCGGCGATCATGCCTCCACAAAGCATCAGCACCATCCACACGGCCAGCCCGTAGCAGACCACCAGTCGCCGGGTAAAAGTGACCGCGGAACGCACGCGATCATCGCGGCCCGCACCAATGTTCTGACCCAGCACCGGAGCCAGCGCGCCAGGCAAGGCAAAAAAAGCGCAGTACGAAAACTGTATGACTCGATCCAGCACGGTCATCGCGGCCAGAGCCGAGGTGCCGAATGCCGAAAGCGAGGCGACAAGATAAGCCAAACCGACTGGCGTCGCCAGATTTGCCGCCATCGCCGGGAGCGCCAGCCTGAAGGTATGCCGCGCGTGCAGGCGCAACAGTTTCAGATGACGCGTGAACACCATGCCTATTCGGCTGCGCACCCAATACAGACCGGTGGACGCGGAAACTGCTGCAGACACGGCAAACGCGATACCAGCACCGTCGAGCCCCAGGCCGAGCCCAAAGATGAAAAACGGGTCCGCCACTGCCAGTGTGGCGGCAGCGGACAGCACGACGCCCATGGCCCTACGGTTGTCACCAATGGTTCTGAGCATTTGCGCCGACATCTGCATCACCGCCTGCAACGCGGTAAAAGGCAGGGTCAGCCAGATAAAACTGCGCGCTGCCTCGTAAGTGGCCGCCTCGGCCCCCAGCCATCGCATGATCGGCACGATAAACGTCAATTGCGCGGCGGCGGCCAGACCGCTGACCATGATCACCATGAGCATCAGGCTGGCGGTGAGCCTGGGTATCGATCTGGCTGCCCGATGGCCGATGCGTGCGGCAAGCACCGAGGCCCCGGCGATAATCAGGCCGGTTGCCAGCGCGCCGTTGAAAAACATCAGGACCTTGGCAATGCCGACAGCCGCCAGAAGCACGGGGTCATGCAGCATCGATACGTAGACCAGCGTGAGAATGTCGACCAGAAAGACGGCGAACAGACTCAAGGCACTGGCACTGGCGGTAACGACGATATGGCGCGCTACGCTGCCCTGGGTAAATCTTGCACTGGCTTGGGCCATCAATGTTCTCAAAAGGCCTGACGGGTCAGGAAGGCAAGACCCCCTCACCAGGACACCCTCACGCTGAAGCGTGAAGAATGATCGGCGCGGATTTTCGGGGCGCTGTCGGGTTGTGCTGCTACCTGCTCGCCGCCATCAGACGATTCACTTCACTGCGAACCATGTTGGCGTATTCCGGCGGACTCATGGTGTCCAGCTCGGACCGAACCCATTCAGACCACTTGCCCTTGCGCTTGGCGCGCTCGCCCATCAAGCGCGCCGCCTCGCCCTTGGCCTTGCCCAGATTGCTCTGCCACAGTTCGAACAGACGGGATTTTTCGTCTTCGAGAGCGGTACGCTCAGGGAGCGGCCGATTGGCCAGATTGAAACTCATCACAGTCACCTACGGCTAAAAACGGCTGCATCTTACACCCGTAAGGGCCATTGCTTGCAGAGTCTTGCGTCGGGTCATTCAAGCAATTGCAACTTTTAAGGATACGCGAGACTCCATTGAACACTGTTGCCACCACTTGAAAGGAATACACCCATGGCTCGTAAGACCCCTGCTCAACAAGCTGCCGATCAAATCAAGGATCAGGCATTCAGTGACCTGCAGGCACTGATCGAAGAATCCGACAAACTGCTCAAGGAAAGTGCTGCTCTGGTGGGTGAAGAAGCAGAGACATTGCGCGCGCAGTTGAGTGTCAAACTCAAGCAGGCACTGGACTCGATGGCCAGCGTCCGCGAGCGCACCAAGCCGGTTGTCGAAGCAACCGAAACCTACATCGGTGGTCACCCATGGCAGACCGTGGCTATTTCTGCGGGCTTTGGCCTGGTAGTTGGCCTGCTGCTGGGTCGTCGTTGATCGACTGATGAACGGCATCGCGGGCCAGTGCTGACCCGCGATGCCGATGCACTGAAGTGTGATGAAGCAGATGTAAACCTGGCGAACGCCCTATCGGGTGTGCTGTACCACCGAAGGCTCGGCAAAACGGTGCGACTTGGTCACCTTCGCCTGTAACGCCACGCGCTCCTCCTCGGCCTTGGCCTGGCTTTCATAAGGCCCTATCAATACCTGCTGTTTGCCGTCCACGTCCACGATGATCGGGGCATAACTGCGCTCGAGTAACCAGGCGCTGGAATCGCTGACCGCCTCCCGCGAGTTCATCTGAATGAACCACTGTGGCGTAGAGACCGGAGCGGTCGCTGCCGCCCCCTGGACTTTATCCCTGGCGGGCCCGCCTCCATCGCATCCGGCCAGAGCCAGTACCGCTATCATCATTACCGTCATGCGCACGTAGGTCTGCTCCTCGTCTGAAGTGGCGCGAGTCTAACATTGCCGCGCGGCCCGTTGATCGCCTGTGTCGAGGTGTCGCATGGGCCCTGGAATGACTTGAAGTACCCGCAATACGGGGCTATTGCCACTTCAGTCAGGTTTGGCAGTAACCACTGATCATGTAATCAGATATTTCGTTGCATATAAACGCCACGGGAGGTGTCACACGAGTGCGACCATGTTGATCGGTGGCTTGCCGCCATCGGTGCATTAGTACAGGAGTTCATCATGTGCGACGACCGAAATCCCCTGCATTGCTTCATTCCGCCTTACATGCTCGAGCGTATGGCGCAGTCCCCCAAGACCCTGGTCAGCGCCCGGGCCATTGCCAACCTGACGAGCAGTTCGGCGTTCCTCGCATCCCGCCTGACCGCCCGAACCATGCCCTCCATGCATGCGATCAAATCGCCTGACGGACGAAAGCACCGCGTGATTCATGATGCCAAGGGCACTGACAATCTCCCCGGCGCCGTGGTGCGCAAGGAAGGCCAGGCAGCCACGGGCGACAAGGCGACGGATGAAGCCTACGATGGCTCAGGTGACGTCTATGACTTCTATGCGCAACTGTTCGAACGTAACTCACTGGACGACAGTGGCATGTCGCTGGTCTCGACGGTGCACGTCGCCGAGGTGGATTTCAACGGTGATCATGTACCGCTGAGCAATGCCTATTGGAATGGCAGCCAGATGGCTTACGGCGATGGAGATGACCTGGTCTTCAAGCGCTTTACCGGCAGCCTTGAAGTGATCGGTCATGAGCTGACCCACGGCGTGCAGAGTTTCACGTCGAACCTTGACTACCGCGGACAGTCCGGGGCCTTGAACGAGCACTTTGCCGACGTATTCGGCATGCTGGTGCGCCAGTGGAAACAAGGCACCAGCGCCGCCGAGTCGGACTGGGTGGTGGGCAAGGAGCTACTGGTGCCTGCCCCGACGCGACGAGGCATTCGCGATATGGAAAAACCCGGCACGGCGTATTCCAACGATCCGGATCTGGGTGATGATCCGCAACCCGCGACAATGGCCGACCTGTACACCGGAGCCAAGGATCGCGGCGGTGTACACATCAACTCGGGCATTCCCAACCGGGCATTCGTACTGGTGGCCAAGGCGCTGGGCGGAAATGCCTGGGAAGTGGCGGGCAGAATCTGGTATGAAACGATGCTGAAGCTGGCGTCGGACAGTCAATTCGTCGATTGTGCCAAGGCCAGCATAAAAATCGCCTCCGACCCGCGCTTCGGCCCCAAAGCCAAAAAAGCCGTACAAGCGGCCTGGAAAGAGGTCGGCGTCAAGGTATAGCCAAGGTCAGCCAAGGCATAACCATCAAAAAGGTGCTTGAAATGAAGGTCTGTCTAGTGCAATCCGGCGGTTTCGCAGGTGCAGTCAAACGCTGTGAAGTCGATACAGCGACCCTTGAGCAGCCCGAAGCCGAGCAGTTGCAGCGGCTGGTGAGCGACAGCGGCCTGAACCAGTCCAGCAGTGCTTTCAATGACGAAGCGCGGGACCTGAATCAGTACGAAATCACCATCGAGGATGACGCCAGGGCAATCTGCCTGACGTTCGACGAACACAACGTGCCTGCATCCGCCCGCCAGTTGCTCGGCTTTCTCAAGCAGCGCGTCAAACCCGGCAAGCTCTGAGACAGGCGTTTGCCAAAGGACTCTGGCAGCAGCGATGTCCTTTCGTCGACAGATGGAGGGCATCGCTGCTACCGGATTCGCCACTATTCTCCGCGCATGGAATAATGGCGCAGTGACATGTGAACCACCCGACACCCTGACGGTCAATGATTTGTACCAGCCCGCTAGCGCTGACCGTACAAAAAAAAACGCTTCACACTGCCATTAACGAGGTATCTTTTCGTGCTGCGCGTTCTTACCTCCTTACCTCTGCATCAATGGCGTCGATGAGCACTGTGCATCCTATCGAACACTCTTCCGGCCTGATCATCTGCGAGCATTGCGACTCGCTCTACGAAGCTCACCCTCTGCAACCCGGCGAGGCGGCATTCTGCCTTCGCTGCGAAGCGCTGCTCGGTCGTGGCCATCGGGTGACCATAGAACAGCTATTGGCGTTGACCATCGCCGCAGCCATGCTTTTCCTGTTCGCCAATCTGTTCCCGGTCATCAGCATCAACATGAAGGGCCTGTCCAACGAGGTCACGCTCTGGCAGTCGGTTGAAGCCCTTGCTCAAGGACGAATCACGATCATTGCACTGGTGGCCGGGCTGTCGATCATTTTTGCGCCGCTGCTGCAAATCGTCCTGCTGTTCTGGGTGCTGGTACATGCACACAAGGGCATCGTTGCGCCCGGCTTCAGAACCTGTATGCGTGCGCTTGAGCATTTGCGCCCATGGAGCATGCTCGAAGTGTGCATGCTCGGCATTCTGGTGGCGATCATCAAACTGTCCGGGATGCTTGACGTACACCCCGGCGTCGGCCTTTGGGCCATGGCAATGCTGATGGTGCTGATCCTGCTGATCGCCAACAAGGATATCCGCCGGTTGTGGGATGAACTGGGAGTGCAGCCGCAATGAACGGCATCCCCTTCGCCCATGAACACAAGCTCTGCCTGTGCCACACCTGTGGCTATGCCTGCCAGGAGGGCGCTACGCGCTGTCCGCGCTGTGATTCGCCGGTGCACAGGCGCAAGCCCAACAGCATCAGCCGCACCTGGGCGTATCTGATTGCCGCGCTGATTTTCTATATCCCGGCCAATGTACTGCCGGTGATGTACACCAACCTGCTGGGCAACCGCAGCGAAAGCACGATCATGAGCGGCGTCATCGAGTTTTTCGAAAGCGGCTCCTGGGACATCGCCATCCTGATCTTCGTCGCCAGTGTTCTGGTGCCGTGCATCAAGTTTCTGGTGCTCGGCATGCTGCTGATCACCTGCCAGCGTCGCAGCACCTGGGCAATGCGCGAGCGCGCGCGTCTGTACCGTTTCATCGAACTGATCGGTTACTGGTCGATGCTCGATGTGCTGGTTGTAGCCCTTGTAGCGTCTCTTGTTCAGTTTCGTGAGCTCAGCACCATCGAGCCGCGACTCGGTATTCTGTTTTTTGGCTTGGTAGTGGTGATGACGATGTTCGCCGCCATGAGTTTCGATCCCCGGCTTATCTGGGACGCAGAGGTTGAAGATGTCTGACAGTACCCTCCCCCCGCCTGCTTCAGTGCCACGCCCTGAAGTCAAACGTCGTCGCCTGCGTGTCTCGCTGATCTGGCTGGTGCCGATCGTTGCTGCGATCATTGGCATATCCATGGCCTTCCATGACTGGATGAACATCGGCCCCAGAATCACTGTCAGCTTCCTGACAGCCGAAGGCCTGGAAGCCAACAAGACCCAGGTCAAATACAAGAACGTGGTCATCGGCATGGTCACGGATATCAGCCTCAGTGAAGACCGCACGCATGTGCTGGCCAACATCGAGCTGAACACCAGTGCTACTCCGTTCACACGGGTCGACAGCCAGTTCTGGGTGGTGCGCCCACGCATCGGCGCACACGGTGTTTCGGGTGTAGACACACTGCTTTCGGGTGCTTTCATCGGCGCCGACGCCGGCAGCGCAGAGGAAACCAAGACCAGCTTCACCGGCCTGGAAACCCCGCCTCCAGTGACCTTTGGCGAAAAAGGCAAGCGCTTCACCCTGCACACTGACGATCTGGGCTCGCTGGACATCGGTTCACCGATCTACTTCCGACGCATTCAGGTCGGTCAGGTGGTGGCTTACGATCTGTCCAAGGACGGCCGCGGCGTCGATATCCAGATTTTCATCAACGCACCGAACGATCAGTACATCACCACTGACACACGCTTCTGGAACGCCAGCGGTGTGGACATCACCGTCGGCGCATCAGGGGTCAAGGTCAATACACAGTCCCTGACCTCGATCATTTCCGGGGGCATCGCCTTTCGCGAGCCCAACTGGAGCCCGGACTCGAAGCCGGCGGACGAGAACGCAGAATTCAAGATATTCGATGACCAGACCACGGCGATGGCACCTCCCGATGGCGAGCCACGCTACATCCGCATGCGCTTCAATCAATCGCTGCGCGGTCTTACGGTCAATGCCGCGGTAGACTTCCTCGGGGTCAATATCGGCAAGGTGGTATCGGTCGACCTGGATTATGATCCGGCCACCAAGACCTTCCCCGGCATCGTTGGCGCGGTGATTTACCCCAAGCGCCTGGGGGCGGCCGAGTCCAAGCTCAAGGAACTCGGCGGCTCGGGTGATGAAGAAGAACAGTCTGCCCGGGTATTGGGCGCCTTCGTGGCCAATGGTCTTCGTGCCCAGGTCCGTAACGGCAACCTGCTGACCGGCCAGTTGTACATCGCCATGGAGTTCGATCCGAAGGCGCCGAAGGTCGCGTTCAACGCCAAGGCCCGACCGCTGGAGATCCCTACCGTGCCGGGCAGCTTCGACAAGCTGCAGGAGCAACTGCAGGCATTCGTCGAGAAGCTCAGCAACTTGCCGATCGACCAACTGGCTGGCAACCTCAACGGCACCCTCAGCGAGTTGCAGAAAACCCTCAAGCAGGTCAACAGCAGCGTGTTGCCGCAGATGCGTGGCACCTTGCAGCAGGCCGAGAAAACCCTGGGCACTGCCAACGACTCGTTCGCCGAAGATTCACCGGCGCGTCAGCAACTGGGCCAGGCCATGGATGAAGTGCAACGTACCGCGCGCTCGGTGCGGGTCCTGACCGACTTCCTCAGCCGCCATCCTGAGTCGTTGATTCGCGGCCGCACGGGCGATGCTGCCCCACGCTCGTTCAACGCCCCGTCCTCGTCCCGAGCCATTGATCCGGAGCCAAAACAATGACCTTGCGCCTGAAACTGGTGGTACTTGCCGCAGCACTGGGCCTGGGTGCCTGCACATCGACACAGACCCACTACTACACGCTGATCGCGCCAATGGGCGCGACGAGCGCTGCCACCAGCAAACCCATGCCGTTCCAGTTCGAGATGCTGCCGGTCATCATGCCGGTGCAGGTCGACCAGCCGCCGCTGGTGGTTCGTCAGGGTAACGGCAGCCTGGCCATTCTGGACACTGAACGCTGGGGATCACCGCTGGGCGACGAGTTTCATGACGCGCTGACCCCGCAGCTGGAGCGCCGTTTCGGCAGCCGCGACATGGCCGGTTTGCCAAAGAACAGCGATCAGCCAACGCTGTCGATCCGTACGGACGTCAGGCGCTTCGAGTCGATGCCCGGCAACTACGCACTCATTGATGTGGTGTGGACACTCGGCCTTCGCGACGCCGGTGCCACGGCGGGCAGCAAACGGCAGAGCCTGACCTGCAGCAGCGTGATCCGCGAGCAGGCCGGTGAAGGCATGGAAAATCTCATCATTGCTCACCAGAAAGCGGTTGCCCAACTGGCGGACAAGATCGCCACCACGGCAGCGCGCTGGACCGCACAGCCTGGTTCTCGCTGCCTGTAAACCTCTCGGGAGGCCTGCGCACAAGGCCTCCCGATTTCGCCGCATTCGGCCTGAAACCCTTCTGCCAGCCGCCTGGACGTCGCAGCTCAGAAGCGTTCAATTCCGTACAAAAATGTATCACCCTGACTGATTCCTACGTACACTCTGCCGCCTGTCTGGCACGTTAGTACCTGATCGGACCGAACACGCAACCTCTCGCCTTTGCCGGGATGTCTGATCAGTCAATGCCGGAAACGCTTGTTAACCCTGGCTGTAGCGATGCACAGTTTATAGAGGACAAACGGATGACAGGGATCGGACCACGGCTGAAAAAGGAACGTTTGCGCCTCAAGCTTTCGCAAAGCGCACTGGGCGCGATAGGTGGCGTGGAAACCAACGCTCAGGGCAATTACGAGAACGGCGTCCGCTCTCCCCGTGCGGATTATCTGTCCAGCATTTCGAATGCCGGCGTTGATGTGGCCTATGTGGTCACCGGCCTCAGCGCTACGCATAACGTCCCCACTGTCATAACGTCGGACAGCCCCAGCTGCGCCCCGCTCAACCGCGTCGTCGAACGCTTGCACGGCAACCTGCACGACGTGACCCAGAACCTTTACCTGTTCACCCGCCTGATCGAATCGAATCCAGGCGTTGGCAATGTGGACAGCAATCAGCTGGAAAACATCAAGAACGACGCCGAAGCGATCACCGTCGCCACCGTTCGGCTGATCTATATGACGTCACGAATCAAGTAACGCGCAAGTATCGCGTGCCGCCAAGGCTGCTCATTGCGCCGCAAACGCCTTGTCCCTTAGTTTCTCCATCACCAACGCAATAAATGCCGACACCGCTGGCGGCAGATGTTGCCGACTGGGGTAAAGCACATGCAAACCATGGCTGGTGCGCTGGTACTGCGCCAGTACCGGCACCAGTCGGCCATCCCGCAGATCCGAGCGGATCAGCGTCGCTGGCAACAACGCGATACCGAGCCCGGCAAGGGTCGCCTTGCGCAACGCCTGCGCGGTGTTGGCATTGAACCGGCTGGCAATGTGCACCTCATGCATCTTCGCGTCCGGCCCGAGCAACCGCCAGGCTGTGACGCCGCCGCGATGCGCTGCGCTGACACAATAATGGCTGTGCAGGCTCTGCAGGGAATCAGGCATGCCGTAAGCGGCAATATAAGTCGGACTGGCGACCATCGTGTCATGGCCTTCATCGATCAATTGCCGCCCAACGTATCCCGAGTCCTGCAAGGGGCCGCCCCGAAAGGCGATGTCCAGCCGGTCAGCGATCAGGTCGGCGTGATCATCACTGAGCACGAACTCCAGTTGAACGCGCGGGTAGCGGGCAAGAAAACCGGCCACCCAGTCCATCGAGAAAAAGTCGAAGAAATCAGCCATCGCTGCGATACGTACCAGACCACCCGGCTCATCACGCCCTGAAGCAAGCTGTTCTGCGGCCTCCATCACTCCGTCGACCGCACCGACGCAGCGGCCGTAGAAATCCTCTCCAGCCTGAGTGAGCACCAGCTTGCGCGTCGATCGCTGCAACAGGCGAGTGTCCAGCTGCATTTCCAGTTGCTGAACCCTGCGGCTGATCGTATTGGAAGGCATGCCCAAGTGCCTTGCTGCCTGGGCAAAACTGCCGCTGCGCACCACCTGCACAAACAGGGCAACGTCATTGGGATCGAACACCACGCCTGGATTCCTTCAATTTATGGATCAGTCCAAGCCAACTATACCGTCTAATCAAGCAATCCATTGACGCTTACTCTTGGCGCTCAGGCATCAAGGCCCAGAGGAGAACGCCATGAACAGCATCGCCAGTATTCGGCCACGCGCCATTACCCATCGCACTACCGGCAAAACCCGCGGGCCGATCACCCGACTGGTGAGCCCGGGCGATCTGGGTCAATTGTTGAAGCCTTTCGTGTTTCTGGATCGAATCGGCTTCACGTCCGAGCCGGGGAAAACAGGATTCGGCATGCACCCGCATTCGGGTATCGCGACGCTGACCTACATGATCGAAGGCGAACTCACCTATGAAGACACCACCGGCAAATCCGGAGTACTGCCCAGCGGCGGTGTGGAATGGATGAGCGCCGGCAATGGCGTCTGGCATGACGCCCAGCCAATCAGCGGTTCGGCAGTCAAGGGCTTTCAGCTATGGGTCGCACTGCCCGCCGCGCAGGAAAATGGCCCGGCACAAAGCGTATACCTGTCGGCAGCGCAGGTTGCGCAACAAGGCCCGGCAAACGTGCTTCTGGGACGCTATGGCAGCGCAAAAAGCAGCCTGCCGGCACCGGAAGGCATGAATTATCTGGCAGTACAGCTCAAGGATGGCGAGCACTGGCGCTATACACCACCCGCGGGCCATAGCGTGGGCTGGCTGGCAGTCCACACCGGACAGCTGGACGCAGGCGGCCCGATCGGCGCGGGTGAGCTGGTGATTTTCGAGGAATCGGATCGCCCCATCGACATCGTCGCCAAGGGTGATGCCCACTTCGTGCTGGGATCGGCAGTCAAGCACCCGCACGACCTGGTCACAGGCTACTACTCGGTACACACCAGCAAAGCCGCGCTGATTCAGGGCGAGCTGGAGATAGAACGCATTGGCGCACTGTTGCGCGAGGAAGGCAGGCTCTGATTAAGCAGCCTCCTGTTCGAGCCTTGGTGGCAGCGCTTTACCGGGCCGTATCTGTACTACCCGGGGCGCCGCTACCTGCCCTCGCCGCTGAGGGCTTTCATCGACTTTATCAATGCGCGCTGAGCCACAGGCAGCGTCAGCTCATCGCCACAACCGGACCCACGCCACGCCGAGCTGGCGCCGCCATGGCGAACAACTCATCGACGCGTCTGACTTCATCCGCACTCGGTTTGATGGCAACGGCACAGGCAACGAAGATGCCCGCATTGAAAATCAGACCGACGATGCCACTGGTCAACGAGCCCAGTGCCGGAATGTCATCCGGGTAGATCGTGGTCAGCACGATGGCGATCACGATCCCCACCAGCATGCCGGCAATCGCGCCCTGCTTGTTGCCATGACGACTGAACACGCCGAAAAACAGCGGCACGGCCAACTGGATGATGCCCTGATAGGAAATCTGCGCCAGCAATTGCAGGCGGGCATAGTCGAAGGTCAGGTAGGCCAGCAATGAGGCCGCCGCAATGAACACCACCATGCCGACCTTGGCGAGAATGGTCTTCTCGCGATCACTGCGCGGCTTGCTCCAGGTCGCCAGGTCATTGGCAAACTGCGTACCACACACCTGCACGCAGCCGTCGACATGACCGATACTGGCTGCCAGTACGATCATGATTGCCACGCCGAGCAGCCATGGCCCGCCGATGTCGAACAGGGACAGGAACCAGCCGTGTTGCGGATGAGCGGCAACGTTCGGGTCCTGGCTGATCGCCGCGGCGAAGAGCATCAGAATCCCGTAGAAGCCGCCTACCAGCAGGATGGTCAGCAGCGTGCCCTTCTTCACCGAGCGCACGCCGCTGGCGGTGTAGATACGCTGAAAACTCATCGGCCAGCACATCGAGCCGATCACGCCGGTAAAGATCAGGCTGAACATGTACATCGGCCCATAGGTACTGCCTGCTCCGCCAGGAATCACCAGCATGCTGGCGGGCAACTGCGACAGGTTGCTGAACGACGCCTGCGCACCGAACAGCAGGAAGATGCACAGCGCAGCGCACAGTACGTAGGCGATCAAACCTTGATACATGTCGGTCATGATCAGGCCGCGCATGCCCATGCTCACCGTCCAGTACTGACGAATCAGGATCACCACCACCCCGACCAACAGGCAGGTGGTCACGCCCCAGCGGCCGAAGCTGGCGAACTGAAAAAGCGTCGCCAGGGCCTGAATCCCCATCACCACCCAGGGGAATACCGAGATGATGCCGATGATCGACGCAATGCGTTTGACCACGGGACTGTTGAAGCGCATCCCCAGCAAATCCGGTTGGGTGGTCAGGTTGAAGCGCTTGCCCCAGGTCCAGGCACGGTTGGCCATCAGGTACATCGCAGTCACGCCCAGCGTGGCGTAGACCATGCCGTAAAAGCCCAGCGCGCCACCGACCGACAAGGCGAAAAACGCTGTGAACGTTGCGCCCGGCCACCAGGAGTTGGTGTAGCACATGGCGATGAACCACGGCCCGTAAGAGCGGCCACCCACGGCGTAATCGGAAAAGCTCTCGCTCTTGCGGTTCGTCGCGTACAGCACCGCAATCATGCCCGCCAGAAATACACCGATGAGGCCGAAGGTGATGTAAAGATCCGAAACCGTAATCGTACTGATCATTGCCCGTCCCCCTCTTGTGGAATTTCACCCAGCAGCGACTCGACCACGTAGAGCATCCACAGGCCCAGCCCCATGAGCACCGCGATCAGAATCCAGTAGAAGATCGGCAGCGGAATGCCGAGCACCAGCACGCTGCTGCCGCTGACTTTGAGGTAAAACGGCGGAAACAGCGCCATCATCAACAGCGCGAAGAAGTACAGGCCAAACACCAGATTCTTCAGGCGGCCGGGGGTAGAAAGGGACGGAACGTTACTCATGGAGTGCTCCTTGAATTTCAGGATCTGGCTATGGATAAGTGATCGGATAAAACTCAAGCAGTGAAAGAAACACGCGGTTACCCGCTACTTTTTTATTATTGAAGTACTTGTTTTACGTGTTCGAAGGCTCACAGGACGAGATCGACTCAGACCTGCCGCAGCCAGGTTTCCCATTGCGAATCATTGATGATGCTGCGCGCCCGCATGTGCTTCCAGGTGCCGTACTTGTAAAAGTCGAAGTCCAGTTGCGACACCGCGTGCTGCACCATCGCCCAGGTCGACCATTTGATGTCGGCCAAGGCCTTGTTGAGCTTGATCCGCGCGACGGTTTGCGCGCTGACCTGGCCGAAGTAGTCCTCAATCAGCGCCAGCTCCATGTCGTCGCTGAAAAACATCTCGCCGAACCACAGCGCCAATTCGTAATGGCGGTCGTTGTTGGAGGCGTACTCGAAATCCACCAGGCGAATCTGGCGATCCGCATTAAGCATGAAGTTGCCTGCCAGCGTGTCGTTCATGCACGGCGCCAAGTCGATCCCGGAAGCCTGCAGCGCAGCCTTTGCGCGCTGATATTGCAGACACAGCCAGTCGTCATCCTGAGGCTTGATACCCTTGAGCTCGGCCACCTGGCTCTGGTGCTCGGTGATCATGTCGAACACGGTCTTGGTCTGTTGCAGCAGCGGCTGATCGTTGAACGCCTTGAGCCCGCGCAAGGCACTGTGGCGTATGTCGCGTTGCAGGAAATCATGGTTGGACGACGCCCGCCAGCCCTCCATGAACTCGAACACCTCGACACCGAAGGCTTCGAGGAAAGCGAAAACCGGCGCGCCATACCCGGTTTGCGCAGCCTTCACACTGGCCTCGTGGGCGGTGTGACGGTCGATGAACATCTCTGTACCGACGCCTGGCACCTTGAAGAAATAAGCCGTGTCGGCGCCCTCGACCTCGACCCGCCAGTTGGTATTGGAAATGCCGCCACTGACAGGCTCGTAGTCAACGCGGCGGCCTTGCCAGCTGTCGATGCTGCGCACGGCGGCTTCCAGTTGTCGTTCCTGGGTACTGACCGACTGCCCTAACGTTTTCATGCTCTACCCTCCTGAACCTGACGCATCCAGCCTTCCAGTCGCGGGTCCTGAACACACTGTCGGCAGCGCAACAGCGTCCATTGCCCAACCTTGGAAAACTCCAGTGGCCGCGAGGACGTGGTACCGGCCCAAAGCCCCCACAATGTCCAGTACCAGTCGTTGATCAGCGCATACAGACGGCACACGGCGTAGTCGATTTCCAGGCATTGTCCGGCCCAAGCGCTGATCCCCTCGCGCCACTGACGCTCGAACGAATAAAGCTCATTGAGGGTAATCGCCACGTCGTACCACGGGTCCATGCAGCCACCGTAGTCAAAATCCACCAGACGCAACTGGCCTTCGCTGGACACCATGACGTTGCTGGACACTCCGTCACCGTGCAGTGGAACTGCTTGCACGGCGTGGCTCTGCAGCGCCTGCCAGGCCATGTCGACGCAACGGTCGATCCATTGATGCTCGGCAGGCAGCGCAACGTTATCGCGCTCGCACAAGGTGCGAAGACGCTCGATATCCGCCATCGGCGAGCGCACAGCATCAGGCACAGGTCCGGCATGCACCTGCCGCTTGAGTGCCCATAGCGCTGCAAGCCGACCGGGTGCGAGCAGATCGTCGAGCCGCGCAGCTCGCCAGTTCGAACCCAGGTCCTCGAAGATCAGCACGCCATTGGCCTGGTCTGCGCCAAGCAGACGCGGTGCCGCCGTGCTGCGGCCAGCACATTCGCTGGCCTGGGCTACCGTGTCGAAATCGATCAGTTGCGCCATGTCGGCATGCAGAACCTTGGCGTAGCAACCGCCCTGCGCGCTACTGACCCGAAAGCCTGCCCACTCGGTCGACAATCTCGAAGGCGAGGCCACGCCCTGCGTCACGTTCTCGATCTCGGCGTCCTCAGCGAACCCGCAAGGTGCCAGTGCGCTGCGCAGGCGTGTGGTCAGGTCGTCGGCATATGACATGCTCAGCCCCTCAGTTAAATGACGCGGATGAGGTGCAAGCCCGATGCAACAGACCGGTCAGCATGCGCAAACCGTTGTGCATGTCCTGATCGCTGGTGTACTCGGCCTCATTATGAGAAACGCCATTGCTGCTGGGGATGAACAGCAGGCACACGGGATAGCGCCGGTTCAGACTGATCGCATCGTGACCGGCGACGGTCATGCTGTCGGTGGTCGACAAACCCAGCTCGGCGCCTACGCCATGCGCCAGTGCAGCGAACCCGTCATGCAGCCTGGCAGGCGAGCGCAAGACGCTGCTTTCCACTTCAAACGCGGTCATGGTCTTGTCGGCGATCGCGTGCAGCGTTGCATCCAGGCGTTCCGAGGCAGCGCTCAGCAGATCGACGTCGCGGGAGCGGTACTCGATGAGCAGCGACACCCGCGAAGGCACGACGTTGGGCGAATTGGGGTAGACCTCGATACGTCCTACCGAACTGTGCATCTGCACGCCGTGCTGCAAGGCTTCGTCATGCACCGCAGTGATGGTGTGTGCAGCAGCCAGCAACGCATCCCGGCGCGCGGCCATGGGCGTGGGGCCGGTGTGATTCTGCTCGCCATCGAAACGCACTCGCCGTTTCAGCGCGGCCCATGTCTCGCGCACTACGCCGATAGCCGTCTGGCTGCTTTCCAGGCCAGCACCCTGCTCGACATGAATCTCGACATACCCGGCAATGTTCACATCAACCTGATCGTTGCCCAGATACCCGATGGCCTGCAGGGCGTCCTTGAGACGGATGCCGTCACCATCGCGGCTTTCCCAGGCGTCGTCCAGCTTCAAGGCACCGGTGAACACGCCACTGCCGATCAGGCTCGGCTGAAAGCGCGCGCCCTCCTCGTTGGTCCAGTTGACGACCGCCAGATTACAGCGTGGGACTTCGCCACGCTCAAGCAATTGCCGCGTCAGACTGGACACCGCCACGGCGCCGGCAAGCACGCCGTATACGCCATCGAAACGCCCGGCACTCGGCTGGCTGTCCAGGTGCGAACCGCAGAGCAGATAAGGCGCGTCAGGATCAAAGGTCATGAGGCCAAACAGGTTGCCCACCGCATCGATACGGACTTCGAAGCCGTGCGCGTCGAGCCAGTCCCGAAACAGGTCGCGTACCTGACCGTCTTCGACCGAAGCCGCCAGCCGATGCAAACCACCGGCGGGCGTGGCACCGATCGCCGAGCTTTGCCGAAACAATGCTTCGAACGCTGCCAGATCAGTTGCGCCCGGCTCGATCAGTTCAGGAATAGAGGGTGTCGACATGATCTTTCTCCAGGCGTGTCGCAAACTCGTCGGATAGCGCGCGATTGGTGACCAGGGTCGTGATCGCGGCAAATGGCAGGGTGTTGATAAAGGTGCGATGACCGAACTTGCCATCGTCAGCCAGCACAACGCTGCGCGTGCAATGCCTCACCAGCGTTCTGCGCAACATGGCTTCTGGCTCCTGGTAATCCATCAGGCCGAAGTCCAGGTCAATGCCGCCGATGCCCATGAAGGCAATGTCGTAGTGAAACTGCCGGGCGAATTCCAGCGTATGGGGACCGATCAAGGCGTTGTCGGTGCGCCGCACATCACCGGGCGCAACCAGAACCTGATTGTCGCTCTGGTGCGATATCAACTGGGCGATGTCCAGCGAATTGGTGATGATCTTCAACTGACTGAACCGGGTCAGTTGCTGGGCCAGCGCCAGCGTCGAGGTACCGGTGTCGAGGAAGATGGCCATGCCTTCGCTGACCAGCTGCGCAGCACGCACGGCGATGCCCGCCTTGGCGCGAGGCTTGAGCCTGCTGCGCTCCTGCAACGGCAATTCTTCGCTGGACCTGGGCAGAATCGCGCCACCGTGAATGCGCCTTAACCTGCCCTCTTCCTCCAGATGCTTGAAGTCGCGGCGGATGGTCTCTTCGGAGACAAACAGCAATTGTGCAAGGTCCGACGCCTTGACCCGCTGCTGTTGAGCGAGCAGGCGCATGATTTCGTCCAGACGCGGCTGATTGAGCATGGGGGTGACATTCCGTTGCAAAGTGATGACTCCAGTGTCCGGGCCGTTGGCCCCCTGATCCGTGTGCGAGAGCGACATGTCTATTGCCCCGAAACCGGTGGCAGGTGCTGATCCCAGGGCGCAATGGCTTCTACAGCGGCACAGAACTGCAGCACCTGGGCATCGGCAAAGCGTGGACCTACGACTTGCAGGCCGATCGGCAACCCCTCGGAACTCCAGCCACAAGGCAGGTTGGCGGCCGGGTTGCCGGTGATGTTGAAAGGGTAAGTGAACGGCGTCCAGCGCGCCCACGGCACAGCGCCGTCCTGCCCGGCATAGCCCACGGGGGCGACATCGTCTGCGGCAAACGGCAGGATCGGCAGCGTGGGCATGAGCAGCAGATCGTAATTTTCAAACAGCGCGTGCACCTGATTGGCGAACGCCGCACGCTGTTGAAGAGCCTGCAGATAATCACTCAGGCTGTACTGGGTAGACCGCTTGATCAGATCGGCAAAGCCGGGATCGAGCTGGTCCAGTTTCTGCGCAAGCGCCTTGCCATAGGCAATACCGCGCCCGGCGACCCACAGGGTTTCGAAGGTCGCCAGCGGGTCATGCCAATCCGGTTTGAGTATGCTGACTGTGACGGGCAGCGACCTGGCGATATTGCCCACGGCGGCATCAACCGCTGCAGCGACTTGCGCATCGACCGGCGTGTCGAACAGCGTCGGGCAGAAACCGATGCGCAAGGGTTTCAGCGGCTGGTCGCAACGGGCCAGAAAGGACTCGTCAGGGGCTGGCAGCGCCTGATGATCCAGTGGATCGGGGCCCGACAGAATGTCGAACAGCAATGCGCTGTCGCGCACGGTGCGGGTGATCGGTCCTGCATGACTGAGCATCTCGGTGGCCGACCAGGGCCAGGTGGGAATACGGCCCAGCGTGCCCTTGAGAGCAAATGCGCCACAGAACGAGCCCGGAATACGTACCGAGCCGCCACCGTCGGAGCCCAGTGCGGCTGGCACCATTCGCGCCGCCACGGCAATGGCCGAACCGGAGCTGGAGCCGCCGCTGGTGAGGTTCGGGTCCCACGGGTTGCGCCCGTTGCCGAACACCCGCGACGTACTGGCGCCCGTCCAGCCGAACTCGGTGGTCGCTGTCTTGCCGAGAATGATCGCGCCAGCGTTCTTCAGGCGACGAATGATTGGCGCGTCCTGGGCCGGCACCGAGTCCAGAGCGGTCAACGACCCCCGGGTGGTGCGCAGCCCTGCGGTGGAAAAGAGATCCTTGATGCCAAAGGGTACGCCGTGCAGCGGCCCGCGCACCTCACCGCGCTGCAGTTCGGCGGTCATGCTTGCGGCCTGTTCAAGCGCCGCCTCGGCATACACATCACCGAATGCATTCAGTGTGGAATTGTGGGTTTCGATCGCTGAAAGGCACAACTCGGTCAAGCGTATCGGCGTCAGGCCCCCTTCGCGAACAAGCGTGGCAGCTTCAATCACGTTAGGTATGGAAGATGGCTTGGACTCAATCAAAGCAGATACCTCTCAGACACTTATGCGCAATGCACGGCACCAACGGCTGTCGGGGCATTACATTCAGCAGGCCCTTATGAGTCAAGTGGGTTTTGTTGGATATATTGAATTTGTGGTTTTAAATTTTGTAACAGCACCGTCACGGTGCCAAAAAATGCGCAAAACGCTGCCTCGCCCAATTGCGGTGCGCGATTAAAACCAGAAAAGAAGGGGGAAAGTCGGCGAGAAAGGACTGCGCCTGTCAGCGACGCAGTCCTGTCATTGAGATCGGTCTTTCAGATCAGCGATCAGACCGCCAGATCGTGAGCATGGAACTCGGTGACGCCAACCAGCTGGATTTCAAAGTCAGCATGCAGGTCAGCGTTGACGTTGCCGGACAGCACATGATCAGCGAAACGCAGCTGGCCAGCGCCAGTGAACTCGCCACTGCCGATGAAGCTGAAAGCATCGAGGGCCTTGGTGTCCACGTTGGCATCCATTTTCAGGAAGCTCAGTTTGTCGCCTTGCTGGCTATTGAAGTCGGTGATCACGTCGCTGTTGTGGCCTTTGCCCATTTCCGACAGATCGTTGAACACGAAACGGTCAGCACCGCTACCACCAGTCATGATATCGGCGCCCTGACCGCCCACCAGTTTGTCATTGCCGGCACCGCCGAACAGAACGTTGTCCGCATCATTACCGGTCAGGGTGTTGTTGCGGTCATTGCCCAGCACGGTGAATGCACCCTCGCCTTTGAGATGCACATTCTCGAAGTTCGCCAGCGTCCCGGCATTGAGGTTGATCACCTGTGCAATGGGCGAGGTATTGTCGTAAGTGATCTTCAGCGTATCGACGCCTTGATCGGCCTTTTCCTGAACAAGGTCCAGTTCGCCGGCCTGATCGATGACGTAGGTATCGTTGCCCAGTCCGCCGATCATGGTATCCAGACCACCGCGGCCATTGAGCACGTTATCCAGATCGTTGCCGATCAACGTGTCATTGAAGGCAGAACCTATGGCGTTTTCGATGTGCGCACCATAGGCAATCGCCAATCCGGAATTCATCAGCGTGGGTGCGTCAGGGTTAGCGTTGTAATCGAGAAACGCCTTGCCGATAGTGCTGAACTCACCCTCGTTGAGGTTGATTTTCACCGAAGCTTCCTGATTGCTGGCATCGATGGTGTCTTTGCCGCCAGCGTCCCAGATGGTCTCGAATACCGATTGCCCGGGCGCCCACTTATAGACGTCGTCGCCAGTGTGATAGTGGGTGTTGGCACCGTATATAAACTGCATGGCCGCGACATCGAGCAGCATCGGCGTGGTGGGCTTGAAGCTGTAATTGTTGGTGTAGCTCATGATGGTGTAACGCGCATCTTCGAATTTGGCATCGAGCAGGACATCGTTGTACTGCGAGCCTTCGAACGAATGCTTCAAGCCCAGTGCATGACCGGTTTCATGCATGAACGTGAGGTAATCGTCCGTGCCCTTGGCTGGATCGGCCGCGTTGACGTTCGGTCCGATCCAGACATCGCCGGAGCGGCCCAGCGTGCCCGGCGCGTAAGCCTGGCCAAACTCGGTGCCTTGCAGGCCCTTGAAGCCGCCGAAGCGAATGTCTCCGACATTATCGGGGGTGTCCTGAACCTCGGTGAACTTGATATCAGCCACCGCGCTCCAGGCATCCAGTGCGCTTTTTGCGGCTGCCGCCTGGGCGTCGGTCAGCGAATAGGCATCACCGGGCTCCTGAGAGCGACTGTAATCGGTGGCGTACACGGAGTCGGCCCGATGAAAACTGTAAGTCAGATGGGTACCGGAAGAATCCCCGAGCCAGAATGGCCCCCATAGCAGACTGGTAACTCGGTCGTCGGCAGCCCCCTCGGGCAAGAGTTCGGCAGGACTTGATTCATTTGGGCCGGGCATCGGCGTTGCTCCTGAAGAAAACAGACGTTAGTGATGGGCCAACGATCTTTGCCAGCGCAAAAACCGGACAGCAGTTTATTACACAGCACACATAATATGGACATAATAAGTTACAAAAATAGCGTTCAGAACGGCCGGTTCATTACTCTCAATACCTGCCAACTTCTTATGACGAGTGAACTTTAACTTCTATTACAAGTGCCATTTAATAGCGCGTCGCCATATAGGGTTCGGAGCACCAGCCAAGACAGTAAGAAGTGACTGTTTCGAGGGTATTCGAACACGATCGGAACGCCCTTCGATTGCGCAGGATTGCTTCACTGCGTGTCGAGGGGGGAGGCTGAATAAAGGGGACATCGTTCAAACCTGCGCACGCCGAGCTGATTTATGCGGCGTATACCTTGCTGCACTCTATGGATCATAGGCATCATAAGACCCAATTTCATCCGATCGCGGTGCGCCCCATGACCCACCACCCTGCGCCACTCCCCGCCAGCGAGGAAGAACGAGTCCTGTCTCTTGAGCATCTCAAGATACTGGACAGTGCTCCCGAGCAAGACTTCGACGACATTGTGCTGCTCGCCACCACATTGTGCGACGCGCCCATCGCGCTGGTTTCGCTGGTTGACCGAGAACGCCAGTGGTTCAAGGCCTGCATCGGCCTGGACGTGCAGGAGACGCATCGCGACCTGGCATTCTGCGCCCACGCCATCCTGCAGCCTTCCGATGTGCTGGTGGTGGAAGACGCAACCACTGACCCTCGCTTCAGAGAGAGTCCGCTGGTGCTCGGGCCTCCCTACATCCGTTTTTATGCAGGTGCGCCGATTCGTACCGAGGCCGGTCATGCGCTGGGCACCGTCTGCGTGATCGACATCTGGCCGCGCGTACTGAGCGAACAGCAACGTCGTGCCCTGCTGGCACTGGCGCGGCAAACCGCAGCCCTGATGCAATACCGCCTGGTCTCGGAGCAACGTGACCAGCACGCCGCCGAACTGGCGCTGGGGCTCGAAAGCGCACAGAGCCAAAGCCTGGCTCTGGAGCGCAATTTGCGCCAGTCGCAACGGGTGTCTTCGCTGGGCATGCTCACGGCAAGCATCGCTCATGACTTCAACAACCTGCTCCAGGCACTGAGTGCAAGCCTGCAACTGATCCGCATGCGCTCACGCCGCCCTACCGACGTCGAGACGCTCAGCGATACCGGACTGCGAGCAGTGGATCACGGTCGCCAACTGGTGACTCGCCTGCTCAACAGCGTTCGCCATGACGGTCCCGAACTGATCTGCATCGATGTCAGCGAACGGATCGATGCCGCGCGTGATCTTCTGTTGCGTTCGGCAGGCGACACGCTAAACCTTTCATTCGACCTGTCCGCCCGAGGCTGGGGCGTGTTGTGCGCAGAAGCGCAATTGCATACCACCTTATTGAATCTGCTGAGCAATGCGCGTGATGCAATTTCAGGCCCTGGCAAGGTGCATATCTCGACCCGGCTGGAGTCCATCAAGGAAGACCCGCTATTCCCGGAAGGTGATTATCTGGTACTCAGCGTGAACGATAACGGGCCTGGCATGACAGCCGAGCTCAAGGAGCAGATCTTCGAACCGTTCTTCACAACCAGAAGTGCCGACCCGGGTGCCGGGCTCGGCCTTGTTCAGGTGCAGGAGTTCGCGGTAAATGCCGGCGGAGGCGCACGCGTCGAAACAGCACCGGGAAGCGGTACTACGGTGCATCTCTATTTGAGAATACTGGGGCCGATCAGTGCAACCAACGCGCCAGCCCATATAACCGAACATTAACAACAGCTCATCGCCAGCGAGGCGTGGTTACTTCAGGCACGCTTTGAATTAAAAGGGGCCGAACATTCAATGTTCGGCCCTTTTAATTTTATAACCTGCTTCATCATTAACGTCGGGTGTTTCATGGCCAATGGCGTCTTATGACCGCGTTGACCAACGGCTCAGCGTCAACCCGTAACAACAGCGCATGAAAATCCGGTCGGGCGTTATGCAGGTGCTCCCGGGCGCCACTCCATCGCGTTACGACAGAGGCCAGAATCTCCACTGCGCCGGGTGAATCGCAACGCCAAACCCCGGCATCAGCAAACAGGTCGGCAAACGTCTCCCAGTTTTGATGCAACCGCCTCCGGGCGCCCGCTTCGAGCAGCCTCTCCAGCCCATCGTCGGCACTCGTCAGCCAGCGCTGCGGGTAATCAATGATCCCGATGGCGGCATAGCAGTTGGCTGCCATGTAAACCAGCGCGCGAAGCGCTTGAGCACGCTGGGCGGAATCGCCAGGCAGAAGCCCGGAACCTGGGTACTCCAGGCCCAGATGGATCAGGATCGCAGCACTTTCAGTGAGTACCGAATCATCGGCGAGCACCAACGTGGGAACTTGCATCAACGGGTTGACCCGCCTCAACGCCTCCTTGCCTGGCCCCTCCTCCCATCCACAGGCGTTGCACACTGTAAAAGGTACCGAGCAGCGCTGAAGCGCTATCTCTATAGCCGCTGAACCCGAACGTTCCGTGCCGAAAAGCGTGTACATGCCAGTGCTCCTTGCCAAGTGCTGCAGGCTCGCTCCGTACAGTCATACTGATGGAGGAGCAAACAAATGGGCGTGCATGAAATCAATGAAGACTCGCAGGCGCAGCGAAAGATGCTTGCTGGACGGCCAGAGCAATCTGAACGTTCCGGTGTGCACCGTGTAATCAGCCAGGACAGGTATCAGCTCGCCGTCGCGGACGGCCGATGAAATCATGAAGTCCGGCAGACAGGCAATGCCCAACCCGGCCCGCGCAACGTCCACCAGAATCTCGGTGGTGTTACACACCATGGCCTGAGGTAACTCGAGATCATCGACGCCTGGCTCACGACGCAGCGGCCAGTGTTCGAACTTTCCCGAGGAGGGAAACTTGTGCAACAGGCAGGCGTGCTGACTCAGGTCGCCAGGATGCCGGGGTATACCATGCCGGGCAAAATAGTCCGGAGCGCCGACAATGCGCAATTGGAAGCTGCCCATCCGCTTCGACATCAGGCCCGAGTCGGCGGGATCTCCGGTGCGTAACACGACATCGAAGCCCTCCTCGATGATATCGACCATCCGGTCCGAGAAATCGATATCCAGTTCGATATCGGGGTAGGTGCGCATGAAGTCGATGATCACCGGCATGACCAGTCCGCTGACCAACGGCAGACTGATCCGCAACCTGCCCCTGGGCAGATCCCTGGCATTGATCAACTCCATTTCCGCCGCTTCCAGCTCCGACAGAATGCGTCGGCAACGCTCCAGGAATATCGAGCCTTCCAGCGTCAGGGCGATACTGCGCGTACTGCGATGAAAAAGCCGAACGCCGAGGCTCTCCTCCATACGGCCAATGCTCTTGCCGATACCCGACGAAGAGATGCCCAGGCGTTTTCCGGCCTGGGTAAAACTCCGTGTTTCGGCAACCAGAACGAACACGGCAATGCTTCCGAGCGATTCCAATACCCACTCCTATTCAGGACAACCCTGTCCTATACGTTCGGAACATAAGCCTGTTTTTGTTTGCGGGCGCAACCCCTAATCTCCCGGCAGGGCAATCGCTCTTGGATAAACGCGTGCATCACAGCAAAACCCGGGCACGCTTCACAGGGACATTGCACATGACCACAGCACATCGGGTCCAAACACAACCTACTGCGGGACGATGGGGGCAACTGCTCGCGGCTTGCCTGACCGGCATTCTGATCCCGTTATGCTTCACCGGCCCTGCCGTGGTTCTGCCTTCGATAAACCAGGCGCTGGGCGGATCAGCGGTCGAGCTGACCTGGGTCATCAACGCCTACATCCTGACCTACGGCAGCGCCATGATGGCCGCCGGGAGCCTGACGGATATCTACGGCAGAAAACGCGTCTGGCTGATCGGGCTGGCGATCTTCGTGCTCTCCACCTTCGCCATTCCGGCAGCCTCCTCCGTCGTCCAGATCGACCTGCTCAGACTGGTTCAAGGCCTGGGCGGTGCGGCAGCGTTCGCCGGGGCGATGTCGTCGCTTGCCCAGACCTTTCATGGCGCCGAGCGCACCCGAGTCTTCAGCCTGCTGGGCACCACCTTCGGCATAGGTCTGGCCTTCGGCCCACTCGCAGCCGGCTCGCTGGTGGATTCGGCAGGCTGGAAATGGTCATTTCATGCGACTGCACTCATCGGCGTCGCGGGTTTCCTGCTGGTGCTGTTCAGCGCCACCGAATCAAAGGATCCCGACGCCACGGGTATGGACTGGGCGGGCGCAATCAGTTTTACCGCAGCATTGGCCCTGCTCACTTACGCAATCCTGCTCGCCCCTGAAGAGGGCTGGAGCGGTCCACTGGTGATGGGTGGCATCATTGGCTCACTGCTGCTGTTCTGGATATTCATCGCCGTGGAGCGGCGCGTTGCCCGTCCCATGCTGGACCTGTCACTGTTCAATAGCGCGCGCTTTGTCGGCGTGCAGATTCTTGCAGCCAGTCCGGCATTTTTCTTTGTCGTGCTGATCATCATGTTGCCAGCGCGCTTCATTGGTATCGACGGTCTCAGCGCGCTGGAAACCGGACAGATGATGACCGCACTGGCCGCGCCCCTGCTGATCGTACCGATGCTTGCCGCACAACTGGCACGTCGCTTTACCTCCGGGCTGCTGTCCGGTATCGGTCTGCTGCTGGTGGCTGTCGGCCTGCTGTGGCTGGCGCTGGCACTGGACAGTGGCGCGATCAGGACAGCGTTGCTGCCGATGGCCTTGATCGGTATCGGCATCGGTCTGCCCTGGGGATTGATGGATGGCATGGCGATCAGCGTGGTTGAAAAGGAACGCGCCGGCATGGCTACCGGCATCTTCAATGCCGTACGCGTTTCTGCCGACGGCATAGCCATTGCGATCGCAGGCGCACTGCTCGCCACGTTCATTCAGTGGGGCCTGTTCGATGCCCTGACGGGTGTCGCGCCTGATGTGGTGACAAACGCTGCCAACCGCGCCGCATTGGGCGATTTACAGAATGCGATCAGCCTACTGCCCGGCCATGCAGAACTGCTGCACCAACAGTACGCCGCCGCGTTCCGCAATCTGCTGTTCATTCTCAGCGCCGCCACCGTGCTGACGGCCGTGGCGGTCTTTGCGCTGCTTGGTCGCGTACGCGCTCATGAAGAACCGCCCATAGAGGCCTCCGACACGCTTGAACTGGCGGGCGAAATCAAGTGAGTCCCTATGAAATATCAGGCGCAAAGCGGCATCCCGCCTTTGCAAAGGTGTTCGCGCCAGGTCACCTCACGTTCGGGCTGATCGCGCCTCTGGAGGGCTACCCCGACTCCGCAGCACCGACCATGAAAGACCATCTGGCCTTGGCCATTCAGGCCGACAAGGCCGGTTTCGCCGCGCTGTGGCTGCGCGACGTACCGCTTCTCGACCCGGGGTTCGGCGACGCCGGTCAGGTGTTCGATCCTTTTGTCTACGCCGCGCTGCTGTCTGCCGTCACCCGGCAAATCTGCATCGGCACGGCAGGCATCATATTGACGCTGCGTAATCCGCTGATGGTCGCCAAACAGGCGTGCAGCGTGGACGTGTTGCTCGAGGGACGCTTCCTGCTGGGTGTGTCGACGGGGGACAGGCCCGGCGAATATCCTGCGTTCGGCGAGCATTTCGACACCCGCGCGGAACGCTTCAGAGACGGCGTCGAACTGCTGCACGCGGTGACCGAGCAGTCTTTTCCAGTGTTCAGATCGCGCCATTACGGGCAACTCAATGGCACGCTGGATCTACTGCCGAAACCGGTTTTCAGGCGGCTGCCGATGCTTGCCGTCGGCCGCTGTCAGCAGGACATCAAATGGCTGGCCAATCACATGGATGGATGGATATGGCATCAGAGCGGCTTCGACACCTTGCCTGAAGTGATCAATCATTGGCGCAGTGCCAATGAGCAAAAACACTTCAAGCCCTACGGCTATGCGACGTTCTTCGACCTCGACGAGAACAAGGACGCGCCGATGAAAGTCGGACGCGGAATCAGTACCGGGCGCAACGCCCTCATCGCCCTGTGGCAGCGTCAGCGGGAACAGGGGGTTTCGCATGTGGCGCTGAACCTCAAGCCCCTGAGGCGTCCGGCCACAGAAGTGTTGCAAGAGCTGGAAGAGTATGTGCTGCCGTACTTCCCGACCCGCCGGAGTGATCATGCCTGACCGAATACTTCATCGGCACGGCCACCGCAGGTTCAGGATGTAGCAAGGACGAACGATTCAACTACCGACCTGGGAGGTCACGATGCGCGCTGAAAAATCCTATCCGATAAAAACCAACCCGATGCGCAGCAGCCCGAACAAGATACAGCTGGGTGTTTTCTCCACCAATACCGAGGGTGGCTGCACCGTCACCAATGCGCCTGAACGCCTGCGCGGAGACGATTGGGCTGGCAACCTGGAAATCGCACGGATTGCCGACGATGCGGGGTTTGAAGCCTTCATACCGGTAGGCCGCTGGAAAGGTTTCGGCGGTACCAACAATACGGGCGGTGTCTGTTTCGAGACCTATACCTGGGCTGCCGGGATTGCAGCCCTGACCAGTCAGATCGCGGTCTTCACCACCTCGCACCTGCCCACCGTACACCCGCTGTTCGCGGCCAAACAGGCGGTGACCATCGACCACATCAGCAGCGGGCGCTTCGGGCTGAATATCCTTTGCGGCTGGTATGGCGCGGAAATGCGCATGTTCAGCGGCCACATGATGGAGCACGACAAACGCTACGACTACGCAGAAGAGTGGCTGCACATTGCAAAAAATGCTTGGGAGCAGCAGACCCCGTTCGACTTCAAAGGCGAGTATTTCAACATCTGCGGCGCAATCTCGCAGCCACAACCCCTGAATAAACCCTACCTGATCAACGCAGGAGGCTCGCCGCGCGGCAAACTGTTCTGCGCAGAACATTGCGATGCCGCATTCCTGATCGTCAAACATCTGGACGGCGAACACGCCGTGCGTGAGCAGATCGCTTCTTACAAAGACCTGGCGAAACAGAAATTCGGTCGTGACATAAAGATATGGTGTTATGGCTACGTGGTGCAGAAGGACACGCAGGAGCAAGCAGACGCTTACCTGGACTATTACGCCAACCAGGTCGGTGACGATGAGGGCTGCGACATCATCACCGGCGAGCTGGGTATCCAGACCGGCATTTTCACCCCCGAAGACGCCGTGCGTTTCCGTTTCCACTTCAAGGCCGGATTCGCCGGGGTGCCACTGGTGGGCACACCCGAGAAGATCGTGGAACTGTTCAGGAAGTATTCTGACTGGGGGATCGACGGCATTGCCCTGACGTGGCTCGATTACCATGAGGGTATAAAGGACTTCGTGAGAGAAACACTGCCGCTGATGGAAGACGCGGGCCTGCGTGAATCCAGAGTTGTGGAGGCTATTACTTCGAAGGTGTCCGCAGCAGTAGCCTGATGGCCAGGCCGCCCTGGCAGTGCTGGCCAGGGCGGCCTTATCCGGACAGCTTAAAGGGCCAACATGCGTTGCGGGTTCAACAGCGTCACCTCGGTGCGGCGCTCGCCGCTCAAGCCGAACGCATCGAACCACTGCCCGCTCAGCGACAGCCACTCGTGCACATCGATCTGACTGGTCTGCCCCAGGTCCGAGCTGTAGACCACATTGCCGACATGACTCAACACATCGCTGAAATCCTGCCGGTCCTGATAGCCCAGCAGGTACGTCAGTGCGGTCTGCTCGATGTAGACCGATGGCTCTTTGCCGATCAGCGCAAGCTCGGCCGCGTCTAGACCGGTCAACGGATTGGCAGGCTGGTTGAGCATCAACCTCGGCACACCGATCCGCAGCGCTTCGTCGATCAACGTCCTGACTTCATTGGCATCAGCATGCCCGGTCGAGATCACCAGCGGATAGTCACGCGCCATTCTCAGAATATCCAGCGCCTGTGGCGTCAGGCGGCCGTTCTCCGATGTCACTCTGGCAGGCTTGATGGGCTTGTCCCGCAACAGTGGATGGCTCAGGTTGCGGGCCAGCGTGCTGGTATGCGTTCTGCCTGTGACGGTTGGCAAGTGAACAATGAAACGTCCAGGTTCATCGCCGCGCAAACAGAGACTGCGCTCGACTACACGGTAGTCGATGCCGCCGGCAATCTCGTTCAGAACCACAGAACCGCTGACCGGAAAACCCTGATTGCGTGCTTCCCATGCCTGGGCAGCCGTGCACCCCAAGTGATTTTTCAATACGACCCGGCCCTGCACCGCAGCGTAGCGTCTGCCCGCCTCTATCGCTCCATGACGGCGAATGAACGCGTCAGGATTGGCGTGGTAATGCACATCAATGAAGTTCAGCGCGTCGACCTGGCTCATTGCACACACTCCGCTCTGGCGATCAGAAATGTATCGATGCTCTCCAGCACCCGGTCCAGATCATCTGCCAGCGGGCGCATCCCGCCATCAGGCACACACAGTGAGCGTTGTCTGTGGCCTTTGGTATGCAGCACATGGCGCGCCCCAACCAGTTGCGACTTCCCGCCAAACACGCTCAGCACACGCCCTTTGAAATCGAGCAGGCACTCACTGACATCCAGACCGCTCAGTAGCCGGAACCCCAGGGTCAGACGATGCCCCTGGGTTGAAAGCGTTGCGTCATTTTCGCTGCCGGACGAGTGCTCGTGTTTCTGGCCTTCAGGCAACACCAGATCGTCCAGCAGGCGTTTGGCTTGCTCGACATGCCCTTGTTCTGCCAGATCCGCCATACGTCCCAGCCTGGAATCCAGCAACGCATCGGCTTTGGCCGGAGAAGAAAGCAGCAACAATGCAGGCGTCGACCGCATTGATGAAGTGCCTGCCAACGCCTGTACCAAAGCACCGCCCAAGGCAACGCCGACCAGTACATCCGGCACACCCCAAGGCTCGAGCGCGCGGGCCCAGCGCTCGGCAAATGCGCCAAAACCCTCACCCGGCACGACGGCCAGCGACAGGGAATCAAACACCGTGACCTGAAAACCGGCCGCGGTGAAATGCTCGATCAGCGGTTGGGCAAACCCGCCCTCGTCCCAGACCGGCATCACCGGTGAAAGAATGAATACGCTTGATTGCCCGACACCGAAGGTCTGGCAGGTGATGCAATGACTCATGGCTTTTGCTCCTGCAAAAATGACAAGACCCGCCTTGTCGAGCGGGTCCGGTCGTTGCTCCATCGTGAAGGCTCAGCGGGTCGTGCGAAGGCGTTCGACACTGGCGGCATAGCCGCGCAGGGTCGACTCGATGATCAGTTGCGCGGGCAGCACTTCCTTGATCAGGTCCGCGACTTCGCCCGCCCAGATGGCCCGGATACTGACATCGTCGGCCGCCAGCGCGGCTTCATAGTCCAGGCGCAGTTGACCGGCTGAGGCAGCGAAAGCCTGCTCCTCACCCACCCAGCTAGCGGAAAAGTCATTGCCGATCACGCGCCCGCTGTAGCCCTCGGGCCAGTCGATGCCGCGTACCTGATCAAAGATCCGGGTTCGCACCGTATCGCTCGCGACCGCCTGCAGCAGTCGCTGTTTTACCCGTTCGGAAGGCAGTGCCTCCTGCGAAGCCAGAAAACGCGTGCCCATCATCACGCCATCCATGCCCAACGCCAGCGCAGCAGCCATGCCACGCCCATCGGCGATCCCACCGGCACCGATCAGCACGACATGCTCACCCACCGCGTCGCGGACCGCCGGGAACAGCGGCAGTGAAGCGCGACGCAAACTGTGACCACCCGCCTCGGCGCCCTGCACGATCAATGCATCGGCACCGGCGTCCAGCGCTTCAAGCGCCTGGTCAACGTCATGCACCTGAACGATGACTTTGGCGCTGGCCTGTTGAATGGGCCGGACGAAAGGACGTACATCACCAAACGACAGGGCAACCACCGCCGGACGATACTCCAGCGCCAGATGAAGCAATTCGAACTGTTTGGCCACGGTAAACATGACTAGCCCGACGCCCCAAGGCTGCTGCACCTCTCGCATCATCTCCAGTTCACGTGCCATCCATTGCGGGTCGCCGTAACTGGCACCCACCAGGCCGAGGCCACCGGCACGGGAAACCGCGGCCGCCAGACGCCCACCGGACGCGCCGCCCATGGGCGCCAGAATCAGCGGGTGGTCAATGCCCAGAAGTGAGGTCAGTGCTGTATTGATCGTGGTCATCGCATAATCCCTGTGCAAATCCGAGTGAATATCAGACGAAGGCGGCCTGTGCACCGCCCTCTTCTGCCGGTCGTGGCTCAGCCGGCCTTCTGTAAGGCAATTTCAGGGGTGATGTACTCGGCCACGTTGTACAGGTGATATTCCCAGGTGCCGGTTTCTTTCAACCGGGAGTAGCGCGACAGAAACTCTGCGTCGGTAAACAGCGACTCGAACTGGCTGCGATCGCTCCATTGCGCCTGATTGATGACGGTCTTGCCGTCGATGCTTTTCATCAGCCGGCTCCATTTGAAGGCACTGTAAGTGCGCGCCACGTAACTGACCGTCTCTTCAAGAATCTGAATGGCCAGATCCTGAGCCCCCTCGTTTACCTGTACGACATTGATCAGATAAACCGCGTTGTCATCGGTGACGGATTGAGCGTCGAACAATTCCATTTTCATCATCATTTCCATTCAAGTGGGAAGGCAGCTCGGTTCACGCCTGCGAAGGCATCGCGACGCTGATTTTTTCAGCGTCAGTCAGCCAGGGCTGGTCGTAGCGATAAGTGCTACGGGCTTTTTCCAGCGTCCAGCCGGCTGATATGGCTTCGATGATACGGCGCTCTGTCTGCTCGACCGCCTGGGCACGGCGTACGACCTCGACAGCCAGTTGCTGGGGAATCACAACACAGCCGCTTCCATCACACACCAGAAGGTCGCCGGGCCGGACCGTCACGCCATTGATGAGCAGAGGCACTTGTACAGCCTGGAGTTGAGCGCGGTTCTTTGCCGACTGCATGAAACGCCCGCGACTGAACAATGGGTAACTGCACTCGATGACCGTATCGATATCGCGTGCCACGCCATCGATCACAGTGCCCTTGATACCGTTTGCCAGCGCGAAGTGGGTCATGATGTCGCCCCATACCGTGCAGTCCTGGCGTCCGTTGTTTGAGGAAACAATCACCGCACCGGCCGGTACATGATCGATATAGTTGGCAGCACCCTTGAAGACCGCAGATGCATCGACCGGCTCGTACTGCACGGTAAACGCGATGCCCACGCAACGAGTGCCAGGTACTTGCGAGGCAATCCCCGAAAGCCCGCCGTCGATCCCCAGGCTGTCCAGCGCGTCGGACAAGGACGCCGTGTCGAGATGTTCACATGCCTCCAGCACGGCTTGCGCAATGGGTACAGCTTCAAAGTGCGCTGACATGACGTTCTCCCTGTGCTGCAACCTGTTCGTTGCCATACCCGAACGTGCGGGACTGCAACTCGATGCACTGCTGAACGATCGCTTCGCCCACCTGAGCCGTGGTATGGGAACCGCCAAGGTCATACGTGCGTGTGGATGTGCGAGAAACCAGGCTGACGGCCTGGCTGATACACGCCGACTCGGCCGGGAACCCCAAATGCTCCAGCATCAGCGCGATGGCCATGAACATCGCGCCGGGGTTGGCCTTGTTCAAACCCGCGTGAACAGGCGCGCTGCCGTGTACCGGTTCGAAATAGGCACCTGAATTGCCGAAGTTGCCACTGGGCGCAAACCCCAGGCCTCCCATGACTCCAGCGCCGAGATCGGAAAGAATATCGCCGAACATGTTCTCGGCAACGATCACCCCGAAGCGCTCGGGACGCTGCACCATCCACAGGGCAACCGCGTCGACGTTTTCGATGATCCCGGTCACGTCCGGATACCGCTGAGCTGTTGCTTCGAAGATGCCCCGTGCAAAGGCGCTGCTGTGCCGCAGGACCATGGGTTTGTCGACAAACGTGACCCGCGTGAAGTGGTTTTTGCGGGCGTACTCGAAGGCGTATTCGAAAATACGCGTCAGGCCACTTCGCGTCTGCAGGCGCAACGTCACCGTCGCATCATCCTGCCCTTCTCGCTGCCACGCCGCGCCGAGGGCTTCTCGCTCTTCGAGCAGCGGCACCAGTGCATCCGGGATACAACCGAAGTCCAGCCCCGCATAAAGCCCTTCGGTGTTTTCCCTGATCACCACAAAGCGAAATCTGTGTTCGCCAGTCATGTCAGTGACCGGGCGGACATTGGCGTACAGGTCGAGATTCTGCCTGAGCTGAATGACCGGACTGACATAGCGGCGGTTCTGGCCCTGAAGCGCCAGTGGCAACTCTGCTTCGGCCTCTGCCAGCGGCTTGCTGGTGATTGCGCCAAGCAATGTCGCATCGCAACCGGCCATGATCTCCCAGGTCCGGGCCGGAACGGTTTCCCCCTCGGCCCTCCAGCATTCCCAACCGATGTCAGCCGCAATCAGATCGAATGGCAGGTTCAACGCCGCAATCACCGGCAGTGCCGCCGCCATGACTTCAATGCCGATCCCGTCACCGGGCAATACACAGATGCGCTTTCGGAGCGGTTGAGTGGTCATAGTGCGACTCCCTTTACGCTGTTCGGCAAGCCGGTGGCAATAGTCGGTAACACCGCTCGGGGCGCAAGACGCGCCACCTTGTCCTGCTGATGCATGACCTCGATCGCTCGATACTCGGAAGTCAGCTGAAAGCGCTCGAGGGTGTCCCGTACGCGTTGACTGCTGTCGTAGGGAAAGTTGTAAGTGCCCAGAATGATATCCATCAGCGGGCTGGGCATATTGTTGTGCGGTACCGCGCGGGCCGTGGCTTCCGACAGTTCCATCACCTTCACCAGGTCATAGCCATGACTGACGCCGGTACGCTCCAGGTAGGCAACCAGCATACTCAGGTGAAGATTGCCGGCTCCCTTGCCCATGCCACATATGGACGTGTCGATGTATTCAGCGCCGGCTTCTATAGCCGCCACTGCATTCGCCAGCGCCAACGACATATTGTTATGCGCGTGAAAGCCCAGCGGCACCAACAGTCGACTTGAGAGACGACTGAACAGTCGATCTACGTCGGCTGGCAACATATGGCCATTGGAATCCGCACAGCAAACGATATCCGCGCCAGCCCCCTCCGCGCGTACCGCCGTATCAAGCACACTGCCTGGCGTCTGCGAAGTCACATGCGTCACATTGGCGCTGACACTGAAGCCGTGATCGCGAGCCAGCGACAAGGTCACAAGCCCCTCATCCAATTGATCGCGCCTCAAACAGACGCGGATCATCGAAACGCCCTGCTCCCTGAGCATGGCGAAGTCATCCGTGGTGATGTTTCTGGGGTGAACCATGACGGCCAGTTCGATACGGCCGTTGGCCGCCTGCGCAATCTTTTCAATGAAGCCTGCGCCTACATCACTGGTCAGACCGTGCTCGCCTTTCGGGGCGAAGGATCCTTTGCAATAACCAATTTCGCAGAGGTCGACACCCGCACTGGCCAAACCAGCGACCACTATCTGCGCCTGATCTTCTGTGAAGTTGAAGTTGTTCCGATAACCACCGTCACGCAAGGTAACGTCGAGAATTTTTACGTCGGCCATGAGAATCTCCGGCTGTCCTTAGGGTGTCATCAGGGTGCTTGAGATGATCTTGCCACTGCTTGAGTTTTTATAATTATCCAACAGCGCGCCATCTAACAAACCTTGCCGAGCCGACACCTTAACGTCTCGGAGTTTCGAGTCATGAACTGCTCCACTCGGTATTGATCCTCGTCAAAACAGCCGAACTTGTAAACTGTCGATATTTGATGAGGGGATGGGAATTTTTTCACCGCACGACTGTTTTGCCGACAACATAACCAGCGCGAACTCAGGCCTGGCTAGCGATAACAGCTTTCCACATAATTCATGGCAGCCTGGATGGAAGCCACCGCGCGCAAGTCTTCATGCACACCGAGCCAGACATCGACTTCCAGCGGAGCCGACAATTCCACCCGGCACAGACGATCATTACCCTCTACGGCAAAACTGGGCAGTAACGCGATACCCACACCGGTTTCCGCAGCACGAATTTGCAACTCCACCGTTTTGGCCTCCAGCACAAAGGGTCGATCACCGACGATATCCCTCAGCCAACCATTCTGATTGTCACTCATCAGTTCATTGTCATAAGCAATAAACTCATAATGCTCCGGAGGGCGTTGCTCCAGATAGAAACGTGCGCAATAAAATGAAAAGGAAGCTGTGCCAATGCGGCGCGCGACGATGCCGCTTTCAACAGGTTTGGAAAACCGTATACACAGGTCAGACTGGCAACTGGATAACGATGAATACTGGTGATCGCCCAACAAGCGCAACACAATTCCGGGATGCATCGCCCGAAACGCCCCCAACCGCGGTACCAGCTTCTCGACCGCCACCGACGGCGGCGCACTGATGGTCACCTCCACACCCTGCACCACCTGAGCCGCAACCGCGAGACGGCCAACAGCCTGAGTCTGCGCCTCGATCTGCCGCCCGATCGCCGCCACGCGCCGTCCCTCATCAGTCAGTTCATACAAACGCTTGCGACGGTCGACAAGCTTTACATTCAGAGACCTTTCCAGCGAAGCGATACGACGCGACACAGTGGCGTGCTCCACACCCAGCATCCTTGCAGCGCCACTCAGGGAACTGACCGTGGAAAACATCACGAAGTAACGCAGGTCCTCCCAGTCAAAACAGATCCTGGGTTTTCTGAACAGGTTGTTAACGTCAAGGGAAACTGATCCATCCACTGGAGTCATTGTCATCCAAGCCTTATCCTTATGCGGTTCGTGCGAATAGGTAGTTTTGTTATGTTTTAAACCGAGTATTGGCAGGTGCTTAGAACGATAAGGATAAGGCTGACAACTTCCTCAGGCCCGGACAGCGAGCGGGTGCCGCTGGGTAGTTTAGATTATTAGCGGGTGGGTATTGCGGAGAGGGGGTCGGATGTTTTGGGACGGGGGTGTCCGGAGTGGGCTTTTGCTAGGTGAACACTCTTAAACATAGGTAAGGCAGAATCATTTCAGGCACTGAAATTGATCACATTAACTTATCAAAGCATACTCACCCACTTATACGACTTAGAGATCTGTGCATATGTGGTAGCTACTTTATAAAGAACGCTCATTCCTAGCAAGCCAAGGTTAAGCACCTAACGCCTCGACACCGAAGAACAAAAAGTCCTGAAATACGAGATGATAGATACTCCTCATCAACTCAAAGCCTATATTTAATTATCAGTCCAACCACCTCATCAGCTTTATCTGGCTCTTTATCAGCAAAGGCAAGCAAGGACTCCTTTAGGGCTTCGCGAACAACTTTAGCTTCATAGCATCTAGTCACAGGCTCTATTCCACTAAAATTGAAATCAGCCGAGAAGCAGTAGCAATCATTACCGTCTGCATCTCTCAGGCACTCAAACTCCCAACCTGGATCCCCTGTAAGTCCGTTGCCCGAGGTAAGAAAATCTTTTAAGAACTTATTCAAGTCAACATCAGAATAATATTCAACAACAAAAAATAGCACCCAAAACAACAAGTCTCTTTCATCTCCCGGAAGCCTCCCCCACTTCAATTAACGATACCTATCGGAAAAGCCGTCGGAACATACATTTGCTCACCTCTAATATTTACTGGAAACTGAAATCTCACTTTACCCACAACAACCTCCTGCAATACATTGCCTGTTAGCTGATACTGGAGCAATGCTTTATAAGCGGCTTCATTAGCCATATTCGGCATATCAGGATATACTTTCGGGTCATACACCGTCTTCACTGTGTCCCTTGTAGATTTTGGCAGCTGATATTCTACTTTATAAATCCCAGGTGCAACTTCGACTTTCGATGAAATAGCCCCTGAAGACTCAGTCAGTTCCTTCATAAAAATTTCCATATTATGTCTTCCCGATTTCCCTGAGCGTGTCGCATCTACAAGATGATCTTTCAGGTCAGTTCGAACAACACCACGACCAACAAAATCTGCATCTGGTAAAAGATTATCTGCTAGCCCAAGGTTGCTACTGCCTTTCACGCTCCCTTTAGCCTGAACCCACTTCCCTCCAACCCACTTGACCGCAAATCCACCAATCTCTGCAGTGATCAAACCACTGACGACGTCAAATATCAACCCACCCGCCTGCTGGTCGGATTGCGCCAGTAATTTATCCCCTGCACGCTCAAGTCCTTGAGCCGGTATAGGGCTGGTCGCCCAATCTACCCCAGAGCCTGCCGCGGACTAAATATTTTGACCAATCCCTACCACCGTGTCGTACGGGCGACTAGCAAAATTTACGGCGCTGGCAGCAGCCTTAGTAGGCCATTCCAAGGCCTGATTGACACTGACAAGGCCCCGTTCGGAAAGCATATAACCCAAAGTTTTCGCAGGGGCGTACCCATCAAATTTGACCTGACTCTGATCTACACCTTTGCTGGCAAAATAATCGTCGAACAGAGCCTTGTTGTATTCGCCCAGAGTCCAGCCGCCATCTTTAAAAGATTGGAGCTGAATTGCACGTTTACGCTCTTTCAGTTCGTAGTCTCGTGCCTTGTCCAGTTCATCCGTTTCACGAGTGACATTCGCTTGGCAAGCACCAACGTCACCACCAGCCGTCGCATAGGCAGCCCGAGCCTTATCAGCATCCCGAATCTCAGCGTGTGATAGCCAGTTGTACTGGGTAGCATTAGCGGAGAGGTACAGCGTTGTTTGGTCATCCCCCCCCTGTCTGGCGATATTCTCGCCTAAATGAGTGTCCGAATTCATTAGACCACTACAAATTCTCAAGACGCTCAACCCGGTATGGAAGGTTTAAAGTCTTCAATACTTTTTCTCTTCTCCTCCAAAAGAGACACAACAAACTGGGAATCAAACTCCACAAGAAATTCGATCGCGTCATATATCTTCCATCGATGAACTTCTGGGTTATCAATTATCGACATGAGATAACCCTTAATAAGAGGGAGATATTCAAAACACTGCTCACGCTTTATAAATGATAACACATCGATTATCTCGAAAGGATTGCTAGCTGCCAACTCTATTATTTTGGACAGCAGGGGATAAACCTCCGCTCTTGCTACGTCTTTTTTCCCCGCGCCAGCCATATTGGCATAAAACATAACCACGGCCATAAGAACCTGGCGAAAAGTATCATCGTACCCATGCAGTCTATGAGGATAGACATTAGCTATAATAGCAGACTTTTTCTCGACAAATTCCTTCAATACACTAAACCCCTCAAAAACCCCCCAACTGGCTAACAACTTCGCAGCCAAGAACTTCGCTACTTCATCATCTGCGTTACGAAGTAAATCAATTACTGCCTCCATTCTTTCTTGTGGGATATCTTCTAAATCCAAGTCACCTGCATCAGCAGCATAATCTGCGCCCTCCGGAATATTACTAAGCAAAAAATTTGTTTTATGGTCCATAATAAACACCTACTTATCGATAAATTTTATATAAGTGGCTGGAACGCAGCTTTGATCAGACACTTACCATCGCGCACAGCATTACCCAGATCAGACTCTGCTCTAGATAAAGGAGTTTGATTTTTTGGCGAAGGGTTAATAATATATTTTTCACGTCCCGCATTTACTCTCGCTTGCAGCTCAGCTACAACTTCACGATTTGTCAAAATTCTCGTATCAAGCAAACATGTGTTTGAATACTACCGGCACCATCTTGATTTGGAGGCACCAATTCCGCATCTTCATTTATGTGCGCCTTCGGTTTACCGTTACTTCCGATCTGCGAAGAGAAATCATCATCGCTGCGCACTACGACATTATCATCTAAAGCCTTTGAACCTGCATCAATCTGTCTATCTACCAGTGCTTCACCGCTTTTTTCAAGCCGGTTTGACGCTTTCGCAAGCACCTTGCGGAATGCGACCGCCCCCCCAGCAGCGACTGCTAATCCCCCCCAATGACCTCCGCCAACGCAACAGTTTCTTCGGGCGTGAGCTTAAACGTGGCCTGGAGTGTTTCTGCCACGGCCTGCGCGCTAGCACCGGTCGTCGCAACTGCCAAGGTTTCCTGAAACTCCAGGTTTTCATTGATCAGGATCTGCAGCGAGTCCTTGGCGTACTTAGAACCATCACCCAAAGCATCGTAGACACTCGAAAGATCGGCTATCGTGTTGGCAAAATCCCTTGAGGACGATTTACACAGAGAAACGTCGAACCTGCAATTGATGATCGCTTCAATCGTTTGATCTTCGTTTACTTTTTTGTAAGCGGCCACAATCGAATCGCACTCGGCAGGGGCACATTTCCTTAACTTTTCGGCTGCCTCTTTCAACTGGTTATGGGCAAGGTAGTTGTACTGCGTACTGTTAGCCGTCACCACCGCCGCTGCCGATGCATCCCCGTCCATTGCAGCAGCAGTCAGAGCACCGATCAACTGCGAGGCAGTCATCAGCTTGCTGACACCTGCCTGGTTCAGTTTCTCCTTGCTGACGATGGCATTAGAAACGCCCAAGCACCTCCAGCTTCATCTGATTATCGGTACCCACAAGCATGCCGCAGTGAAAGCCTAGACGGCGAATCACCCACGTTTTCATATTCATTTAACACTAACCTCCAGCTCCTGAATGAACATGGTCGAGCGCTTCTTTCGAAACATCACCGTGTACATGCGCGACGGCAGCTTTGCCTCCGTGGGCAAGTTAGAACGCCAACGTTCATGGCGTTACGCAATGCTCAGCCGACCCGGTACGTTTGGAACGCAAAGGGAGAGAATATTTTGAAAAATCCAACGTGTGTGTGAGGTGCTTAAAGCTGCGAAAGAAAAATAAGCTATTTCGAAAAAAGTACACTAGCAGCAGCTTTCTTCGTCGCTTAGAAAATCGCTAACGCATGCCACTGTATGGATCTGAAACCGAAGGCCCTAGCTCGGATAGAGCAAGTGAAACCTCATTGAAAACTTCCAACGATACCCCTTGTGGTGAAAGCGAGCCAAGGAAGTTACTTACTTCCTCAAGCCCTAATCTCACCATAATATTAATCACATTTTCAGCCATATCTAGATCATAGCCATCCCATAATGATATCAAGCATCGTTCGACTCGCCCTCTAAGACCAACCTCTATAACGCTATAAGCATGCCATTGCCTATCACTTAGCTCCAATAAAGATTTTACAAAATCAGACCTATGTACATCGCCAGACTCAAGACCTTCTAACAGCTCTCTAAATTCAGAATCAAGCTCGCTATTAGTCATAGTCTCTGGCAGCGCAGCGTAGTAAGCAAAATTTTTCATGTCTAGAAATCCACTGGTATATGCGTAGAATTGGAGGGTTTTCTATACAGCAAGCCGTCTTGCCCCAGCAGTTTACCTCCTACTTTTAGTTGTGCCGTCCATCCAGAGCCCGAATTAGAACCAGGAAATCTTTCAGCAGCGTTTGCATCAGGCGCATGCCATTTCACTTCGATATTCTGGCCATTGACTTTATACTGAAACTTACTACCAGCTGCAATCGTAGCCGAAGACTGGAAACTATTTGGAGTCCCGGGTGGTACCAATCGCTCTAAATCCGAAATATTAATCCTTCCGTTATCGATAAAAGCTTTGGCTGAAGCCTGTGTATCAAAAAAGGCTGCTGGCTTACTCGGCCCCGGTTGATTTAAGTAACCAAAATCACCATCTGCCTGCGACACAGGATACGGCGGTTTTGAAACTGGCTGGTTTGCTGGCACCTCCACGGTAGCTTTTGCACCACCTCCAAACTGAACCCATTTCCCTCCAACCCACTTGACCGCAAACCCACCAATTTCTGCGGTGATCAAACCACTGGCGACGTCAAATATCAACCCACCTGCCTGCTGGTCGGATTGCGCCAGTAATTTATCCCCTGCACGCTCAAGTCCTTGAGCCAGTATAGGGCTGGTTGCCCAATCCACCACAGAGCTTGCTGCGGACCAGATATTTTGACCAATCCCTACCACCGTGTCGTACGGGTGACTGGCAAAATTTACGGCGCTGGCAGCAGCCTTAGTAGGCCATTCGAAGGCCTGATTGACACTGCCAAGGCCCCGTTCGGAAAGCATATAGCCCAACGTTTTTTGCAGGAGCGTACCCGTCAAACGTGACCTGACTCTGATCTACGCCTTTGCTGGCAAAATAGTCGTCAAACAAAGCCTTGTTGTATTCGCCCAGAGTCCAGCCGCCATCTTTAAAAGATTGGAGCTGAATTGCACGTTTACGCTCTTTCAGTTCATAGTCTCGTGCCTTGTCCAGTTCATCCGTTGCACGAGTGACATTCGCTTGGCAAGCACCAACGTCAACACCAGCCGTCGCACAGGCAGCCCGAGCCTTATCAGCATCCCGAATCTCAGCGTGTGATAACCAGTTGTACTGGGTAGCATTAGCGGATACGGCAGCAGAGACGCTGACATCTGAATTCCCAGCGGCAGCGCCTATTACGCCGACGATTTGCGACAAAGCAAGAAGGTTGGCCTGCGCCTGCTCATACTCGGGCGTTCCCTTGACAAGGTTTGACGGAAGTAACTTATCCCCCAGCAATCCAACCAACACGTCGTTTGCACCACCGGCAATAGCTCCGGCGCGGAAATCACCGCCCATGGCTTCAGCTAGAAGTCCACCGAGGCCTGCGTGCAAGAGAATCTTGGTAATGCTTCCGTCAGTTAACCCAATATCTCCTATAGCCACCGCCCCCTTGGCGCCACCAATGCTGGCCGCGGTGGCCACTGCCGAACTGGCCAGGTTGTCCGCAAAGCTCCCGCCGTAGACGGCTGTTTTGATTACTGCGTCAGCCGTTATCTTTACGGCAATGGTTTTTGCGCTTGCAGAATCGAGCCCTAACTCACTCGGATTGTATCCAAGACCATCGGCCACGCCCGCCGTCGCAACTGCCACCGCATAGCCTTTAATGCTGTCCTTTGATGTGACGTCTTTCAGAACTTTTCCGAGGTTGCCTCTATTGTCAACCGTACTGACGGTGGCCTTTGTCGCGACACTGATAGCGCCAGCCTGTAACATCGAGTTCATACCGGCCATCATTGGCCCCATTACAGCTGCCAAGGCAATTGCAATGATCAATTGCGAAGCGGGGCCTAATCCGGAGCTTTGATACTTAAATGACTCATGAACCTCCTTCACGAGTCGCCAATCCACATCGCCTCTCGCCTCAGCCTGTTTTAACCAGGCCATTTGTGGATCGGCCTTGACCATCGCATCAATAGATTGGCTAACCGTCTGTTGGTCTATCTGCTTGACGTCGATTGTCAGCCCATTAACAGCCTTAATCGCAATGCTTCCTTCAGCAGACATTTGCGTCTGACGAAGTGTTTCGTCTGTATTGCCTTTGCCCTTCGAAGAGGTCCAGAAAGCGTCATTATTACTTTTAGTATGACTTTCGTCGTGCAGGTCCTTCACGCCCTCAAACGTAACTGCACCACCACTTTGAATCGTCAGGTCCTTACCGCTCTCCAGCTTCGCAGCTTGATACTTCTGATCGCCCCCGCTCGCCAGCAAAAGATCTCCACCGGTGGTGATTTCACTACCAATGTTTTTCACATCAGTGATTTCGTCACGCTTGGTTTTCTTAGCCCCAAAACTCCCCTTCTTCTTTTTGTCATACAGCGAATAATCACTGTCCTGCGCAGCCAAGATGTCCAGGTTTTCACCGGCAACCAGGTACGCCTCTTTACCCGCTGTAATACGGCTGGAGATCACGGCGAGGTTCTGGCCAGCCTGCAAGGCAACGCTGCCTCCCGCTTCAAGATCGGCGGCAACCTGGCTGACGTGGTCTTCCTGGCGGGTCAGTTTCTTGCTTTTGGACAGGGAGTGTTCTTCGTCTGCCGCAGAGCTGATGGTGAGGTTTTCGGTCGCGGCCATGGCGATGTCGCGTTTGGCGTCGATCTGGCTGGCGATGACGGAGATGTCGCGTCCGGCCTGAACGGTCAGGTCGCGTCCGGAACTGGCGGTGGAACCCAGTTGGGTGATGTCGCTGCTGTTGTGTTTGCTGTCACTGAACAGGCTGTTGGTGACTTCGGTCGGGGCGATGGTGACGTCGCGTCCTGCCTGGATGCTCATGTCACGACCGCTTTCCAGCACGCTGCCTTTGTTGATGACGTCGCGGCCTGCCGAGAGGCTCATGTCGTTGGCGGCTTCGATGCGCGCGGCACTGTCGGCGAACTCGTTATGTCGCTGACCGCGCGCGCTGTTGTCCATCGAGGTGATGCTGCGTTCGTTGATCACGTCGCCGTTGATCGCGGTCAGTGAAACATCGCGACCTTTGATGATGCCGCCAGCGGTGTTGATCAGGTCATTGCCCGCGAGCAGATCGAGCCGGTTGCCGGCCTCTATCAGGCCGGTGTTGATCAGGTTGTTGCCTGCGACTGCCGAGAGATTGTTGGCGGCGTGCAAGGTACCGACGTTGTCGAGGTTCTGGCCGGCGATCAGTGAGACGTCGTTACCCGCAATCAAAGCCCCGGTCGGGCCTAGGCGATTGTCGGCCTGTGCCAGGTACAGAAATTCGTTGCGCAGATGCTTGATGCCCTGATCGCTCAGGCCACAACTAAAGCGAGCAGCGAAGGACGGGAGGTTTTGCAGTAAGCGGATAAAACAACACCGGCACGAGGCCGGTGTCAGATCAACTCGAAACCTCTACACATTAGGTGCACCGACTAAAAGCCAAGCGTAAGGCCGCACCTACATCGGAAGGACTACTACCGCTGGGGATAATGACATAGTCACTCTCACTTAGTCCCTTACCACTCCAGGCTTCTAGCTTTTCGTGATGGCTAGGACGAATAGTTATCTGGTCTCCCTTACTTTCGATACTGCATTTTTTCATATCTTTAAATAATGCAAGCTTATTCTTGTAGCTATAGCGCTCCAAAGTACTGCTAACCCATTGATCATATCGTTGACTGGTCAAGTCGTGGTCATATAAATCCATATCAAACGTAGCTTCAGGATGAATCCAAACATCCTTACGCGGCTCGGGAAGCACAAATCGGCTATGGGCCAACGCATCCAATACCACAACACCTAACTCTTGATCACTGATTTCAGGGCTGGCGTGATGCTCGACACCCTGTGGATCAGCTCGACTACTCCGATAGCCAGAATAAGTTTTAACGTAAATGAATTCCTTATTGACTCCTGCATCCGCCCAGGTTGTTTTCACGACATCGTTCATCTTATTTCACCTTGGTAATTTTTAACGTAATGCCTTTGCTCTGACCATATTCAATGACTCTATTGATTTGTTCCCATTGAGCGCTAGTCGTGGCTTCAGGAATGGCAACTTGTAATTCGCGAGTGGTAATTTGACTTGAAGTAACTGTCACACCTTTCAAGCCAGATTCAGAAAAATTAGCAGCGGCATCAATATTTCCTTTGAGCGATGAATATACTTGGCTCGGATTAGCAAGTTTGGCAGCAGTCGTCGTATCAAGTGTCTTGACGCTGGTCGCTATACCAGTGGTTTCGTCAAAAAAGTCAAACGTTTTGAAGTGAGGCGGTAGTCGAGAGCCTGCTGGCAGTTGCGTCCCAAGGTAATCCTCCCAAGGCATTCCTTGACCTTGAATACCCTTGCCCCACTCAATCCCAGTAGTAGCACGGTCTACCGCCCCGCCAGTTGCTTTTGCACCAACTCTCCAACTTCACCAAATGGTAGTTTAGATTTCAACTTCCTGAGTCACTCCTACCTCTGGTTTCAGTTGAATAAAATTCAACCACGCCAATAGCGCCCCCTCAAACGAGTCGATATTAATTAGCTCAAAGTAATTTTCATCATAGAGCGAATAAATTCTTACCTGCCCCTTAGTTAACTCAGCCCCCCAAGCATCGCGACTCCAATCTGAAAATTTAATCTTAGAACCTTTAACAGATCTTATTCGCTCAACACCTTCATCCAACCACGGCACGGTGTCTAAAAACAGTTGCCCTCCATCATCAGTTAGGAGACAAGCAAGTGGGCTGACGCCGTCTTTGTTGACAATACTTGAACTAACACTCGGTGAAAGAGCTCCAGCAGACTCCTCCCATGAAAAATGAAATTTCATTTTACCCCCCCTAAAGCTTTGGATATACAGCAGTTTTCGGACTTATATATCCCTCGACTTGGACGCCACTAGGTCTGGTTCCCGTCCATTTGTTACCCACAATTTTCTTGTTCTGAAAGGCTCCGTCCACTTCAACTTTTATTCGATCTGCGGTCCAAGAGCCTGGAAATATTGTAGACATACCGCCATTGTTCGTCTTGGGCAAAAACTATCCTGGATTGACTGGATCTCCCACCTGGATTTTAGCATTATAAACACCTTGCGCATTCGCTATAGAGGCTGGGCCAAGGATCATCTTAACATCACCCGTCGCGGTTGAATGTCCGCCAACGACATTGCCATTTGGCTATAATATGACAATCAAAATCAATCGACGCAGTTATTTTACTTACAGAAATTGGGGCCTGTGCATTGAGATCAACCGTGCCCTTTTCACAAACAAATCAACCTTATCTTTTTAACTTGCTCATCACATATTGATCTAGACATTCTTCTAAAGGCTTGACAGCCCCTAGAACATGAAGCTCTCCTGTTTCCTTATCAATTAGTAACGGTCCATTTCCAGCCAGCTGAGCCGAAAAACTCCGTATTTCTAAATACTCTTTAGATTGATAGCAAAAGAACCACCCCGCAGAACACTCTTCCTCATGCGTTAACTGCAGAGGAATATCTGAGTCTTTTAAATACGCATTAGCTCGTTCCAGCGCACTCTCATAGGTGATTATTAGTTCTCAGCAACTGTAGCGTCTTAAAATTATTCATATTAGTTGGCCTCCCATTTTGCCCATCTAGATATCAGATAACCCCATTCTTATTAACTACTTTGAATACATGGTCTGGCTGACCTCGACCATAGGAACCCAACACAATCCCGCGCGCGCCGTCCCCGCCACCGGCCATGTGTTGGGTGATAGTCTCGAGTGAAGACACACTGCTAAACTTAGCGCTATAGTGCTTCTCTAGCACTGTCAACGGAGCACATTTGGTGGGATTTATCGGTAATGCAGATGCTGGAAGTGGAGATGTTGCCGGAATAGCGTCTACTACCTTTCCAGCCGCATCTGCCTCTTTTGCACCATTTTATTCCGCTTACCGAAATGGTTCTATCAAATCAGCCCCAAAACGAATAAAAAAGCGAAACAGTTTTATTTAGAACGCAAATGCTTTAATTAAATAAAACCAAACCCTTTCCACTTGAATATTTTAACCGCCATAAAGCTTAAAAAAATTCATTCTATCTACGATCCAGTATTGAACATCGTCAGGGATAAGCAATCCAAAATCGCTACTACAACGAGCATCCCACAGTGTCTTTGGCAACGCCAATTCCTCATGCAACCGACCATAGTCGGTATGTCGGTAAATCCCACGGTCGAAATTTACGTAAAAGCTCGGCAATTTCATACGCAAAAAATTCCATTTTCGCAATTCCATTTCTCCTCCATAAGACAAGAACCGCTCTACATCCTTATAAAAACTCTTGGCACTTTCCAAAGTTAAGCCTTTGAAAAAGAAATCGCGCATCATCGTAAAACTTATCACTTCTGCTTCGGCACTATCGATGTACTGATAAAAATTATGAGCTCCTAGAACTGAGATCCCACCCCGAAAGAGCCCAAGAGCTTTTTCATAATCTTCCTGCTTTAGCCGGCCTGTTTCAATATACGACAAATAATCCGGCCGGACATCGATACAGTAATTGGACTTATCATCCACAACGTAATAATGCTGCTCTTTCAAAACAAACAGGGCAATTGATTTGCGCCCTTCAAACAGCTCACTTTCTAATGAGCTAAGCTTAGCGTCCAAACTCATGAAAAAACTCCTCCTGCGTCAATACTCGTGCATTTGATGAGTGTTTCTCAAGCAAGGAATCCCATACTTTCGGGAGTTCTAGTGAAACACTTGGCTTCCCTTGATTTGGATCCACAATCTTGGGGGCGTTAGGGTTCCTTATCTGACCGGGCAGAGGTCGTTGATCAATAGCTTCGGACATAATTTTCTGGTGCAACGATTGATCAACCTCAAAAACAACCACGTTACCGTCAGGCCTTTTATTAGACAGATAATAAGCAGCATGGCTGGGGCCATTTGTACTGACACATAACTGACCACTGCATCCAGAGTCAATCGATACCGTCCCATCAGATTTCACAGTAATTCGATTTTGACTAGTCTGGAATCCTGAACCACCTGATTCAACCCTGAAATAAGTTTCAGTTTGTGTTGACGGCGCACCGCCATTTTCCGCAACAGGCCGAGAGTTTGGTTCATTTAATGCGGTTTTGCCTTTTGCACCTTGTCCTAATGGCTCGCTCCTTTGCCCACCTACCGCTGCTTTTGCACTCAGGCCCCCCATCATTTCGAGGGAACCGACCACCATGTTGCCTACCGCATTCCACGTATCGCCATCGACCGCCTGCCCTACGCCATATTTGAATTGCGCAGCGCCATTGATCGCAGCAATGCCCCGGATTCCAATACCCAACGGCCCTGACAAGGCATATATAGCAGGGCCGCCAATATTAGCCAACCCTTGCTGCTCATTGTTGACCAGCAGAGTGCCTTTTGCGTTAGCGTAGATCTGCTCCTCGGCAGTCTTTGTCCGGGACCAGCTCAACTGGGCGAATACGCCATCAAGCTCAGCTCGAGCAGCGTCGCTGTAGGCGTTTTTGGCTTCGGTCGTGCCTGCGTATGAATAACCCTGCGTGGCAGGCGTCGTGCTTTGCAGAAGACTCGTCAGCCTAGCCTGTGCTTGCTCTTGGCCGACACTTTTCGTCAATTCGTAAGCGTATACCTGAAGGTAGGCTTGCAGCTCCGAAAGATCGGCCTTGGTCAAAGACTCGGGGTTGGTTTTGTAAGCGTCCAGCAGATTATTGCTGCGCTGATCCGACTTCTCGAGTGATACCAGTTTTCTCGCAGCGTCAATCCCCTGATCTTTTTCGTAAGCCTCTCGTGCGCTGTTTCTTTCCTTGGTGTCATGGTCATTCAAGAAATTGTATTGCGTAGAGTTTTTGGCTATCCAGCTACCCTTTTCAATCGAGCTGGCGTAAGCGTCTTTCTGAGTCGCAGCAGCCAGAGCGCCTACTATCTGAGAACTCATGGTCAGTAAGGTTTCATTACCATTGACTAGACCATTCAGGTGTACGACCAATGCTTCATTGGCACCTGCGGCCAAGGCACCCGTCCTGAAATCTCCGCCTGTGGCCTTTGAAAGCAGACCGCCTACCATCGCGTGAATAATGACCTTGGAAGGCGTGCCATCCGCGAATGTGCCGCGGGTATAGTCGCCCACTGCATTGAAACTCGCCGCCGCCAAGGTATTGAATAGCGCGGTTTTGAGTGCATCACTGCCGCTTCCACCCGTACCCAGCGCCTTACCCAAAATGGCTGAGGTTCCATTTTGGAGAATCTGATTCGCGGCGAATTGTCCAACGCCAGTCAAGGTAGAGAGCTCTGGGCCAATGATTTTCCCGGAAGCGATATCACTATGCGTACCCGTCAAACCATCAAAGTACGCAGCCGTCAGACCCGCCGTCACTCCCGAGATGACATACCCTTTTATGGCATCGGAAGAAGTTACATCTTTAAATACCGCCCCAAGGTTTCCACGGTTATTAATAACGCTGACCGTTGCGTTGGTAGCGGCACCCGCTGCAACAGCACCTGCGCCCGCAGAGAGGAACGCTGCAGTGTTGGCACCCATAGTACCTGCCGTGACTGCTGCCCCTGTGGATGCACCTACCGCGCCCATTGCCATAGGCCCCACAACAGCAGCCATGATAATCGCGATGATAATTTGCGAGGCTGGACCAAGGCCCGAGTTGCTGTACTTGAAGGAGTCGTGAATCTCCTTCACTTGCCGCCAGTCCACGTCACCGCGTTTTTCAGCATCCTTGAGCCAGGCCAGTTGTGGATCGGCTTTGACCATTGCATCGATGCTCTGGGTGACCGTTTGCTGATCAACCTGCCTGATATCGATCTGCAATCCATTGACGGCTTTAATGGTTACTTCACCGGCGGCAACCAGTTCGCTCTGGCGTAAGGTCTCGTCGGTATTACCTTTACCTTTGGAGGAAACCCAAAAGGCGTTGTTGTCACTCTTCTCGTGACTCTCCTGATGCGAGTCCTTCACGCCCTCAAACGTAACCGCACCACCACTTTCAATCGTCAGGTCCTTGCCACTCTCCAGCTTCGCAGCTTGGTACTTCTGATCTCCCCCACTCGACAGCAGCAAATCACCACCCGTGGTAATTTCACTGCCGATGTTTTTCACATCAGTGATTTCGTCACGCTTGGTTTTCTTCGCCCCAAAACTCCCCTTCTTCTTTTTGTCATACAGCGAATAATCACTGTCCTGCGCAGCCAAAATATCCAGATTCTCACCGGCTACCAGATACGCCTCCTTACCGGCCGTAATACGGCTAGAAATCACGGCGAGGTTCTGGCCAGCCTGCAAGGCAACGCTGCCTCCCGCTTCAAGATCGGCGGCAACCTGGCTGACGTGGTCTTCCTGACGGGTCAGTTTTTTGCTTTTGGACAGGGAGTGCTCTTCGTCCGCCGCAGAGCTGATGGTGAGGTTTTCGGTCGCTGCCATGGCGATGTCGCGTTTGGCGTCGATCTGGCTGGCAATGACGGAGATGTCGCGTCCGGCCTGAACGGTCAGGTCGCGCCCGGAACTGGCGGTGGAGCCCAGTTGGGTAATGTCGCTGCTGTTGTGTTTACTGTCCGAGAACAGGCTGTTGGTGACTTCGGTCGGGGCGATGGTGACGTCACGTCCGGCCTGGATGCTCATGTCACGACCGCTTTCCAGCACGCTGCCTTTGTTGATGACGTCGCGGCCTGCCGAAATGCTCATGTCGTTGGCAGCTTCGATGCGCGCGGCGCTGTCGGCGAACTCGTTGTGGCGCTGACCGCGTGCACTGTTGTCCATCGAGGTGACGCTGCGTTCGTTGATCACATCGCCATTGATCGAGGTCAGTGATACATCGCGACCTTTGATGATGCCGCCAGCGGTGTTGATCAGATCATTACCCGCGAGCAGATCGAGCCGGTTGCCGGCTTCTATCAGACCGGTGTTGATCAGGTTGTTACCTGCGACCGCCGAGAGATTGTTGGCGGCGTGCAAGGTACCGACGTTGTCGAGGTTCTGGCCTGCGATCAGTGAGACGTCGTTACCCGCAATCAATGCCCCGGTCGGACCAAGGCGATTGTCAGCCTGAGCCAGATACAACACCGGCACCAGCACTTTCTCGCCATTCACTTCATGCTCTTCGAGCCAGACGATGTCGTGGGTCAGCGCTGCGACCTGTTGTGAACTCAGCGATACGCCGACAGCCAGGTTCAGCTGCTGTTTGCTGGCGATGGCGTTGTTCATCAGGTACTTGAACTGCGCCTCGTTGGAGGTTTGCCCGTCAATGAACGCCTGACCGGTACGGGCCACGACTGCCTGCTGAACGAGGCGTTGTTCATACAAGCCGTCGCCCAAGCGCTTGGCGCTGACTTCCGGGTCGTAGCCCAGACCTGCGAGCAGGTAATCCGAGCTCATGAACTGCTTGAGTTCGGTGAGGACCGGGTTGGTTTCGATCAGGTATTTTTGCGGTTTGGAAACAAACGAACTGCTGGGCAGGCCCTGCACTCGGGTAACGGTTTGTGCTGCGGCAGACACGAGCGGCGTGATTGCACTGGCTTGCGCCACTATGGCGGGCTGAGTACTGGAGACGCTCACGGGGCTATTCTGCGTAACCACCGTGCTCGGAACAGCGGCAGTGACAGGGCTGCCCTGAGCAGCAACAGGGTCGCGAACAGCGGCAATAACCGGACCACCTTGAGTATTTACGACAACCTGGGTAACGGCGGCAGTCGCGCCTGACTGGGCACCTGTTGGAGCCTGATTGACCGCACTGAGCGGGTTACCCTGAGTCCCATTTACAACCTGACCGGCCTTGTTGACCTGAGCGCCTTGCACCATTCCGGCATTCTGAGCAGCCGAGCTGCCGGAAGAAACGGCAGTGATGAGCGGAATGCCAGATGTAGAGCCAGCGTTCTGAACAGGCAGCAAAGCGCCGCTACCCTGATTGCCAGTTGCAATGCCTGTAACGCTGTCGACACTGGTGACACCTACGGAATCAGAGGTATGACCGGGTAGTACAAATCCGCCTATGGGCGCGGCACCTGGTGCGCTGGCGTCGAAGGAGGATGCGTTGGCGCTCACACCAGCACCTTGTCGTATCACCGAAGCAAGCTGGCGGGTGGCGTTGGATATCTGGCCTACCGAGCCGATCTGGATGGTGCTTGCCTGCGCATCGGAAACGGTATGCTCGCGTTGCGCGACGGATACGGCCGCGCCGCCCATGGTCCAGCTTTGTGGCAGGCCGACGGGTTGGGCGACAGCGGCTGCGGTGCCGGTCTGGCCGCTCAGACGGAACAGTCCGTTCTGGCCGGTGGGCAGGCTGAAGCCTGGCAGGCTTAACGGGTTGACTTGTTGTTGGGCCAGGTCTGGGGGGAGCTGGGCATTGATCCTGATAACTGTGGCGCCAGTGCCGGAGGTACGCGTGTCCTGAACCTTGCTGGTGCCTGCGCTGCCTGCATAGTCCTGGTGGATGACACTATTTTGCAGGTCCTGTTTGGCAGTGATGGAAACGTTTCCGCCCGCTTGAATGACTGCACTGCGTCCGCCGTTACCGCTGCCGTCTTTGGCGACTTCAACGTCGCTGATAAGTGCGTAGCTTTCCAAACCTGCAGGCAGTTGAACTAAATTGTTACGGTCATATTGAGACTGCGGGCTGGTCCCGCCGTAGCCATAACCTGTCAAGGTGTTGGTAACGGCTGCTTTGGTTTCCTTATCATTGACCACAACCGTTTTAATCGTGCCACCATCGCGCCCTGGCTCACGCTTCATCACGGATGAGGCAATGCCCAAGCTCAAACCACCTGCCGCATCAACATAATAAACATAGGGAAAATCAGGGTTATTGCGCTGGTTATAGGCAACGACCTGAGGCATGAATCGGTTGACCGTACCGTCCGTTACCCTGCCGGAATTATAGGTACGTGTGCGCTCGATACTGCCACTGACAGCACCCAGGTTTTTGACACTATTGGCCTGAATGTCGATGTTTCCCGTCGCGCTGATGGTGCTTTTGCTGTTGAGGAAATCACCGCCTCTGAAAACGAAATCGCCTCCAGCGGTCAGCAGAGAGGAGGCAGAAGTGTCGTTATCCTGCCCACCCTCGTAAAACTCTCTAGCGATGTAATCAACATTGTAATGATCGCCACTGCAATCATTACAAAGTACGGCGATAAATCCGGAAACCAGCGTACGACCTACAGCAAACCCTTGAGCGCCACCTGCGTCAGAGGTACGGTTAGTAAAGCTTCCTGAATTGATGGTGAGGGTCCCGCCACTTTCTATTGACCCGGATATATTCGAAACATCATTAGCCTGAGTTCCGCCACCATAGCCTTTGATAAATAGCGCTCGCTGACTGTAAAGGTCACCGTTCTGGTTGGTGAAGCTATTAACACTCAGCGTTGTATCGCCGCCGCTAAAAATCAAACCTCGATCATTAGTGAGGGACGGCGCTGCAAGCGTCAGGTTTTGCGCGGCGCCTAGGGTTCCGTAGTTGGCAATGCCGCCAGCATTCACGACTAAATCGCCTGCTGAGGTCAGGCGTCCGCTATTTGTAAGTTGGCCACCAATATTGATTTCGCTGTTACCACCACTCGTGATGCTCAAGGCGCCGTTCAGATTCAGTTGCCCAGCAGACAGATACATACCACCGACACTAGAAGTCCTGCCACTACCGGTAAACGTCCCGCCAATACGTATGTCTACCCCGCCATCACTCGCAATCAACCCATCATTCGTCCAGTTACCGCCACTCCCACTAAACGAATTCGACGCCAGCAATTGCCCGCCCGCAGTCTGATTCAAGGTGCCGACATTCACCGTCAGACGCCCGGCCTGAATAACGCTGCTGTTGGTCCAGCTATCGGCACTAAGCGTCAAACCACCGCGAGTAACAATGCTGCCGCCAGCATTGGTGACGTTAACCGTAGAAATATTAAACGTGCCATTACCCGTATGCAGCAGCGAACCGCCACCATTGAGGAAGTTGCCAGCGTTGAGAGTCAGATCGCTGTTGGCGCTTTCCAGGGTGCCGTTGCGGTTGTCGAACAGGTTGCCGATCTGGAAGTTTGTGGCACCGCCACCGCCCAGCGCACGCAGTTGTCCGGTCTGGTTGTCCAAACTGGCAGCGGTCACGGCCAGGGTGCTGTCACTTTCGATGATGCCGAAGCGGTTGTTCAGTGCGCCGCTCAGGTTCAGCTCAACCTGGCCACCGGCGATCTGGCCGTCGTTGTCGCCACTGTTGTCGAAGTTGCCACCGTTGACCTGCACCAGGCCTTTGGCGTACAGGCCGCCGTTGCGGTTGTCGAAACCCGGGGTGGTGATCAGCGCTTCGCCGGTGCGTGCGGAGACTCGCCCGCCGTAGTTGTCGAAGCCGCCCAGCGCGGTCAGGTTGAGGCGTTGCGCCTGAATGACACCGCCCTGGCGGTTGGCGTCATAGCCATTTTTCAGCACGCCGGCCAGTTTCGCGGTGAACAGACCTTGCAGGCTGGACAGCACTCCGCCCTGACTGTAGAGGTTGGCGCCGGTCAGGTTCAGGTCGCCGCCCTGGGCGATGATCCGGCCGTTCTGGTTGTCGACGGTATCAGCGACATCGACAACCAATGCGCCGACGCTCTGGACCGCGCCACGAACGTTGGAGAGGCTCGCTGCATTCAAATGCGCATCGGCGTTCTGGCTATAGATCAAGCCATCAGCATCGTTGAGGACACTGCCACCCGCGACGACTTTTAGTGTGTTGTTGGCAGCAACAGTGCCGCGGTTACGGTTGTCCAGTTGCCCGGACGTATTGAGGGTCATCAGGCTTTGGCTGATCAGTTGCCCGGCCTGGTTGTTGATCGCCGCGCTGCGCCGCAACAGCAAGTTACCGCCGCTGGCCAGTTTGCCGCTGGTGTTGGTCAGGCTGCCCAGCAGGTCGAGTGTCATATCGGCCTTGCTGCTCAGGTTACCGACGCTGTTGTCGAGGCTGCTGCCTTCGAAGCTGAAACCCTGCTGCGCCGTCAGGTTACCGGCCGCGTTGTTCAGGGCATCGGCGTTGATGGTCAGCCCTGCACCACTGTCGATCAGGCCGTTCTGGCTGTTGTTCAGCAGGCCCGCGACGGTCAGGGTCTGGCCGGTTCCGCTGGAGAGGATGCCGCCGCTGTTGTCGAGGCTGTCAGCGGTTACGCTCAGTGTGTTCTGGCTGACCAACGCACCGTTGCTGCCGTTGAGCAATTCACCGGTCAGGGTCGTAACGAGGTTGCCATTGCGGCTGGACAAGGTGCCGTTGGTACGGTTATCGAGTCGATTGCCGGAAACGTTCAGACCCTGCCAGCCGGATATCAGGCCGTTCTGGTTGAGCAGGTTGGTCGCGTTGACTGTCAGCACGTTGCTGCTGATCAGCTTGCCGCTACTGTTATTGAGGGTGCGGCCATCGAACCTGAAACTCTGCGCGCTGGAGACCTCCCCAGACTGGTTATTCAGGTCGCGAATGCGGTTAAGGGTCAGCGAACCGTCTGCCGTGATCAAACCGCCGAGGTTGTTGAGGTCGTTGCCTTGCATGTCGATGGACAGACCGGCGTCGCCCATCACGCGTCCGCCATTGAGCGACAGTGCATTGAGGACCAGAGTCATGTCACGCGTGGCCGACACTTCGCCGCTGTTGCCAGCATCCAGGCTGCCCGCCGTCAGGTTCAGGGTGCCGGTACTGTTGATCAGGCCTTTGGCGATGTTGTTGATCGATGTGGCGTTGAGGATCAGGCTGGTGCCGCCCAGCACCTGGCCGTTCTGGTTATCGAGACTGGCCGTGCCCACCTTGAGCGCCTGAGCAGCATTGATCAGTCCTTTGTCACGGTTGGTGAGCAGACCGGTAACCGTCAGGTCCAGGTTGTTGCGGCTGGTCAGTGTACCGCCTGTGTTATCGAGGGTATTGGCGGTGGCATCGACACCGGCTGCGGCGATCATGCCTTTGACGTTGGTCAGCGCACGGGCGATGCGCAGGGTCAGCAATTGGTTGCTGAGCAGTTTGCCGCCGCTGTTATCCAGTTGTTGCGCGTTGACGGTGAACGCCTGAGCGCTGGATATTTCGCCGTTCTGGTTTAGAACCTCGTTGACGTTTTTCAGCAGCAGTGCGCCCGGCGCGTTGATCAAACCGCCCTGGTTGTCCAGCTGGCCGTTGTTCAGGTCCAGGCTCAGGGACGTATTGCTGAACAGCTTGCCGCCCTGCTGACTCAGGCGGCTGACACTCGCGGTCAGTGCCTGGCTGCTGCCGATGCTGCCGCCATCGCTGTTGGTCAGTCGTGCGGTCGTCAAGTCCAGGCGATTGCTACTGCTGACGCGACCGTTATGGCTGTTGTCGAAATCCCCGGTCTTCAGGGTCAGCAGGCCTTTGCCGCTGATGTTGCCTTTCTGGCTGTTATCAAGACTGGCACTTTTCAGGTCCAGTGCGCCGTCGGTCAAAAGCTTGCCGCCCTGGTTGCTGATTGCCCCGGTGCTGTCGAGGGTCAGTTTTCCAGCGCTGGAAATGCTGCCTGCGGTATTGGTCAGACTGCTGGTCTTTACCGTCAGGACATCTTCGTTGCTGATCAGGCCTTGAGTGTTATCGAATGCTGCAGACAGGTCGATACCCAAGGCTTTGAGGGCACTGAGCGCACCACCGGTGTTGTCCAGGGTGCTACCGACCAGCGTCAAGCCGCCTTGGCTGGAGAGCAGACCGTTGGTTCGGTTGGTGATCTGCGCAACGTTCAGATTCAAGGCTTTCTGCGCCAGCACCTGACCGCTGTCGCTGTTGTTCAGTTGCTGGCCGGTCAGGGTAATCACGTCCTGACTGGACAGTTCACCGCCGCGATTATCGATGCTGGTGACATTGATACCGAGGGCTTGGGTTGCGCCGATGAAACCGTTCTGACGGTTGTCCAGCGCGTCGCCACGCAAGGTCAATGTGCCTTGGGCAAGCATCTGGCCGTTCTGCTGTAGAAGGCTGCCGATCCGTGCGTTGAGGTTCTGTTTGCTGGCGATCTGGCCGAGGCGGTTGTCCACGGTCGCGGCGTTCAGCGTCATGTCAGCGTCGCCGACCAGCGTGCCCTTGACGTTGGTCAGGGCGGTATTGACCATCAAGTCCAGAGCTGCGCGGCTGCTTATCAAGCCTTCGGTGTTGTCCAGGCTGTCGCTGCGAGTATTAAGGGCCGCAGCGGAAATCGTACCTTTGACGTTGCTCAGCGCCTTGTTGACGATCAGCGTCAGAGCCTGACTGCTGAGCAGTTTGCCGCCACTGTTATCGAGACTGTTGGCGTTCAGGGTAAAGGCCTTTGCGCTGGAGATTTCGCCGTTCTGGTTGGCCACGCCGTTGAGATTCTTCAGCAGCAACACGCCGGGGGCGTTGATCAAACCGCCCTGATTGTTCAACTGGCCGTTGTTCAGGTCGAGGCTCAGCGAGGTGTTGCTGAACAGCTCACCACCCTGCTGGTCGAGGCTGGTGACGCTGGCCGTCAATGCCAGCGCACTGGCAATACGTCCGGCGCTCTGGTTAATGACCTTGCCTGCCGTCAACTGCAGGGTATCGCTGCTGGTCAGGCGACCGCCCTGGCTGTTGTCGAACGTGCCGGTGGTGACCTGCGTGGCGCCCTTGCCAGCCAGTTTGCCCGCCTGACTGTTGTTCAGACTGGCGCTGGTCAGTGTCAGCGTGGCGTCGGTAGTAACGGAGCCCGCCTGGTTCTCCAGAGCGCCGGTGGTGGTGACGCTCAAGGCATCGGCACTGGACAGGCTGCCTGCTGCGTTTTGCAGCGAGGCGGCATTGATCGTCAACGCCGCTTCACTGCTGAGCAGACCAGCGCTGTTGTCCAGCGCACCGGACACATCAATGTTCATGTCCTTCTGGCTGGCCAGCGTACCGCCTGCGTTATCCAGCCGCGCACCGTCGAGACGCAGGGTGTTACCGAACAATAGGCCTTTGTTGAGGTTGATCACACGCGCCACTTTCAGCCCCAGCGCCGTACCGGCGAGGACCTTGCCGCCGTCACTGTTGTCGAGCGTCTGACCAATGATGTCCACACCGATCTGGCTGGACAGTTCACCGGCCTTGTTGTCGATGTCGGCAACATCGATTTTCAGCGCTTTTGTAGAGCCCACCAGGCCGCCCGACCGGTTGTCGAGGGTTTTGCCGGTCAGGGTCAGATTGCCCTGCGCAACCAGCTCGCCGCCCTGCTGGGTCAGACTGCCGATATTGGCGACCATATCTGCCTGACTGGCGATACGACCGTTGCCGTTGACAACGCTGTCGACCTGCAACTGCATCAGGCCAGCGGCGTTGAGCAGACCGTTCTGGTTGTCCAGATGCGTGCCGACCAGTTCAAGACCGGCATTGCTGTTGATCAGGCCTTTTTGCGTGGCGCTCAGGCCGGTCTGGCTATTGTCGAGGGCATCGACGAACAACTGCAGGCCTTTCTCGGCACGAATCGAACCGCCACGGTTGTCGACGCTGTCGCTATGCACGATCAACAGGTTCTGCGCGGCAATACGGCCGCCGCGGTTGTCCAGCGTCTTGCTCGACAGGTCCATCAAGCCTTTGGCTTGCAGGCTGCCACCCGCGCGATTGTCCAGCGCTCCGCTCAGTTTCAGAGTCAGTTGGCCATCTGTGACCAGTACACCGGACTGGCGGTTGTCCAGACTCGCGGCACCGATGTCGATACCCTGCCCTGCGCCCAGCGTTCCGGCCTGATTGTCGATGGTTTCAGTGATCACCAGTTTCAGGAACCGGTCAGCCATGACCTGGCCAGCGGCGTTATCGAGGCTCAGCGCATTCAGGGTCGTGTTACCGGCGCTGGTCAGCTCGCCGCTGCGGCTCGACAGCTGGCCAGTGACGTTTACCAGCAGGTCGGCATCGCTGCTCAGGCTGCCACTGTTGTTATTCAGCTCATTGGCCGTCAGATCGATGCCGTTGCCAGACACCAGACCGCGCAGGTTGGTCAGCAGTTGGTCAACACGCACGATCAGCGCTTTGTCGCTGAGCACCGAGCCAGCGGTATTGTCCAGCGACGTAGCGGCCAGAGTGAAGCCGTTGGCGCTGGAAATTTCACCGCTGCGGTTGCTGACTGCATTGAGATTTTTCAGCAGCAACTGGCCTGGTGCGGTAATCAGACCGCCGTCGTTGTTCAGCATGCCTGTGCTTAAATCGAGGCTGACATCGCTGTTGCTGTACAGACGGCCATCGTTGGTCTGGTTCAGGCCGGTGATCACGGCAGTCAGGGCCATGGCGCTGGCGATACGACCGGCGTCACTGTTATTGACCAACCCGGCATCGAGCTGAAGGGTTCCGGTACTGGTCAGGCGGCCGCCTTGCTGGTTGTCAAAAGCACCGGTGACGAGCTTCACGCCCTTGCCGGCGATACGACCGTTCTGGCTGTTGTCCAGGCTGGCGCTGGTCAGCGTCAGGGTTGCATCACTTAGAATCTGCCCGCCACGGTTCACCACGGCACCATCGACCGTCAGGGACGAGTTGCCGGAGCTGGTGATACTACCGGCAGTATTGCCCAGAGAAGTGGCGCTCAACACCAGCGTGCCATCGCTGCGCAATGTCCCTTGATCGTTGCTGAGGACGCCCGTGTCTTTCAGACCCAGACTGTTTTTGGCATAGACGCTGCCACCGCCCGTGTTGATCAGTTGCCCGACGTTCAACTGCACGCTCTGCTGGCCGGAAACGGCACCAGCGCTCTGGTTGTTCAGGCTGTCGGCATTGAGCAGCAACGCACCATTGGCCAGTAAACGGCCCTTGCCACTGTTATCGAACTGGCCGACGGTTGCGGTCAGCTCTCCAAGGCTGGAGAGCTCCGCGTTGCGGTTGTCCAGCGTCGCGGCACTCAGCTCGACACCGGTGGCGGAAATCAGGCCGCGCAGGTTGGTCAGCAACTGGGCGACACGCACGATCAAGGCTTTGTCGCTGATCACCGAACCTTCGGTGTTATCCAGCGTGGTCGCGGCCAGCGTGAAGCCATTGGCACTGGAGATTTCACCGCTCTGGTTGTTGACCACGCTCAGGTTTTTCAGCAGTAACTGGCCCGGCGCGTTGATCAGGCCGCCTTGGTTAGTCAGCAGGCCGTTGCTCAGGTCCAGGCTGACATCACCGTTGCCGTACAACCGGCCATCGTTGGTCTGGTTCAGGCCGGTGACCACTGCGGTCAGGGCCATGGCGCTGGCAATACGACCGGCGTCACTGTTGTTGACCAGCCCGGCATTCAGCTGGAGTGCGCCGGTACTGGTCAGGCGGCCGTCCTGATGGTTGTCGAAAGCGCCAGTGGTAAGCACCACGCCATTGCCCGCAATGCGACCACTCTGGCTGTTATCCAGGCTGCCGCTGGAAAGCGTCAGACCTGCATCACTGATGATCTGCCCGCCCTGGTTGACGACGGCAGCATCGACTTTCAATGTGGCAGCACCGGCGCTGGTGACTCGACCGCCGGTGTTGGCCAGAGAAGCTGCTTTCAGGTCCAGCGTGCCGTCACTGCGCAGTACGCCCTGATCGTTATTCGATGCCCCGGTGAGAGTCAGACCCAGTGTGTTTTTTGCATAAACGCTGCCAGCGCCGGAGTTGTTCAGCTGTCCCAGATTCAGCTGAACGCCCTGCTGTCCGGAAACCACGCCGTTCTGGTTATTCAGGTTATCGGCTGTCAGCAGCATTGTGCCGTTGGCCAGCAGACGCCCTTTCGCGCTGTTGTCGAACTGGCCGATGTTGGCAGTCAGGGTGCTCAGACTAGAAATTTCCGCGCTGCGGTTGTCCAGCGTTGCAGCACTCAGATTGAGGCCATTGGCGGAAATCTTGCCGCGCAGGTTGGTCAGCAACTGATCGACACGCACGATCAGCGCTTTGTCGCTGAGCAGCGAACCCTCGGTGTTGTCCAACGAAGTGGCCGCCAGCGTGAAACCGTTGGCACTGGAGATTTCACCGCCTTGGTTGTTGACCACGTTCAGGTTTTTCAGCAGCAACTGGCCAGGCGCATTGATCAGGCCACCTTGGTTGGTCAACAGGCCATTGCTCAGGTCCAGGCTGACATCGCTGTTGCTGTACAGCCGGCCGTCGTTGGTCTGATCAAGGCCGGTGACCACGGCAGTCAGGGCCATGGCGCTGGCGATGCGCCCGGCGTCGCTGTTGTTGACCAGCCCGGCATTCAACTGAAGTGCACCGGTACTGGTCAGGCGGCCGTCCTGATGGTTGTCGAAGGCTCCGGTACTGAGAACCAGACCTTTACCGGCAATGCGCCCGCTCTGGCTGTTATCGAGGCTGGCGCTGGTGAGTGTCAGTTGCGCGTCGCTGAGTATCTGCCCGCCCCGGTTGACAACGCCGTCATTGATAATGATCGACGCAACACCGGCGCTGCTGACGCTGCCCGCGCTGTTGGCCAGCGAGGCTGCACTCCCGGTCAGTGAACCGTCGCTGCGCAGCACACCCTGATCATTCTTCAGTGTCCCGCTGACGGTCAGACCAAGACTGCTTTTGGCAAAAACGCTGCCCCCACCGGTATTGTTCAGTTGGCCCAGGTTCAGTTGCACGCCCTGCTGCCCGGAAACGATCCCGTTCAGGTTATTCAAGCCGCCCGCGGTCAATAGCAGCGCGCCATTGGCCAGCAGGCGACCTTTTTCGCGATTATCGAACTGGCCTATGGTGGCCGTCAGGCTGCCCAGGCTGGACAGTTCGGCGTTGCGGTTATCCAACGCTGCGGCGCTCAGGGTGACGCCGTTGGCGGAGATCTGCCCGCGCAGGTTGGTCAGCAGCTTAGCGATACGCACGATCAACGCTTTGTCGCTGACCAGCGAGCCGTCTGTGTTGTCCAATGAAGTCGCTGCCAGCGTGAAATCGTTGGCGCTGGAGATCTTGCCGCTCTGGTTATTGACGACATTCAGATTTCTCAGCAGCAGCTGACCAGGAGCGGTTATTTGCCCGCTCTGGTTGTTCAGCAGGCCATTGCTCATGTCCAGGCTGACATCGCTGTTGCTGTACAAGCGCCCGTCATTGGTCTGATTGAGGCCCGTAACCACGGCAGTCAGAGCCATGGCGCTGGCAATACGACCGGCGTCACTGTTGTCGACCAGCCCGGCATTGAGCTGGAGTGCGCCGGTACTGGTCAGGCGGCCGTCCTGATGGTTGTCGAAGACTCCAGTACCGAGCACCAGACCTTTACCGGAAATACGACCGCTCCGGCTGTTATCGAGGCTGCCACTGGTGAGTGTCAGTTGTGCATCGCTGACTATCTGTCCACCCTGATTGACCACCGCACCGTTGAAATTGAGCGCACCTGTGCCGGCACTGCTCACACTGCCGTTGGTGTTGGCCAGACCGGCTGCTTTGAGGTCCATTGCGCCATCACTGCGCAATACGCCCTGATCGTTTTGCAACACACCGCCCAGCGTCAGGTTCAGCGCATCCTTAGCGTAAACGCTGCCCCCAGCGGTATTGTTCAATTGCCCCAGGTTCAGTTGCACGCCCTGCTGACCGGAAACGATCCCGTTCAGGTTGTTCAAGCCGTCCGCAGTCAACAGCAGCGCGCCACTGGCCAGCAGGCGGCCTTTTTCACGGTTATCGAGCTGGCCAACGTTGGCCGTCAGACTGCCAAGGCTGGATATTTCGCCATTGCGGTTGTTCAGTGAGCCCGCTGTCAGATCAAGACCGGTCGCAGAAACCAGACCGCGAAGGTTGGTCAGCAACTGATTGATGCGCACAACGAGCGCTTTATCGCTGAGTATCGAACCGTCGGTGTTGTCCAGCGAAGTGGCTGCCAGCGTGAAGCTGTTGGCGCTGGAAATCTTGCCGCTCTGATTATTGACCGCCGTGAGGTTTTTCAGCAGCAACTGACCAGGCGCAGTGATCTGGCCACCCTGGTTGGTCAACAGGCCATTGCTCAGGTCCAGGCTGACATCGCTGTTGCTGTACAGCCGGCCGTCGTTGGTCTGATCAAGGCCGGTAACCACGGCAGTAAGCGCCATGGCGCTGGCGATGCGACCGGCGTCGCTGTTGTTGACCAGCCCGGCGTTCAGTTGAAACGCGCCGGTACTGGTGACGCGGCCGTCCTGATGGTTGTCAAAAGCGCCAGTGTTGAGCACCACGCCATTGCCGGCAATGCGACCACTCTGACTGTTATCCAAACTGCCGCTGGAAAGCGTCAGGCCCGCATCGCTCAGAATCTGTCCGCCACGGTTGGCGACTGCGCCCGTTGTGCTGACGGTAGCCGTGCCGGCACTGGTCAAGCTGCCGCTATTGTTACTCAAAGAGGCCGCGCGCACGGCCAGTGTGCTGTCGCTGCGCAGCACGCCCTGATCGTTGCCCAAAGCGCCGTTGACGGCCACATTCAGGTTGCTTTTGCCGTAGACACTGCCGTTGCCGGTGTTGGTCAGTTGCCCCAGATTCAGCTGTACGCCTTGCTGTCCGGCGACCGAGCCGTTCTGGTTGTTCAGGTGGTCAGAGGTCAGCTGCAGCGCGCCGTTGGCCAGCAGACGGCCTTTTTCGCGGTTGTCGAACTGGCTGACGGTCGAGGTCAGGCTGCCGAGACTGGAGATTTCCGCGCTGCGGTTGTCCACGCTTGCCGCGTTGAGCAGCAGATCGCCATTGGCGCTGATAAGCCCCAACTGGTTGAGCAACGGCCCGGAAATACGGGCGGACAAAGCGCTGCTGCTGAACAGCTTGCCTTGCTGGCTGTTGTCCAGCGAACCCGCAGTGATCGTCATAGTGCCATTGCTGCTGATCAGCCCGCTCTGGCTGTTGAGCACCTGAGACGCGTTGATATCGACAGTGCCGCCCTGGCTCAAAATTCGGCCTGACTGACGATTGTCGATGGCAGTAGCCACGATGCGTGTGCTCGACTGACCGTTCAGTGTAGCCCCCTGATTGTTCAGGGTCTGGCTGATGCTGGCTTGCAGGGCGCGGCTGGCGGTGATGCTGCCGCTGTTGTTCAGACCGTTGGCAGACAGCGTCACATCGCCCGATGTGTTGCGGCTGTTGTCTGCATTGACGCCCGCCTCGATCACCGCGGTGTTATTGATCTGACCGCCTGCGGAAAGTGTCAGTGCATCGCGTGCAGCGACGTTCTGCCGGGTGATGAGATCACCTGCCGTGGTCATGCCCAGTGACGACCCAGCATAAACCGGCCCGTTGACCTCGGCACTGTTGGCCTTGACCGCCACAGCACCGCTGGCAGCGGTCTGCATCATGCTCAAGTGGCCGTTGGCATCAAGCTGGATATCTCCGCCACTGGCCGCCAGATCGCCAGCCAGCCTGACGCCGACACCCGCCTCGGTGCCCACCAGACGGATAGCGCCGGCATACATGCCGCCCAGCGCCGAGCTGTCGACGGCCAGTTCCGGTTTGGCGCTGCCGTCGTCAGGCAAGGCGGTGGGGTTCAGCGTCTGTGCGTCGACATCGTTGCGACCGGCAATGATGTTGAGGCGCTTGGCGTGTATCTCGGCATTGATCTTCGCGCTACGGGTGATGATGTCGAACTGGTCGACGTTGTCTGCGTTCAGCCCCACACCGTCGATGGATATGCTGCCGCCCTGCACATTGAAACGCTGCAACTGCCCGTTGGCATCCAGCACCGGTTTGCCGGTGGTCAGCGTGACCTGCGGGGTATTGATGAAACCGCAGCCGTTGCAACTGATGCCGTAGGGGTTGGCGACGATGACACGTGCCGCCTGCCCGGCCACTTCCGTATAGCCTCTAAGCTGACTGGCGTTGGCCCCGACCACTTCGTTGAGAATGGTGGTGGCCGCCGTGCCGCGCAGGTTGGAGTTGCCGACGATGATGCCGCCCAGTTGAGTGCTCTGGGTCTGGTTGGTGGAGTTGTTGAGGATGACGCCCTGGCTGTCGACGTTGAACTGCTGATACTGGTTGTGTGACAGGCCGCTGGCATTGGGCGCGGCAATATTGACGATAGGCACGCCATTGCCGGCCTGATTCAGGCTGGTATTCGTGCCGCTGACCACGATGCCTTCGGCTTGAACCAGCAGCGGCTGCCAGAACATCGCATTGGCGAGAATCAGCGCGAGGCCGCGCTTGGGCATTCCCCAGAAAGACCGGCGCTCGACCAGCACAGCAGAAGGCTGACGAGCAAGCAGAGCCAGTTGGTGAACGTCCATGTAAATGACCTCGGAACAGGTAGGTTGAATACGGTGTGGTTAGAGGAAAAAGTCCATACGGAAATAGATCGGCGCTTCGCGCTCGATCACATCGGGACGTTCCAGGGAATGAGCGAACGTCACTGAGGCAGCAACGTGCTGGCCACGCGTAAACAGCTCGAACGAGTTACTGGACAAGCGCCCATGCTGACTGCCGTTGTAACGATCGTTGCGGATAACACCCTGGTCGTAACCGGCAGCCGCGCCATACTCGGCGAACACCGGGCGCAGCCAGTCCAGGGCGACCGGGCGAGTCAGGCGCAACTCGTTACGCCAATAACCACCGCTGTCGCCAGACAGAAACTCATCCTTGTAACCGCGCACCGATGCTGATCCGCCCAGGCTGGTGCGTTGCGAGCTGAACAGCACATCCTCACTGCGCTGCCCGGTGGCCAGGCTGGTGAAGCTCAGGTTTTCGCCCCACAGTTGAAAGGGGTGCAGGTAGCTGAGGGTGCCGGTGTATTTGCGATAACGTGCATCAGCCTCACCCGGGCGAGGATCGTGGTTGCCCTGCGCGTCCAGTGCACCGATGCCTTGCTGCATGCCCAGATCGATGTTGACGAACGCCGAGCCAACCCGCCGCCCATGGTTGATACCGAACTGCGCCTCGGTGATGCGATTGCTGCTGACCGCCAGCTTGCTGTCTTCGACATAATTGTTGGTGCGCAGGTAGGACAGACCGGCATTGAGCGAGGTCTTGCTCAGCGCGTCGCGATACACGACCCGCTCGGCCTTGAACTGGTGGTTCTGGCTATCGCCGTCCTGCTTGAAGTTGACGTTCGAGGCCTGCGCCACCGAACGATATTCACTGGTGTTGTACAGGTAGCTGAACGTCCACCAGCCCCACGGCAGGCTGTAGGCAAGCGAGGCGTTGCGGGAGGCTTTCTGCCGATCGCTGATCGCATCGTGGCCGCCGCGCAGGCTGAACTGGTCGGCCAGCCCCAACGGATTATCCCACTCAAGGCCAGCGTTCCATTGCTGCTCGCCGGTGCTGCGCTGACCTTCGTTGGTACGCGACAGGTTGGCCCGCCATGGTTTTTGCGGAGTGTTCTTGACCACTACGTCACTGCCGCCGACGACTTGGCCGGGGGTCAGTTCCATCTGCGCCTGATTGGATGGCAGGCGATTGAGCTGATCGACCATCTGCTCGATTTCGCGCAGGTTGACCATCTGGCCTTCTTTACCGGGAAACGTCATGGCCAGCTCACGCGCCGACAGGCCGCTGGCGGCATCGCCACGCAGATGCTCCAGCTTGCCTTCGATGACCAACACTTGCAGGTCGCCTGTCGACAGGTCCTGTTGCGGCAGGTAGGCGCGAGTCGTCACCAGGCCTTTTTCGAGGTAGTGATCGGTGATGACTTTCAGAAGCTCATTGAGCTGCGCAACACCAAGGCACTTGCCAATATAGGGCTTGGTCAACGCATCGCGCTCGGCGGCCGACAGCGAGTCGGCGCCCTTGAGCTCGATACGATTGATGGTGAAACAACGTGCATCGGCCGGAGAACTCGGGGCAGCGGGTGCGGCTTGTTTGCCCGGCAGGTCCTTGAGTTCTTCAAGACGGCGGCGCTGCTCTTCGAGCAGGCGATCCTGACGGTCACGAATAAGATCCTGGTCACCTGGCAAACTGGCGGGAGCAGTGGCTGCAAGCGATGTAGCTGGCGCGATGGCGAGCAGTAGCAGCAAAGCCAGTTTTAGGGCATGAGGATACACGGCGCGTCCTTGCGGTAGCATATTGATATCAAAAAGGTGGGCAATACTAGAACGCCATCATAGCGGCGTCAAATATTTGTATCGACCTTGTATCCGATTTGTTGAACTTTTTTTAAAGCTTATTTTTACAACACTGACCTTTAGCCAGCGCTCAAGGGTCATGTGCTTAATATTGATAGGGGACAGCGTATCTTTTCGACATAGTATTAAGGTCATAATTAAATATATGCAGAAATGCTGATCGGCTAGCACGCGAAAACCGGATCGTGTCAAGGCCGCAGATACACTAGTAAAATGACTATGGTCTAAGGAAACAGGCGCAAGCATGCGGACCTTTCAGGGCTCTGGATCGGCGCCGACGGTCCTTTTTTGCATGGACGGGGTGTAAAACAGAGGCAGCAGGTTTCGATCAAACCCTGTGGTGTGGCGCATGAGCAAAACGGGGATGAGCAATAACAACTAGTTGTCGGCCAACACTCGACAATGAACCGCTATGCCAGAATCAGTGCCGTCTCCCGCTGTATGCAGTATCGCGAGGTGTGCAGCCCTGCATTTGTTTAAAAGCGAGTCATCGACTCTACAGCCTCCCGCGCCACGCACGGGAGGCCTATCGAATCACTGTTGCCCGGACAACTTCATGATCATTCGCGACAGCAAGTAGATCCGCGGCGCCACGCTGCCCACTTCGGCATACTCTTCGGGCGTATGGATATTGCCGCCGACAATCCCGAAGCCATCCAGCGTTGGTGTACCCACGCTGGCAGACAGGCTTGAATCTGCCGCCCCGCCGCTGCCCTCGATGGTCAGGGTGCGACCCAGTTCGCCGTAGATGCCTTGCGCCATCGCGACCAATGCATCGGACTGCGCGGTCTGCGGCATCGGTGGCAGGCCACGGACCAAGCTGGTCTTGACCTCGGTATCGGGCACCAGCTTGTTGGCCGACACCCTGGCCAGGTCCTGCTCGACGCGGTCGAACTCTTCCGGTACGGCAGCGCGCACATCGGCCTTGGCGCTGGCCTGATCGGGAATCACGTTGGTGCGATCCCCCGCCTTGAGCACGGTGAAGTTGATGGTGGTTTTCTTCTCCTCGTCACCCAGCTTGCCGAGTTGCAGGATCTGATGGGCAACTTCGGTCGCGGCGTTACGTCCCAGCTCAGGCGCAACGCCTGCATGCGAGGCCTTGCCCTTGACTTCGACCAGCGCGGTTGGCGAGCCTTTGCGCCACACCACCAGACCGTCGGCCGGACGCCCCGGCTCCAGGTTGAGCGTCACGTCATGCTCCTTCGCGGTTTTCTTGATCAGCTCGGTAGCAACGCCTGAGCCGGTCTCCTCACTGGCGTCGAGCAACACCGTGATTTGCGCGTAGTCGGTGAATTTCAGGTTGTGCAGCACCTTCAGTGCATAGATAGCCGCAACGATGCCGCCCTTGTCATCCATCACCCCTGGGCCATAGGCACGCCCGTCCTTGATGTGAAACGGACGCTCGGCCGCGGAGCCTTCCTTGAACACGGTGTCCATGTGCGCCATCAGCAGAATCTTCGCCTTGCCGGTGCCTTTCAGGGTGGCGATGACGTGGTTGCTGGCTTCTGGCGTATTTGGAACGAGCTCGATGGTGGCACCGAGCTTTTTCAGTTCTTCGATCGCGATGTCGCTGACCTTGGTCAGGCCCGGTACATACCCGGAACCCGAGTCGATGTTCACCAGACGCTCCAGCAGTTTCAAGGCGTCGTCCTTGTATTGCTCGGCATCCGCCTGGATGGCCTTGTGCTGTTCGGCCATGGCCGCCGGTGCCAGAGCTGTCAACGCAAGCGCCAGGGCGAGATGGGCGGCCAGTGGCGAACGGGTAAATGAGCGCATGTGTTTCATCCTTGTGTTCGATCATCGAGGTTTTCTCAGGACCATACCCTACACACGCACCGGCCGTCATGGCTCAGCTCGCCTTGCGCCAGCGCTCGAAGCGGTCGAACAGCAGCGCGTAGAGGATCGGAATCAGGCCCAGTGTCACCAGCGTACCCAACGCAAGGCCACCCATGATGGTGATCGCCATGCCCTCCCAGAGCGGGCCGGCAAACAGCATCAGCGGCACCAGCCCGATGATGCAGGTCAGTTTGGTCATCACGATCGGCCGCAAGCGCTTGATCGCTGCATTGACCACTGCATCACGCACCGCCAGGCCTTGCTCGCGTTCAGCCTCGATACGCTCGAGCAGCAGCACGGCGTTGTTGACGATGATGCCGGCCAGCGACAGCAGCCCGAAGGTGGCCATGAAGCCGAACGGATAGCCGGTGAGCACCAACGCCAGCGCCACGCCGATCAGCACGAAGGGCACGCTGGAGATGACGATCAGCAGCTTGCGGAACGAATTGAACTGCCAGACGAACAACAACAGCATCGCGACCAGTGCATGTGGCATGTACTGCAACAGCGCCTGATTGGCTTCGGCCGAGTCTTCAATTTCGCCACCCGGTTCGATGTGGTAACCCGCCGGCAGGCTGATTGCAGCTATCTGCGGTGCCAACTGTTCGACGATCGAGGTCGCCGTCATTGACGGATTGTGCCCCACCACCGTGATTGCGCGTTGCAGATTACGCCGCTGAATAGTCGATGCCTCGGCCCTGGGCTCGACAGTGGCAATGGCCGACAACATCACCGGCGCGCCCCCGGAAGCCGGGTAAATCAGGGTGCTGTCCAGATCATTGCCCGGTTTGCTCAGGGTGCTCTGCTCGCGCGCCACAATGGCGACAGCAGTATCGCCATCCTGCAGCGACGACACGGACAGCCCGCTGTTTCTCAGTTGCAGGGCCTGGGCGACGTCCTGAGTGGCAACACCGGCCTGCAGGGCCTTGTACGAATCGACAACAACGTCGTAACGCAGCAATCGCGTCCGCCAGTCATCGTGGACATCCAGGGTTCCGGGCAACGCCGACAACGCCTGCTCGATCTGTCGGGCAGTACCGCGCAATACTTCCTCATCAGGACCGATGACCCGGTAGACCGCAATCCCCGCCTCGGTGGTGCCCATCGAGAATCGTTTGGGCTGCGCTTCGATTTCGGGGTGCTGCGCGAGGATAAACTGCCGTGTGCGCTCGATCACCGCATCGAGGTCGGCACCTTCGCGCACGCTGACAGTGAAATACGCGATATTCGGCGCGGGCAAAGGGGGATTGAGGCCAAGCACGATCCGCGGCCCGCCACTGGCGACATAACCAATGCTGTGTTCCACATCCTGATCGCTGCTTAGCCACTGGCTGATATCACGCACCGCTCGCGACGTGTCTCGCGAGCTGCTGCCGGACTCGAGCACCAGCGGAATCTGGAACTGCATGCGGTCCGACTTCGGCAGAAAATCGTACGGCACCCGGGTCAACACCACGACCGCCAATGCCAGCAAACCCATCATGCAGGCGATGAAGAGCAGCGAGTGATTCAGCAAACGCTCGATGACCTTTCGATAGCCACGGTAGAACAGCGATGCATACTCATCGGCATGACCCGCCGACGTTTTGCCGGCCGGCACCCTGGCGAAGTAAAAGCACAACAGAGGCGTCACCGTGATGCTGAGCAGCCAGGAGCTGATCAGCGTCGTGGCGAGCACAACTGCCAGCGAACGCAGGTATTCGTTGGTACTGGTCTGCCCCAGAAAGAAGGGCGAAAACGCCAGGACGATGACCAGTGAAGAAGTCAGCAGAGGGATCATCAAGGTGCGCCCGGCCTCCTCACAGGCGCGCTGTCGATCCTCCCCCGCATGCAGGCGTCGCTCGATGTCTTCGGCGATGACAATGCCGTTGTTCACCAGCAAGCCCAGCGCCAGGATGATCGCGGCAATCGACACCGTCTGCAGCTCGATCCCCAGTGCGCGCATGACCAGCAGCGTACTGAGGATGGTCAAGGGCACAATCACCCCGACCACCAGCCCGGTGCGCCAGCCCAGAAACAGCATGACCACGCACATCACGATCACCACCGTCTCGGCCATGACGTGATACATCTTGCTCATCTCGTGCTCGACCACGCTGGACTGGAAGGTCACCACGTGCAAGGTAAAACCCGTCGGAAGTTGCTGCTCCAGCTCAGCGAGTCGCTTGCGCAAGGCATTACCGAAGGTTTGCACATTGAGGCCTGGCTGCATCGAAACGGCCAGTACCACAGCATCCTGTCCCTGATAGATCGCTTCGGTTTCCGGCGGATCGACAGGGCTCACCGATACCCTGCTCAGGTTCTGCAACGCGACCTTCTGACCACTGGGCAACTGCACCGGGAACTGCCGAAGCTGCTCCGGCGAAAGCACCTCGCCACTGATCGAAAGCGTAGTGCTCTGCTGCCCGATCACCGGGTTGCCTCCCGTCGCGATCAGGTTGCGGGCCTGCAGTTGCTGAAGCAGCTGTTGCGGAGAAAGTCCGGCGGCGGCCAGCGTCTGGTGATTGAAGTCGAGGTAAATGCGTTCATCCTGCAGCCCATACAGCTGGACCTGATCGACGCCCTTGAGCTCATAAAGCTGATTACGCAAGCGCTTGATCGGGCCGCGCATCTCGCTCATGGTGAAGCCCGGCGCGGTCAGCGCGATCGAAGCCACGGCGACGCGACCGAAATCATCATCGACAAAAGGCCCTTGGGTGCCGGGCGGAAAACCACCGCTCGTTTCACTCACCTTCGCCCGGAGCCGTTGCCACAGCAGCCCGAGATCCTTGACGTTGTCATACGCCGTAACCTGCACGATCACTCTGCCAGGCTGGACCGTGGTGAGCACGTTCTTGATCTCGGCCAGTTCACGGATACGCTCTTCGAGCGGCCTGGCGAGCAGTTCCTCGGTGCGCTCTGCGGACAGCCCTTCCAGAGACACGCTGACCAGTGCGTCGCGAACGGTCACCGAAGGTTCTTCCTGAGAAGGAAAGCTCAAAAACGTGACAACACCGGCCAGCAAAATCAGCAAGGCGGCAAACAGCGTCAGGCGGCTTGCGCCCATGGCGCGGGAGGTAAGGTTCATTGCGCGTCACCGGTCAGGCGAGTGTCTGAATGAAACAGCGTGACGGGCTGACCGTCCTGCAGAAAGGCGGTGCCGGCAGTGACCACCTGCTCACCTGCGACCAGCCCGCTGACGACCAGTGCCCGACCTTCTCTGACCATACCCAGCGTCACGGAGCGTACGGCGACTGTTCCTCCCGCCTGGTAAACGAAGACTTCAGCAAGGTGGCTGTTGGCACCCATCCTTAACGCTTGCACTGGAACCGACAGCGTCTGTGAGTCGGCAGCGGGATGCATTTGCACAAGCAGCGTGACGCCACTGGGCAGCCTGCCGGCAGGCCGCAGCACTCGGAACACGGCCGTTCTGACCAGCCCGTCATCGGCGCGGGGCGAAATGCCTTCCAAGGCGAGATCAAACCCTACCGTACCGTCTGCGCTGCTGGAGGCGCTGGCGAGGTCGCCCGGCTCAAGCGACTCGGCAAGTGCCAACGGAACAGCCGCCACCACTTGTTGCTCTGCGGCGGACTCTATATCCAGCACCACCTGTCCGGCGGGCAACAAGCTCTGCGGTTGTGCATGACGGGCCACCACGCGCCCGGCAAAGGGTGCGATCCAGTTCGCGACGGGCCAGGTCCAGCTCGGCTTGCGTGCGCATCAGCTCGGCGCTGGCTTGTTCACTGGACGACTGGGCCGACTCGACCACGCTCTGGGCGACACTGCCCGCTGCGAGCAGGTTTTGCTGACGCTGGTAGTTACGCTGGCGCTCCAGCGCCTGGGCCCGGGCCAGACGCAAAGCGGCCTGCGCCTCCTGCAGACGCAATTGCGCAGGCTGCGGATCAAGGCGGGCGAGCACCTGGCCCGGCTTGACGCTATCACCAATGTCGGCCCGCAGTTCTGTCAGGGTGCCTGCCGATTCGAAAGCCAGACTGGCGCGATCCTGCTGCCGAACGGTGCCAGTGAAGCGCAACGCAGCGCCCTCTCCTGCCCGCACCGTCTCAACCTTGACAGCCCGGACAGGCGGAACGCTGGCCGTCTGTTTATCACCGCAGCCACTGATCATCAGAGTGATCAGCACGACGCCGCAAGCGCGCGACACACACCGCCGTAGGGCCGGAAACGCATCAGGATTCAATCGCATGGCAGGCTTCAACCCTTCAGAAAGCGTAATTCAAGGCAATCAGGCCACTGCCTTCGGCATCGGTCTCGACCAGCGGACTGCCGCGGGTCTGGTCGGTGTAATGCGTTACCCCGACGCTTGCGACGGTTGACCAGTGGGCGTCGAAGGTATGCTGCCAGGCGAGCGCCGCCGAGTAGGCGTAAATGCCGCTGTCTGCGCTGAAACTGGAGAAGCCGGTGCGCTGACTCTGGATCGGGCTCACGCCGAAATAGGTCTGGTTGTAACGGCCGTCACCAGCGTGCGCATCGATGTCGAGGGTCACCGTATCGGTCTGACTGTGGTAGGCGATGCCCTCGAAACCCAACCGGTAACGATTGCCACGTTTTTCACCAGCCACCCGCAGTTCGGCCTCGGCACTGACGGAAAGCCACGGCATGAGTTGCTGGGAAACCATGAAGTCGCCAACGGTCGCGCCCTTGACGGTGCCCATCCCTCTCAGTTCGTTGGAACCAGGCCGATTCGTGCTGTTTTTCTCGGTACGACCGAAATCGTAATTGAGTGCAGCGCTGGCACCGAACCCGGAATCCGACTGCCATTGCAGCCCCAGGCCGCGCGTGGTATCGGCGAAAAAGATGCCGCGCTGGACCGTCAGCATGGGCACCACCTGACTGCGGTATTCATCGGCCCCCATGTAGCGCGGCAGCACGGCCATGCCGAGCCCGAAATTGACGTTGAACCGGTCACCCAGCATCGACTGACTTTCAGCAGTGCTGTCTTGGGCGCAGGCCTGACCTGCCAGGGTCATGGCCGCAGAGGTGATCAACACGGTCAGCAAAGGTTTAAGCAGCGCAGACCGCAGGTGAGTACGAGAGATTGCAGGGCTCATGGGGATACTCCGGTGTCATTCAGGATTGGGGTGGGGTTGTCGGTTCTGCTCCGTGCAGCACTCGAAACAGATCGATGCGGTTTTGCTGCAGAGCATCGAGGGACTTGCGAGCGGCTGCGTCGGCTTCGGCAATACGGAGAGTGGAAACCAGCAATGCAGTGCGCTCGACGGCGCCCGCATTAAGTTCAAAGGACAGGCGCCGCACTTTTTCCTGGACCAGCGCAACCCGCTCGACCTCGTTGCGGACATGGTTCAGGGCCTGCTGACGGCGGGTCAGCACAGCGGACATTTCACGGAAGGCGTTCTGCACAGCCTTTTCATACTCGGCCACCGCGATCTGCTGACGCACCTTGGCAAGGTCCAGGTTGGCCTGATTACGCCCGCCGTCGAACAGCGGCAGATTCAACTGCGGCGTAAACAGCCAGGCCCCGCTGCCGTTGCTGAACAAGGTGCGCAGGCTGTCGCTCTGCAAGCCCACGCCGGTACTGAGTTTTATGGACGGAAAGAACGCCGCACGGGCAGCACCAATGTTGGCATTGCTGGCCTTGAGGGCTTCTTCGCGCTGACGGATGTCAAAGCGTTCCAGCAGACGCTGAGACGGCAGATTCGACAGCCAGGACGGCGTCTCGACCAGCGCGGTGGTCAGCGCAGGGGTGTCTGGCGTGCTGACGGGCAATACCGTCGAATAGCCGGTGAGTAACAACAAGGCCTGCGACGCGTTGGCGTGATCGCTTGCCGCATCCTGTACCTGCTGTTGCGCGCTCAGGGTGTCGAGGCGCTGTGCCATCAGATCATCCAGCGAAAGCGCACCTTGACGCTGCTGCTCTTCGGCCGCCTTGACCAGCATCAGCCGGGCCTCGTGAACCGCCTGCGCATCCTGTTGCACGGCAGCGGCCAGACGCTCGGCCAGCCAGGCGCGGGCGACTTCCGCAATCAACGCACTGCGTGCCGCCTGCTGGCCGTAGGTGCTGGCCAGATAATCGTGCCGCGCCGCCTCTGACAGGCTGCGCACGCGCCCGAAGAAATCCAGTTCAAAGTCAGAGACGCCCACCGACGCGATGGAAATGTCCTGGCCATAACGCTCGTCGGCGGCCGCATTATCGAAGTGCTGACGATCGCGCTCGACACCTGCAGCAAGGGTCGGAAAACGATCGGCGCGGGCAATGCCGCGCATTGCCCTGGCCTCCTCCACACGCAGCACCGCCACACGAAAATCGCGATTGAACGCGAGGGCCGATTGCAGCAACCGGCGCAGTTCGCCTTTTGGCGACAACTCGTCAGCCAGCGCTTCTTCGTCGGCACTGAGCACCAGGGCGGTTGAGGTATTCGGAGCCGCGACCACAGCAGACACCTGATCGACCGGGACCGGCAACGCCGGACGCTGATAGGCCGGTATCAACGAGCAGCCCGAAAGAGTCAGGCTCGCCAGCATGGCCAGGCAACGCCAGCGGCGGTTGCGGATACGCTTGGACAGCGGTGTACTCATCGGCATAGGATCTGTCCGCGACAGTGGGCTCTGGACAGCATCCTGAACGTCGACTTTCAACAAACCGTTCGTGAATTATCAAGATTTGATCAAGAGGCGCGCTCGTGTCAGGAAAACGCATTCTTATCGTTGAAGACGACGCCGACAGTGCCAGCATTCTCGAGGCTTACCTGCGTCGTGACGGTTTCAACGTCGGGCTGGCCGAAAACGGTCAGCGCGGTATCGATATGCACCGTCAGTGGAAACCCGACCTGATTCTGCTGGACGTCATGCTGCCGCTTGTCAGTGGCACCGACGTGCTGTCGGCCGTCCGGCGCTGCAGCGACACGCCGGTGATCATGGTCACCGCCATGGGCGACGAACCGGAAAAACTCGGCGCCTTGCGCTATGGGGCCGACGATTACGTGGTCAAGCCCTACAACCCGCGAGAAGTGGTGGCCCGCGTGCATGCGGTTCTGCGGCGCTTCCAGCAGAACGGCAACAACGAGCGTCATTTGCGCTACCAGAACCTGCTGGTGGAGCTGGATGCGGTCACCGCGATCATTGAAGGTCAGGATGGCGCAGAGACCGTACTCGACCTGACACCTACCGAGTTCAAGATCCTTTCAACGCTGCTGAAAACGCCGTCCAAGGCCTTCACTCGCGAAGAACTGCTGGAAATCTGCCTTCCCGACAGCGAAGCGCTGGCCAGGGTTGTCGATGCGCATGTGCATAACCTGCGGCGCAAGCTGGAAATCCATGGCGTGGAAAACGTGCTGGTCACCGTCCGTTCGGTCGGCTATCGGTTCAGGTGATCTTCATGCGAGATTTTTTCAGGCACAGACAAAAACCGTTGTGGCACTGGGTCGGCATGCGCATGAGCATGCTCGCCGTCGGTGCGGTCATCGTGATCGCGTTCTGCATGTGGCTACACGTCACGGTCTCTGACTGGCTCACCCTGCAGGCAATGCCGGCCGACGTGCGCATGGAGTTCCTGCGGCTGCAGGCCGAGCCCACCCTGGACATGGTCAAGCTGCGCGAACTGTTCTTCGAGTATTACCCGATCGAAAACCTGCTGCCGGGCATTGCCAACAAGGAATGGTGGGTGCTGGCAGCGCTGGTGTCGATCGCGATCCCGATCATCATATTCTTCGGCTTTCTGTTTTCCCGTCCGCTTTCCAGCCAGTTCTCCTCGATTGCCAGAGGCGCACGTCAGGTCGCCCAGGGTGACTTCAAGACGCGCCTGCCGATGAGCGCCAACGACCCGGACGAATTGCAGGCGCTGGTCAGCGACTTCAATACCATGACCACTCAGCTCGGCCGTTACGAACTGGAAGTCAGCGAGTCCAGTGCCATGATTGCCCATGAGCTGCGCACGCCACTGAATGCCGCCATGGGACGCATACAAGGCATGATCGACGAAGTGTTCCCGTGTGACCTGGCACAACTGGAAATGGTCCACCGCCAGCTCGGCCAGTTGAACAAACTGGTGAGTGATCTGCACCTGCTCTCGCTCGCCAGCGCGGGTCAGTTGACCCTGGACAAGACGGAGTTTTCCCTTGAGAAACTGGTGGTCGAACGTCTGGGCTGGTTTGCCACGCCGCTCGATGAGGCAGGTGTCGCCGTGACGATCGATATCCCGCGGAAATTGACCGTCAACGCCGACCGTGACCGGATCGGTCAGGTCGTGAATATTCTCGTCGATAACGCGCTGCGCTATTCGGCGATGGGTGGTGAGCTGCTGATTGTTGGCAAAGCCAGCGCAGCGCGCATGGAACTGACCGTCTCGGACCGCGGCCCCGGCTTTGACTCGGAGAACCTCGAACAGGTGTTCGACCGCTTCTGGCGTGCCGAACGTTCGCGGGCGCGCTATTCGGGAGGCAGCGGCCTTGGCCTGTCCATCGCCAGAGCGATTTGTCTCGAGCACGACGGCACTATCGAGGTCCGCAACAGGCCAGGCGGAGGATCAGTCATCCGCCTGGAGATTCCGGGCTGAGCCTGCCTGCCCGGCCCCGCAGATCAGTGCCCCATCAACGAATCGATACCGTCCGGCTTGTCATGCACACCAAAGCGGTCCACCAGCGTAGCGGTGGCCCGGTTCATGCCGATAACGTCGACGCTGATGCCCGCCTTTCTCAGTTTCAAAACCACCTTGTCCAATGCGGCCACAGCGGTGATGTCCCAAAAATGCGCCTCGCGCAGATCGATGACCAGTGTCTCGAGGCTTTCGCGCAGGTCGAATGAGGCCATGAAACGGTCAGCGGAGGCGAAGAATACCTGGCCGGTCACGTAGTAGGTGCGATGGCTGTGGAAGGGATCACGATGCGACGTGACATCGAGGAAGTGAGCGATCTTGCTGGCAAAGAACATCGAGGCAAGCAGAGAACCGACCAGCACACCATAGGCAAGGTTATGGGTAGCCACGACCACCACCACGGTGACCACCATCACGATGTTGGTCGAGAGCGGGTATTCCTTGAGGTTGCGGATCGATCCCCAACTGAAGGTACTGATCGATACCATGATCATCACCGCCACCAGCGCCGCCATCGGTATACGCGCCAGCCATTCGCCCAGAAACAGCATCATGATCAACAGCAGTAAACCTGCGCTGAGGGTTGAAAGACGTGTTCTGCCGCCAGACTTCACGTTGATCATCGACTGGCCGATCATGGCGCAGCCAGCCATGCCACCGATCAGACCCGTGGCGATATTGGCAATGCCCTGCCCTTTGCACTCACGGTTTCGGTCACTGGCGGTATCAGTCAGGTCATCGACGATGGTCGCGGTCATCATCGACTCCAGCAGGCCCACCACGGCCAGCGCGGCGGAATACGGCAGAATGATCAGCAGTGTGTCGAGATTGAGCGCGACGTCCGGCCACATGAAGGTCGGCAGACTGTCGGGCATTGCGCCCATGTCACCCACGGTTCGTACATCAAGCCCCATGTAAATGGAAATTGCGGTGAGCACCAGAATGCACACCAGCGGCGAAGGCAGCAACTTGCCCAGCACCGGCACGCGCGGGAACAGGTAGATGATTGCCAGGCCCGCTGCGGTCATCGCGTAAACCGGCCAGGTCACATGGGTCAATTCCGGCAACTGGGCCATGAAAATCAGAATCGCCAGTGCATTCACGAACCCGGTAACCACCGAGCGTGAAACGAAGCGCATCAACTCACCCAGGCGCAGATAGCCGGCGATGATCTGTAATACGCCGCAGAGCAAGGTGGCGGCCAGCAAATACTGAAGCCCGTGCTCTTTGACCAGATTCACCATCAGCAAGGCCATCGCACCTGTAGCCGCAGAAATCATCGCCGGGCGCCCGCCCACGAACGCGATGACCACGCAGATACAGAACGACGCGTAAAGCCCGACTTTCGGGTCTACCCCGGTGATGATGGAGAACGCGATGGCCTCTGGAATCAGGGCCAATGCAACAACCAGCCCGGCCAATACATCGGCACGAACGTTGGAAAACCACGTAGCTTTGATTTTTTCGAGCATGGAAATACCTGTGACAGACGCAGCAAGACGCACGGCAGCGATTGCCGGACGAGCAGGAGCATCGGTTTTCGATTAAGTAGTCAGACTGGGAGTGGCGGCGACCAAAAAACGGGCGCAGCAACGGGCGACTGCAGCAAGAAGGCAGTCAGGTGTTGCGAGGGGGGCGTAGCGCTAAGGCGGCGTAGGCAGCCAGTTGGAACGGGACACGTCTATTTCCTTCGATGGGTCGTAAGGCGCTGGCATCATAGACCTATCCGTTTGAGTGATTCAAGCGCAAGTCATCTTCCCGAACGACCTGAGTGACGGATGGCGCAACACCCTGAAACACGTGAACAAGCCATCTGATTCTGTTTTTTACAGCTGTTGTGTCTCTGTTCGTTATGGCCGGTTTCGCTCATGATGCAGCCTTGTTCATTCGATGCCGCTTATGAAACGTTACGAAAAATTCGCCGCCGACATCTCGGAAATGATTCGCAGCGGCGTCCTGCCCGCCGGGGAAAAAGTCCCGTCCGTACGCGTCGCGAGTCGCACCTGGTCCGTCAGCCCGGCGACGGTCTTCAAGGCCTATTACCTGCTGGAAGACAAGGGACTGATTCAGGCCCGCGCACGCTCCGGGTATTACGTGCGCGAGCATGCCGCCAATGCACTGACCGAACCTGAACTGATCAGACACGCCAGCGAAGGCACCGAACTGGGTGTCAGCGACCTGATCTTTTCAGTGCTCGGCTCGCTCAAGGACCCGGACACCGTGCCATTTGGCTCGGCGTTTCCCAGCCCGCACCTGTATCCGTTGGCGAGCCTGGCAAAGTCGATGGCTTCAGCTATGCGTGCGCTGACGCCTGCGGGCATCGTCAGCGACATGACCACCGGAAACCCCGAGCTGCGCCGACAGATCGCCCTGCGCTACATGATCAGTGGCGTGCGCTTGCCCGCTGACGAACTGGTCATCACCAATGGCGCCATGGAAGCCCTGAACCTGTGCCTGCAGTGCGTCACCGAGCCCGGCGACCTGGTCGCCATCGAAGCTCCGGCGTTCTATGCCTGCCTTCAAGTGCTGGAGCGTCTGAAGCTGAAAGCCGTCGAAATCCCCGTGCATCCGCGTGACGGGGTGGACCTCGATTCGCTGCAGGACAGCCTGACACGCCTGCCGATCAAGGCTTGCTGGTTCATGAGCAGCTTTCAGAACCCATTGGGCGCGAGCATGACTCAGGAAAACAGGATCAGGCTCTACGACCTGCTGGAACAGCATCAAATCCCGTTGATCGAGGACGATGTGTACGCCGAACTGTATTACGGCGCCAAGGCGCCTCACCCGGTGAAAAGCCTGGACCGCAGCGGACTGGTGATGCACTGCAGCTCGTTTTCCAAGACCCTCGCGCCCGGCTATCGGGTCGGCTGGGTGGCAGGCGGGCGTTACACCGAGCAGATTGACCGCCTCAAGCTCATGACCACCCTCTCCCCTTCGGTCCGCGCTCAGGCCGCGCTCGCCGACTACCTCAAGCACGGCGGCTATGACCGCCATCTGCGTAAGCTGCGCGACACCCTCGAACTGCAACAAGGCGCGATGCTCGCCGCTGCCGCCCGCTATTTCCCGGCGGCGACACGCGTCACCCGCCCCGTCGGCGGCTACTTTCTGTGGTTCGAATTCCCCGAGCAGGTTGATTCGCTGCAGCTCTTTCAACTCGCGCTCGCGCAGGGCATCAGCCTCGCACCCGGCCCGATCTTTTCCGCGTCACGGCGCTTCAAGAATTGCGCGCGCCTTAACTACGGCACTCCCTGGGACGAACGCAGCGAGCAGGCCATGGCAATGCTGGGCCGTATCATCGCGTCGTTCTAAGCGTTTTCATGCCTTGCATAAAGACAACTGATCCGTATTTTTAAGCCGTTTCTGAATCTGTACCAGAATCTATCCGAGCACGATAATGGCAGTGCATTGAAACGCGCAGGCCAACCGCCAAGAGTGGCGCCTGCGACTCGTTACAGACAGATCGATCAGCAGGAGACGCTCATGGGCAAGCTCGGACTTTCATTGATAGGTTTTTTGTTGTTGGCGATAGCGGTTGGTTTGCTGGGGACTATTTCGCCGTATTGAGGCGCCAGGAATGCTGAAGCCGCGCTGCATTAGCGCCAAAACGAAAAAACCCGCCATCAGGCGGGTTTTTTCTTGTTCAAAGGCATCACACATCGCCTTTGAAATATCATCTGGCTCCACGACCTGGACTCGAACCAGGGACCCAGTGATTAACAGTCACTTGCTCTACCAACTGAGCTATCGCGGAATGAGCGCTATGTTACTGATTCGGAAAAGGAAGTCAAGCAGAGCAGAAAAAAATCTTGCTCGTTGATCCGTGCGCCATTTGCGGCCAAACAGGAGCACGGTTCAGAAGACTGCCTGCCAGACACGGTAGCCTTACTTGATCCGATAGTGGAAGGTATTCTTTACCCCGGGCACGGTCACCGCCCTGCCCTCGACAACCCGTGGCTGATAACGAAAGGTTTGCGCTGCGGCCAGTGACGGACGGATGAACAATGGATGGCAGGCACCCTGCACTTGCGGGTTGACCACTGTGCCTTGCGGTGACACGTCGTAGACCACCGTGCAATCACCCTCGATGCCTTTGTCCAGCGCCCGTTCGGGATAGTCCGGGGCCTCCTTGCTCAGCGGCTGGTACTGGCTGCTGTCGGCAGGGGCAGCCTGCTGCTGTGCTGACTGCTGCGCCTGGCGGGCACGCTCGGCGGACTGGCGTGCCTGCTCAGCCTGACGCTGCTGCTCGATCTGCTGACGTTGCTGTTCGGCCAATTGCTGTTCCTGCTGCCTGCGCTGCTCGGCCTCGCGCAGGCGTTGGGCATTCTGCAGTTGCTCGCGCTCGCGCTTTTGCTCTTCGACGCGCTTGCGGGCCACTGCAGCCTGGTCGGGTTGACGTTGCGGCTCTGCCTGCGGTTTCACAGCTTCGAGCGGTTTGCTGACCGGCAACGATGCAGGTGCAGGGGGTGGCGGCACCTGCACGGGCTCGCTTACCGGTGCCGCCGCCACTGGAACCGGCTCAGGCGCGGGCGTTGGCGTTGGCGTTGGCGTTGGCGGCAGAATCAGTAATTGGGTGGTTAGGGTTCTGACCGGTTCGGGCGGCTTTTCCCAGGCGTTCCAGCCGAACATCAGACCGCTCAGCAAAGCGCCGTGCAACGCCAGCGCGACCGCCGCCGCGAGGCCATTGCGGCGCAGCCAGGGCCGGTTCCCCCATTCGCGACGCGGCGGCTGATAGTCGAGGGTCAGGGTGTTCATTGCGGCGCCTCGGTCACCAGCCCCAGTTGCGTCACGCCACTGCGTTGCAGGGCCGCCATGGCAGCGACCACACGACCGTAATCGGCTTTGTCATCCGCGCGGATGAACACTTGCGTGTCGTTGCGCTCGGCCACCAGTCGGGCAATGCGCGCCTGCATGTCTTCCAGGCTCGCGGCCTGATCGGTCTGCGCCTGAGTGTCGACGGTATCGCCCAGGTTCCAGTAGTAGCCGCCCTGCGCCTTGACGGACAACGTCACGATACGCTGCCGGGTATCGGTGACGAGCGCTTCGCTGGCCACTTTGGGTAACTCGATTTTCACCCCTTGGGTCAGCATCGGTGCCGTGACCATGAAAATCACCAGCAGCACCAGCATCACGTCGATGTAAGGCACGACATTCATTTCGGCCTTCGGGCCATGTTTGCGTTGCGGTTTGACCAGCATGACAAGTCCTCAGGCCGCAGCGGCCATGTTGCGTGTCAGGCCTTGCAGAGTGCGGTTCAGGCGCACCTGCAGTTCATTGCCGAAGCTGTAGTAACGCGCCGTGAGCGTCTGGCCACGCGCAGCAAAACGATTGTAGGCGATAACGGCAGGAATGGCGGCGAACAGCCCGATGGCCGTGGCAATCAAGGCTTCGGCAATACCCGGCGCGACCGTCGATAGCGTGGCCTGCTGCACCTGCGACAGGCCGATGAACGAGTTCATGATCCCCCAGACGGTGCCAAACAGGCCGATATACGGGCTGACCGAGCCTACCGTGGCGAGAAACTGCAGGCCTTTTTCCAATTGCAGCTCTTGCTCGCTGATGGCGACCTGCAGCGAGCGCTCGACGCCGGAGAGCACCACATCAGGCTCGATACCCGGCCGCTGCTTGAGCTGCATGTATTCGGCGTAACCCGCCTGAAATACGTCCTCGATCCCAGTCGCATCGCGCTGCGCAGAGGATGCCTGCGCCTGCAGCGTTGCCAGGTCGGCGGCACTGCGAAAGCGTTGCTGGAAGGCATCCAGTGAGCGCTCGTAATGACGCAGGACAAGGCTGCGCTGGATGATCAGGAACCAGCTGACCAGCGAGGCGAGCAGCAAAATCAGCATCACGGCCTTGACCAGCAGGCTGGCATCGCTGATCAGGCCCCAGATGGTCATGTGTTCGAGAGTGGCGTGCATCGGGGTAGTCCTCTGTAATGGAACGAATGATTAGCACCGCTTGATGACAAACGACTTACGGCAGCTTCAAGGTCTTCATGACCTCCGCCCACGGCACGAACTTGAAGTTCTGCGCCTGCTCGGGCATGCGCTTGCGCCCGTCCTGAACCACCAGCATGCCTTTGCTCCAGGGGCCGCCGAGGTTCATGGCGGTCACTTCGATGCCGTCGGTTTCCGAGGTGCCGTCAATCCCCGCCTTCGCGTTCAGGCCGACCCGAAAGGCGCCGCGCAGTGCATAAGGCGGCTCGGCATCCACCACCACATAGCTGTCGTTGCCCTGACTGGAAATCAGCAGATAGTCATGGCCATCGCTCTGGTACAGCGCCAGCCCCTCGACATCGGCGTGCACCACTTCACCCACCTTGATCACGCTGGACAGCGTTGCAGGCTGATCCGCCCGCGCATCGACTTCCCAGACACCTACGTCTTCTTCACCGAGAAACAGGCGCTGACGCTGGTCATCGGCCACGCAGCCTTCCGGTTGGGTGTCGACCTTGAAGCGGCGCACCAGCTCGCCTTTGGCCTTGCCATCCGGGGCGCTGAGCCGGTATTGGAGAAAGCTGCCGTCCTTGCCGTTGGCGAAGGCATACAGCTCGCCACTGGCAGGCTTGAACAGGCAGACGCCGTAGATTTCCGCCAATGGCGTGGCAATTTCCCCCGCCTCGTGAAGCGTGCCGCTGGCGCGGTCGATGCTGAACAGGCTCAGGCTGTTGCGATCGCGATTACTCGCCACGGCCAGGTCGACGTTCTTGTTGCCCAGCATGAAACCGGGGCGCACATCGACATTGTTCAAACGCCCGACCGGCAGCTCCTGTAACTGCTTGCCGCTCAGGTCGTAAGCCAGCAGACCCTGCTTCTTGTTGGTACCCAGCACCCGGCTGAGTGCCGGATTTTTCGGGTTGACCCAGATCGCCGGGTCGTCGGCGGCGTCACCCTGACGCCCGACCGACTGGCTCTGGATGGCCGGCATGACACTCGGCAGCGGCGCAGCAACCGCGACCGGTTTGGGCGTCCAGTTCAGCGCCCCCTGATACAGACGCTCACCGTCCTTGTCGTTGACCAGCACCTGCAAACCGCCCTTGTTCTCATGCACCGAGAGACCTTCGGGCTTCTTCAGGTTCATCAATGACAGATCGGCCACCGGCACCCAGGCTGCCTGCTGTTGATCATCCTGCTGCTGATAGAGATGCAACGACTTGCCCTTCGGGTCCAGCGCCAGCAGACCGCCAGGCACAACAGCCATTGCCCCGGCGGCCTGTTTCAGCTCGCCAAACGGCTCGCGCAGCGCCACCGGCTGCCGGGCGACATCGGCCTCGGGATGCGCCGGGTAAGCCCACCAGCCGATGTTCGCTTCATTGACGAACAACCTGTGCGCGGCATCGTCGACCTGACAAAACTCGGCGTTGGGAGGCAGCGGAAGATTGCGCACCAGGCGCGGCTCGCCATTGAGCCGGTTGTTCGCACCAATCAGCCATTGCTCGCCCTTGCCCTCTTCGCCCACCAAAAATACAAACAGGTTGCTGGCGTCATCGCGATACAGACACAGGCCGGCCACTGAATAGTCGCGTGCCGGCAGGTAGACCGGCTTCGACCAGTGCATCTTCGCCGGGTCCAGCTGGGTCAGCAGTGCCTGTTGACGTGCGTTGTCCAGCGTCGCGAGCAAGACGCTCTCGCCCGTTGAGCGGCTGTCGAGACCTTGAAATGAACCGGGCATGCTTGCCAATTCGCGGCCCTGCTCATCCAGCAGCAACAGGCCGGCCTTGATGCTCGCGGCCAGACGCCGATTGCCGTCACTGTCCGGCAAGAAGGCGACAGACTGAGCCTTGAACGAGGCGTTTTCAGCCCAGCGCGTCAGGTTCAGGTCCATCGGCGAGGAGGCCTGCGCAGCCCCGGCCGTCAGGCAAAGCAAGAGCGCCAGGCACACTGGCTTGGGTGATAGCGAAATCATCATGAACGGTTGAATCCTTTGAATGAGCGCTTCAGATCGATCAGAAATGGGTGAAGGTCAGGCCGACCTTGTAAGTCGGGCCGTACTCTTCGTACTGGCCGTTGTAGGCACGATGGCCGCTGTAGACGAAGTACGGCTGATCGGTAAGGTTCTGGGCCTCGAAGCTGACCTTGAGGTTCTTTGTCAGTGAATAGCGCGCGCTGAAATCAACGAAGGTCTGCGCGTCCACATACTGGTCATGGTCCTTGTCGCCGATCGCCGCCAGCTCGTAGAGGTAGGCCGACTTGTAGTTGGCGGACAGACGCAGACTGAGCTTGTCGTTCTCCCAGCCGAGCATGACGTTACCGACGGTTTTCGACTGGCTGGGCAGGTCGATATCGCGTTTGCGATTGCTGCCGGTGCTCTGGTCGAAACCGTTGATGCTGGCATCCGAGCGGCTCAACGTGGCATTGGCGCCCAGCAGCAGACCGTTCCATGGCGCAGGCAACCAGTCGAGCTTCTGCGAGTAGGCCAGCTCCAGGCCATACAGCTTGGCCTTGTCGCCATTGGCAAAGGTGTTGGCCTCGGAGAAGTTCGCCCACTGCCCGGTGCCGGCCAGGTCGGTGTTGTAGACGAAATTCTGGATATCCTTGTAGAACACGAACGCCGACACCGTGCCTGCGCGGCCCATGAAGTGTTCGATGCCCAGGTCCAGGTTGCTTGACTCCAGCGGCTTGAGATTCGGGTTACCGAAAGACGCTTCGTCATCATCGATCACAAAACCCGGTGCCAGTTGTCCGAACGTGGGACGTACCACGGTTTTGGTCCATGCAGCACGCAGTTGGGTACTCTTGTCGATCTGATAACGGGCATGCAGGCCCGGCAGCCAGTGATGATAGCGACGGCTGGTGGTACTGGACTCGAACGTGCCATCACGCACACCAGTGCCCTTGGCGTCCATTTCCGTGCCTTCGTAGCGCAGGCCGGCGATGAAGCGCCACTTGTCGACATCCAGGGTATTCATGAAGTAACCGGCGTTGATGTCTTCGTTGATCTTGAAGTCATTGGCGCGGCTTTCGGCCTCGTCGTAGGCGTCAGCAGCGTTGAGGCCACCGATCAGCCCCTTGATCGCACCGGGGCTGATGCCGCTGCCGAAGTTGCCCAGCCGGTGGTCGATGTTGCCTTTCTGGAACTGCGTCAGGTTGAGTTGCTGGTCGCTGAAGCCCAAGTCATCGAAATCCTCGTATTTCCAGACTTCCAGGTCATTGCTCTTGTCGCGACGGCTGACCTTGCCACCAAACTTGAACTGCGAGGCATAGCCCTTGAAATCGTAATCACGGGCCAGGTCCAGACGCAGGTTTTTCTCGGTGTCCTTGGTGTACTGCTTTTCCCAGTCGACCTTGTCCAGGGTGAAGTTCGAGTTGTCGTAGAACGAGGAGCCGACAATCGGCCGCGGCTTGTCGCGGTCGTAGAAACCGGTGTCGGCAAAGTCATCGTTGCCGACGAACGTGGCGCCTGCGATATGGCCAGGGCTGTCCTCGCTGGATTCGCTGTAACCGGCCTGGCCGCTGAGGGTCCACAGGCCGACCATGCGCTCGCCACCGAACACGTAGGACTGGATTTCCTGGGTTTCAGTACGCGCCTTGAGCTTGCGCGTGCCTTCGGCATCGCCTGTCTGCCCTGCGCTTTGCGCATCGGCAAACTCGAAACCGTTGGTGGTGCGGACTTCGTCGTCCTTGAAGCGGCTGTACAGGGTGCGCAGGTAATACTTGCTGACGTCATCGGGCCGGTAATCGAAGTTCAGGCCGCCACCGGCGCGCTCGCGACTGATGTCGTAGTCGCGCTGTTCGAATGATTGCAGCCGCGCGCCATCCCAGTCACCGCCGGTTTCGACGTTGTCGGAGCCGAAGTCACGCTTCTGCCAGCTCAGCGCTGCTGCCACGCCGAAGTTGTCGATGCCGTCGCCGAGGCTGAAACGATTGCTCGCCGCGCCGGAAAACTTGGGACTGGTCTGACGGGTGTTCTTGTCGTAGCTGGCCTCGCTGCTGCCGGTGTAGAACAGGCCCTTGTGGTCGAAGGCCGAGAGGCTCTCGACATCGATGGTGCCACCCAGCGAATTGGCGTCCATGTCCGGGGTCAGGGTCTTGATCACTGACAGGGACTGCACCAGTTCGGCGGGCAGGACATCCAGCGCCACGGCGCGTCGATCACTTTCCGGGGCAGGCACCATGGTGCCGTTGATGGTCACGCTGTTCAGGTCGGGGGCCAGGCCACGAACGGTGACAAAGCGCCCCTCGCCCTGATCGCGCTCGACGCTGACGCCCGGCAGGCGCTGCACCGCTTCGGCGACGTTCTGGTCCGGTAACTGCGCAACACCGTCGGCATGCACCACGCTCTTTATGCTGTCGGAGCTGCGTTGCTCCTTGAGCGCGTTGTCGATGCTCGCGGCCTGGCCGACCACTTGCACGTGCTCGGTGGTATCGGCTTCGGCGGCCTGCAAACGTTCGCTGCCGATGGCAAACGCCAGCGCGCTGAGTGTGAAACCGACCAGTTGGGCCCTGCTGCGACGCCTGTGCATGTAAGTCCTCCCCCATAAACCCGACAGACCAGGCAAATGGCCCGGCAACTGGAGGCGCAAGCTAGAGTCGTGCAGTGACGGTTCTGTGACAGGTAACGGGCCCAGGGGCTGAAAACAGCGGGTTTGAGGGGAATCGAGCAGGTAAATGAGCTGATTTGACTTTCAGGCGGGGCTGGAGCTGTAGGCCGTACTGATGCTCGGTGTGTCTGGCGCACTGTATATACCGACTCTACTGTCGGTTCCCGACAGATCGCGAGCAAGCTCGCTCCCACGGCCGCTGGCCAGAATCAAACGCCGACAGGCAGGTAACTCTGATACGACACAACCTCATGCGTTACCCGCAACCGCTGCCAACGCAGCAATGGCACTGAAGACGCAGAGTGCGACGTAAGTGACGGCTGAGTCCTGGCGCTGATCCGGGGTGGCTTACACGTCAGATGCGAAGCAAAAACCTGTAACACACGTGAGCTGATTCGACCTTTCGCGGTTCGCGTTACCCGTCACCGAAGTGTCATGTGCATCTGTTCTGCTGGCCGATAATCAGCACCTCGGGAGCCGTCTGTTCATGTTCAGGATCATCCAACCTCATCGCTGGAAACTCGCCGTGCTGATGGTCGCCTCCAATCTCGGCCTGCTGGCGTTTCTGGCATTCGGCACGCTCAAACATGTCAGCGAATGGCAGTGGCTGGACATCGTCGGTGAAGGTGGCTCCGCCCTGCTGTCGCTGGTCTGGCTGTTTCTGGTGTTCAAGAGCAGACCGGCCGGCCGGGTGACCAATTACCTGTCGATCGGCCTGAGTTGCGTGTTCTTCTCGTGGTGGATCGACGCGCTCGACGAATTCATCCGCCTGCCCGCCGCGATCGAATGGGATCACTGGCTGGAATCCGGCCCGATGCCGGTCGGCCTGATTCTGTTGACCCTGGGCATCTACCACTGGCATCGCGAACAACTGGCAATCAGCGCACAAATGGAAAAACGCGAGCGCGGCTTTCGGGAGCACCGGTTGTACGACAAACTCACCCCGCTGGGCAGCGCCGACTACCTGAAGCGCCAACTGGTGGTCAGCCTGGAACAGAGTGTCTGCCAACAGCAGCCGCTGTCGCTGCTGGCGCTGGACGTGGATGGTTTCAGCGCGATCAACAATGCCTTCGGGCATGCCGAAGGCGATGAGGTGCTGTCGGCGCTCAGCCACTTGCTGGTGCTCAATCTGCGCCGTCAGGACCTGCTCTGCCGTCTGGCTGGCGACCGTTTCGTGGTGTTGTTGCCCAACACCGGAGAAAGCCAGGCAAAGCTGTTGGCGCTGGAGTTGCAGCAGGCGGTCGCCAGTCTGGCGCACAAGACCCGCCAACAGGGCGAACGCATTCACCTGTCGGCCAGCGTGGCGGTCGTCATGGCACTCAATGAAACGCCGGACAACCTGCTGCGCCGCCTCAATCTGTCGCTGGCTCGCGCCCGACGCCCTCTGACCTGCACTGCCTGAGCGCCTGCCATGACGCTTAAAAGTGACTGGTATGAAATCGACAGCCGCTTCATCCCCGGCCACTACCAGCCGGCAACGCTGATTGATCTGGCCTTGTCGCGCGGCATTGACAGCCATCGCCTGCTCAAAGGCACCGGGCTGTTTTACGAGGACATCGTTGCGGGCAATACGCGCCTGAGCCCTCAACAGTTTTTCGTCCTGATCGGTAACGCGCAACGTCAGATGGAAGCCGACGACACCAGCTTCCTGTTCGGCCAGCGGCTGTTTCCCGGCCACTACGGCGCGGCCAGTCACGCGCTGCGTCATGCGCAAAACCTGCATCAGGCGCTGGAGATACTGATCCGCCAACAGGCGCTGCTCAGCCCGCTGCTGATACCGCGTCTGGAGCTGGACGAACAGTTCGCCTATCTCTACTGGCTGGACAGTTGTGGTGCAGGTGAACAGCAACGCTTCCTGCTCGAAGCCGGCATGACTGCACTGGTGGCGATGAGTCAGTCGCTGAGCGGCGAGCGTTTGCCGTGGGAATGCAGTTTCTGTCACGAAGAGCCACGCTACATCGAGCAGTACTGGGTTCATCTGGGCGAAAACACGGCATTTGGCCGCCCGCTGAACATGATGCGCCTGCCCAGGTATTACCTTACCCATGCCTGGCCTGGCGCATCGCCCATTGCGGTGCAGGTCGCGCAGCAGGAAGCCGACGGGCAACTCGCCGCGCTGGGCATGTCGTTCAGCCTGCTGGACCGCTTGCACCAGCACCTGCGTGAACATGTGCGACAGGCCACCAGCCTGGAACAGGTCGCTCACGCTTTCGCCATGAGCCCGGCCACGCTGAAGCGCAAGCTGCACAAGCACGGCACGCACTTTCAGGCGCAGCACGACCTGGCGCGCAAGCACGTCGCGTTGTACCTGTATCAGATCAAGGGGATGAGCAACGAAGCTGTGGCGGACTACCTGAACTTCAACGACCCGGCCAATTTCCGCCGTTCATTCAAACGCTGGACCGGCAGCACACCGCCCCTGATCCAGCGCCTTTTCAACTTCGAATGAGTCCGCCTCAGCGCTGCGCGCACAGCTTGTAACCCAGGCCATGGGCCGTGTGCAGTAACGGCGTGTCGTGCCCGCCATCCAGTACCCGCCTGAGCACGTGGATGTTGCTGCGCAAACTGCTGCTGTTCGGGGCATCACGGCCCCAAAGCGCCTCTTCCAGCTCGGCCCGCTTGACGATATGCGGGCTTTTGCGCATCAGCAGTTCCAATAGCTTCATGTTGGTCGGGTTGAGCTTCAAAGGCACGCCTTTGCGGGTGACCTCCAGGGTGTCGAGATCGAACTGCAGGTCGGCAACCACCATCATCCGGTTGTCCTGGCGCTGCCGTCGGCTGACGATCGCTTCTACCCTGGCGAGCACTTCGGACATTGCAAACGGCTTGGTGATGTAGTCGTCGGCCCCCACCTTGAAACCGGTGAGCCGATCATCCAGTTCATCGCGCGCGCTGAGCATCACAATCGCGACTTCCGACTTCGAATACTGGCGCAGGCTGTGGCAGATCTGGTTGCCGTCGATGCCGGGCAGCATGATGTCGAGAATGATCGCATCGAAGCGTTTCGACGCGGCCAGATGCAGCCCGCTCAGGCCGTCCAGCGCCCCTTCTACCGCATGCCCCCTGAGCTCGAAGAATTCCAGCAGGTTATCGTGGATATCACGATGGTCTTCAATAACCAGAATGTTCATTGCCGCGCCTTGTTGTTGTTCTACCCGGCCGACCGGGAACCTGTCGCCAGTGCGTCTGCAGGTCGAGTGACGAATGCATCAGGTTTGTTGACGGCCAACGCCTGGCGAATCGGCTGTTGCAACCTCGATCGGCCATAGAAGCACAAGGCAACCAGCAACGTGCTCAGCCACACCACAATACCTGCCCAGAAGGTGTGCGACATGAAGTGCCAGCCTTGCAGCACCCGCGTGGTGCCGTAAATCATCCCGAGCAGCAGAATGGTCGCCAGCAGGGTATTCGAATGCCGCCAGCAATAGCGACGAGCCACGAAGTACAGGACCAGCAGACTGAACGCGCTTGACGCGTGACCGCCCGGCCAGCATCGCCCGGCGCCGGCCTCGTGCAGCAGGTTGAAGTTCCTGAACCACTCGATGTGCGCCTGACTGCCACCGTACAAGGTAGTCTCGACAGGACAGTAAACGCTGGTATGGCTTTTCAGGTAATGGATCATGGCGGTGCTCAGCGCAAAGGCAACGATGACGAAAAAGAAGTCCAGCCGGTGCCTGCGTGCAAAGCGCAGGAAGGTGCCCAACCGAGAGCCCGTCAGCCGCCTCGCAAGGCGCGATTCATCATATTTTTCCAGCAACGGCCAGACAAAGGACAGCATCGCACCAATGATCGCCAGCTCTCCGGTCCAGTTCGGAAGGATCCGCGCCCATCTGTGTGTGATGTTCTCGAACAGATGGCTCTGGCCGATGGGAAACACCCCGGCCGTCGAATCGAAAAACAGGTCACTCAGTTGCCGGTCGATCGTGGTCAGGTCGAAGGTGACGAAGACCAGTAACGCGAAAAACACCGGTACACCCAGGTTGATGCCGTAGAACCGCAGCCTGGCGCTGGAAGATGTCGTCAATTGAATTGCTCGCTGTTGAGGTTTGCCCATTGCCCGGCATTCAGGGAGCCGAGGATTTTCGGCGGATGGCTGCCGTCTATTTGTACGAAAAACGCCTGGGCGTACTCACTGGAGCGCTCGCCGCCAGGTACGCCGACCTTGCGCTCGAACTGATCGATGCAGCCACTGTGGGTCACCAGCACCATGTTCTCGCCGCTGACCTTGTGGGCCTGCACCGCTTTCATGAAGCCGCTGTCACAGTCGTTGATCCAGTCCTGGCCAGCCACCGCGTGCCCGGCCAACAGCTGCGCAGTCTGTTGCGTGCGGGTCTTGGAGCTGGCGATCATGCGCGCGTGGTCCATGCCCATTTTCTGCAACCCGGCGCCCACCGCCAAAGCGGCGTCGCGGCCGTTGGAGGTAATGCCGTCGGCGTCGCTCATGCACGGGTTGCTCGAGCGGTCACAGCGTTCGGCGTGGCGAATCATCACCACCACATTGCCTTGCCGCCAGTGCTCGCGAAGGCCGGAAACGCTCAGGTTGCTGCCGACCCCCAGGTCCACCACATGCACGCCTGAGAACGCCGAGTAGAACCATGCACAGATAGCCGTCAGCACGACGGCAACGGACATCGATACGATGTGCCGATGCAATTTGTAGCGCTGACTGATGCCCGAACGGGGAAGTACATTCTTGTTGATTATCGTGTCGGTCAAGGGACCACTCCTGCCATGAACCTATGTGTGGCGTTGACCTAGGGAGTGCCCGAGGTCTATGCCGCTCCCATGCAGGCAAGATAGGTTCAGCATCGTCCCGATGCGGTGAAGAAGATGTGAAAAACGTGTTGTGGCCCAGCGCCATGTTTTTCACGCGAACGCTCTGGAATGGGCCTTTGCGGTTTTACGGACGTGAACATGAAGATAATTTAAGCGTTTTTCCCGAAAGTTCCGTGCCCATCGGGACGGTTTTGGACTGACAGACCGTGTGCTGCAGCAGCTGTGCGCAAAGGATTAGCCACTAAAACGCTTATCGTTTACCATGCCGCGCGTCGGTTTCCGAGAGGAACTAACAGGGAATTCGCACGCCTTTCTCACCAGGCGAAAAACGAAACTGCCCCCGCAACTGTAGGCACCGAGCCTGCTCCATGACTGCCACTGGATCGTGATCCGGGAAGGCCGGAGCCTAGCGATGACGTGTCAGTCAGGAGACCTGCCGACCCGCTTCAATCCACTAACCGGCGGGGTGTCCGGGAAGGACATCCGCACGCGTCGGCATTTCCTGTCGTGCCCGGTGATCATCCGGGGATGTGTTTCCTGATGTGCATTGCGCCCTGGCACCTGCTCCAACGGAGACCGCATTTCATGTCGCTGCCCCGCCTCGCCGCACTCGCTGCCAGCCTGACGCTGTCCACCCTGGCCCTCGCCGCCCCCACTCAGTACCCGCTGACCCTTGAAAACTGTGGCGCGACCCTGACCTTCCAGCATGCGCCGACCAAGGCCGTCACCATTGGCCAGGCCGGCACCGAAATGCTTTACGAACTGGGCCTCGGCGACAGACTGGTCGGCACTTCCCTGTGGTTCAACAATGTATTGCCACGCTTCAAGGCGCAGAACGACAAGGTCGAGCGCCTGGCCGACAACGAGCCCAGTTTCGAGGCAGTGATTGGCAAGCGACCGGAACTGGTGGCCGTGCAACTGGAGTGGATGGTCGGCAAACAGGGCGTGGTCGGCACCCGCGAGCAGTTCCATGACCTGAAGATACCCACCTACATCCTGCCGTCCGACTGCGAAGGCAAGGACAATCTGGTCGGTGCCGATGGCACACGCCTGGAGCCGTTCCGCATCGACACCATCTACAAGAGCATCGAGCAACTGGCGCAGATTTTCGATGTGCGGGATCGCGGCGACGCGCTGGTTGCCGACCTCAAGGCCCGCCTGAGCGCAGCGATCGCCAACGTCCGGCAGAACAAGGCCAATGACGTCTCGGCGCTGTTCTGGTTCTCCAGCTCCGACCTCGCCAGCGACCCTTTCGTGGCCGGTCGCAAAGGCATTCCGGACTTCATGCTCAACAGCCTGGGCATGCGCAATATCGTTCAGTCCGACGAGGAATGGCCGACTGTGGGCTGGGAAACCATCGCCAAGGCCAACCCGAGCATTCTGGTCATCGCGCGCATGGATCGCCGCCGCTTCCCGGCCGACGATTACCTGAAAAAAATCGAATTCCTCAAGACCGACCCGGTGACCCGCAACATGGACGCGGTCAAGCATGACCGGATCGTGATCATCGACGCCGAGGGTATGCAGGCGGGCCTGCGTCTGTTTACCGGCTTCGAGGAACTGGCTGACGCCGCCAACCGTTTCAACGCTGCCAAATGAGATTGCCGATAGCGTTGGTTCATGTGCTCTGGGTCTCGGCAGTGCTGGTGCTGGCGATCATGATCGGGGCCGCGATCGGTGAAACCTCGATCAGCCTGAACGTGGTTTTCCAGGTGCTGGCCAACAAACTCTGGGGCGCTGGCTATGTACTCGACCCTATAGACGAAGGCATCGTCTGGAACTACCGGCTGACCCGCGCCATTGTCGCGGCGGCCTGCGGGGCCGGGCTGGCGATCTGTGGCGTGGTGTTGCAGTCGCTATTGCGCAACCCGCTGGCAGACCCGTATCTGCTGGGGATTTCCGCAGGGGCTTCCACCGGTGCAGTACTGGTCGCCATTCTGGGCTTCGGTGCAGGTGCGATCTCGATGTCGGCGGGCGCTTTTGTCGGGGCCGTGGCGGCATTTTCGCTGGTCGCCCTGCTGGCGCACTCTTCACGCGGCACCACGGCAGCCGGGCAGATCATTCTGGCCGGGATCGCCGGGTCGCAACTGTTCAATGCCCTGACCTCGTTTCTGATCACCAAATCGGCAAGCTCCGAGCAGGCACGCGGCATCATGTTCTGGCTGCTGGGTAACCTCAGCGGTGTGCGCTGGCACTCGGTCTGGCTGGCTGTGCCGACAGTGCTGGCAGGCCTGCTGGTGTGCCTCTGGCACCGGCGAGCGCTGGACGCGTTCACCTTCGGCAGCGACTCGGCGGCATCACTGGGGATCGCGGTACGGCGCGTACAGATCATCCTGATCGCCAGCGCTGCGCTGGTCACCGCGGTGATGGTCTCGATTGTCGGCTCCATCGGCTTCGTCGGGCTGGTGATCCCGCACGCGGTGCGGATGCTGGTCGGTGTCCGGCACGCCCGGCTGGTGCCGTTGAGCGCCTTGAGCGGCGCACTGTTTCTGATCGCTGCCGATATCCTTTCGCGCACCCTGATCAAGGGGCAGGCGCTGCCGATCGGTGTGATTACCGCACTGATCGGCGCACCGGTCTTCGCTTTGATTCTTATCCGGGGCAACAGCACGCGATGAATGCCTTACCTCATCCGCTCAGTGCACCGGTACTCGGTTGTTCCGGTCTGGGTTATTCGGTACGTGGCGCAGCTCTGCTGCGCGATGTCGACCTGAGCATTGCCGCAGGTGAAACCCTGGCCGTGGTCGGTCCCAACGGCTCGGGCAAATCCACCCTGCTCAAGCTACTGGCCGGTATTCAGAAGCCGGTCAGCGGCTCGGTCAGCCTGGGCGGGCAAGCACTTGAGTCATTGAGCCGCAGGGACGTGGCGCGCCTGCTGGCGGTGGTCGAGCAGCAGGCTGAAACCAGCGACGCCGTGACCGTGCTGGATGCCGTCGAACTGGGCCGCACGCCCTGGCTGTCGGCACTCGAGCCGTGGAGCGCCGAGGACGATGCAATCGTTCGCCAGGCGCTGCAGGATGTGGACATGCTGCACCTGCAAAAACGCGCCTGGCACACCTTGTCCGGTGGCGAGCGGCAACGTGTTCACATCGCCAGGGCGCTGGCGCAACGGCCGCAGATCCTTCTGCTGGACGAACCGACCAATCATCTGGACATCCAGCATCAACTGACCATCCTCGGCCTGGTCAGGGCCTTACCGGTGACCACCGTGATCGCCCTGCACGATCTGAATCAGGCGCTGGACTGCGACCGTGTGGCGGTCATGGAAAAGGGTCGGCTGGTCGCGCTGGGTGCGCCGCTCGAGGTACTGACTCCGGAACGCTTGCTGAGCACCTTCGGCGTGGTGGCGCACTGGCTGACCGACCCCAGTGACGGGGCGAAGATTCTGCGCCTGCGCTCGCGCTAAACCACGCCGATGGTCAGTCCGGCACCTGCTGCCATCTGCAACAGGTGCACCGCGCGGTCTGTGGCACTACAATGCGCGCTTTGCCCGCAGCCGGATCCCGTTGCCATGTCGTTACCCAAGCACCACCTGGAATTGCTCAGCCCTGCACGGGATGTGACCATCGCCCGTGAAGCCATCCTGCATGGTGCCGATACGGTGTATATCGGCGGGCCGAGCTTTGGTGCGCGGCACAATGCCTGTAACGAGGTCAGCGACATTGCCGAGCTGGTCAAATTCGCGCACCGCTACCACGCGCGGATCTTTACCACCATCAACACCATCCTCCATGACGACGAGCTGGAGCCCGCGCGCAAGCTGATTCACCAGCTCTACGACGCCGGCGTGGACGCGTTGATCGTGCAGGACCTCGGGGTGATGGAGATGGACATTCCGCCCATCGAGCTGCACGCCAGCACGCAAACCGATATTCGCACCCTGAGCCGGGCGAAGTTTCTCGATCAGGCCGGTTTTTCGCAGCTGGTGCTGGCCCGGGAACTGAATCTGCAGGAAATCCGCGCAATCGCCGATGAAACCGATGCGGCCATCGAATTCTTCATCCACGGCGCCCTGTGCGTGGCGTTCTCCGGGCAGTGCAATATTTCCCACGCGCAAAACGGCCGCAGCGCCAACCGTGGCGACTGCTCGCAGGCCTGCCGCCTGCCGTACACCCTCAAGGATGATCAGGGTCGCGTTGTGGCCTTCGAAAAGCACCTGTTGTCGATGAAAGACAACAATCAGAGCGCCAACCTGCGTGCTTTGGTGGACGCCGGCGTGCGCTCGTTCAAGATCGAAGGGCGCTACAAGGATGCGGGCTACGTAAAAAACATCACGGCCTATTATCGCCAGCGTCTGGACGAGATTCTCGAAGACCGCACGGACCTCGCACCCGCTTCCAGCGGCCGTACCGCGCACTTTTTCGTGCCGGACCCGGAAAAGACCTTTCATCGCGGCAGCACCGATTATTTCGTCAGCGACCGCAAGATCGACATCGGCGCGTTCGACACGCCAACCTTCACCGGTCTGGCGGTGGGCACCGTTGAAAAGCTCGGCAAGCGCGACCTGATCGCCGTGACCCACGAGCCGCTGTCCAACGGCGACGGCCTCAATGTGCAGATCAAGCGTGAAGTGGTGGGCTTCCGTGCCAACATCGCCGAACTCAAGGGCGAGTTCGAAGAGGACGGCCAGAAGCGCTGGCGCTATCGCGTAGAGCCCAACGAGATGCCCGCAGCGCTGTCGCGCGTACGCCCCAATCATCCGCTGAACCGCAACCTGGACCACAACTGGCAACAGGCGCTGCTCAAGACCTCGGCCGAACGTCGTATCGGCGTTCAGTGGCAGGTTACGCTGCGCGAAGATCACTTGAGCCTGGAAGCCACCAGCGAAGAAGGCGTGAGCGTCACGGTCGGTCTCGATGGACCGTTTGGCGCGGCCAACAAGCCCGAACAGGCGCTGGATCAGTTGCGTGACCTGCTCACTCAACTGGGCACCACGATCTATCATGCCCAGGACGTCAGGCTTGACGCGCCACAGGCGTTCTTCGTACCCAACTCGCAGCTCAAGACCCTGCGCCGCGACGCCATCGAGGCACTGACCGAAGCGCGAATCAAGGCTCATCCGCGCGGTGGCCGCAAGGCGGAGACGACCCCGCCACCGGTGTACCCGGAGTCGCATCTGTCTTTTCTGGCCAACGTCTACAACCAGAAGGCTCGCGACTTCTATCATCGCCACGGCGTACAGCTGATCGACGCGGCCTACGAGGCCCACGAAGAGACCGGCGAAGTGCCCGTGATGATCACCAAGCATTGCCTGCGCTTCTCGTTCAACCTGTGCCCGAAACAGGCCAAAGGTGTGACGGGCGTGCGCACCAAGGTCGCGCCGATGCAACTGGTGCACGGTGATGAAGTGTTGACCCTCAAGTTCGATTGCAAGCCTTGCGAAATGCACGTGATCGGCAAGATGAAAGGTCACATTCTCGACTTGCCGCTCCCCGGCAGCGCGGCGGCCAAATCGGTGGTCGGCCATATCACACCGGAAGACCTGCTCAAGACTGCGCGTCAGCGTTCTCCGCACTGATCGGTACAAGGGGGTTGGCGCCCTGCCAGCCCCCTTTCGTCTTCTGACAAAGCCCTCTTAAAGAACGCGCTCCATATGGGTCGTCTTCCACACCGGATCGCTCTCCACATCGGTCACGGCAAAGCCCTGTTTCTCCCAGAAACGGATCGCGCCGGGCAGAAACGGATGGGTATGCAGGTACAAAACCTCTATGCCACCTGCCTCGGCATGGGCCCAGAGCGCCTGACATAAACGGCTGGCCAGCCCGTCGCCGCGAAACTCCGGCGCGACGAACAGGCGCACGATCTCAACGGTTCTGCGCCCGCGATAATCGAGCTGCGGGAAACGATGATCAAACGGCAGGTAGCCCACAGCCGCGATGATATGACCTTCACTGCGGGCGATCAGAAACTTGCCGTCCTCCCCGTCCAGATACACCTGCTCGAAACCGGCCAGATCGGGCGGAACGGTGACAGTGTCGAGCAAGGGAAAGATTCCGGCACGCGCACGCATGACGAAATCGACGGTGTGCGGGATCTCGGAGGGGTGTACCTCAGTAATAGTGATGTTCATGAGCACGGACTTATTGGGGGAATTGCAGGGTGATACAAATGTTACGCCAGACTTGGGCTTTTGAACGCACGGTTTAACTACACCCACGCGGAGCGTGAGGAACGACAAGTGTCGATTTCGCATCGACCCGGAACTCGGCGTTCAGACCACCGCATTCTGTGCAGGAGCGAACTTGTTCGCGAAGAGGCCGGTACAACTTAAGGAAATGCGTCGTCTTACCCGCCGTCTTCGCGAACAATGAGGATCGCCGCCCCGGTCGCTCCTACGCCCTGCGGGCAGAATCAATGACAGACCGCAGGCACGCCGTTATCGTGCCCACGCTCCGCGCACGGCGCACGGCGCACAGCTTTACAGCGCAAACCCTTCGATGCGCACCAATGCAAGGCAGGAAAATCATGCGCCGGAAGCCGTCGTAAACGCTGCGCAACCTTGCGTGCATTGCCAATTCGGGCTTGGAGCGCTGCCGACGCAAGCTGGCACAACCTCTGCATAATCCTCAACAACCCCACCATGAATGTGGTCGGGCCGCCCCGGTTGATCGACGTGGATCGCCAGTCTCGCAGAGACCAGAGGGCTACTCGGGTGCTTCCGGCAACGTGGCTCGATGGCACCCCCGAATACCCAATAAGACAACAGGCAAAGGCGCCTGGAACCGAACGGTTCCGGGCGCTTTTTTTTTGCTTTGAAAAACCTGATTGGCCTCGGCCGGGACTCGCTATGAACACCACAGTCTTCCCCCTCAACGATGTAAAAACCCTGATCGTCGTCGGTAATGGCATGGTCGGGCATCATTGCGTCGAGCAGTTGATCGCAGGCGGCGCACTCGAACGCTATCGCATCCACGTCTTTGGCGAGGAAACACAGCGCGCCTATGACCGCGTGCACCTGTCCGAATACTTCACAGGCCGCGACGCCGAATCGCTGGCCATGAGCGAGATGTCTGTCTACGAACAACCCGGCCTGACGTTGCACCTCGGCGTACCGGTGCTGGAAATCGATCGTGATCGTCACGAAATCATCACCGCCGAAGGCTGCTTCGGTTACGACAAACTGATCCTGGCCACGGGCTCCTACCCGTTCGTACCGCCTATCGAAGGCGCGCGGGGCAATTCCCGGCTGGTCTATCGCACACTCGAGGATCTGGACAGCATTCGCTATGCCGCGTCGAAGGCCCGACGAGGCGTAGTGGTCGGCGGCGGTCTGCTCGGACTCGAAGCGGCCAATGCGCTTAAATCCCTGGGGCTGGAAGCCCATGTCGTCGAGTTCGCGCCGCGTCTCATGCCGGTGCAACTGGACGACCTCGGTGGCGCTGCATTGAAGGCGCGTATCGAAGCGCTGGGCGTCGGCGTGCATTTGTCCCGCGCCACGCAGTCGATCAGCGACGGCAAGCAGTACCGCTATCGGATGAACTTCGCCAACGACGAGTTTCTCGAGACCGACCTGATCGTGTTCTCCGCAGGTATTCGTCCGCAAGACGCCCTGGCCCGTCAGTGTGAGCTGGCGCTCGGCCCACGCGGTGGCATCGCAATCGACGAGCATTGCCGCACCAGCGACGTTGATATCTATGCCATCGGCGAATGCGCAGCCTGGAACGGCAGCGTGTTCGGCCTGGTCGCGCCCGGCTATCAAATGGCCCGCGGCGTGGCAGCACAGTTGTGCGAACAGGATACCGACGCGTTCTTCGGCGCCGACATGTCCACCAAGCTCAAGTTGCTGGGTGTGGATGTCGGCTCCATCGGTGATGCGCACGGTGCGCTGGCCGGGGCCGTCAGTTATCGCTTCATTGATGAAGCCACCGCCAGCTACCGTCGCCTGGTGGTGTCGGCCGATGGCAAGCAGGTACTCGGCGCTGTGCTGGTCGGCGATAACAGCTATTACGACACGCTGCTGCAGTATGCGCAGAACGGCATCCCGCTGCCCGCCGATCCATCGAGCCTGATTCTGCCGCGTGGCGAAGGCGCGCCGACGCTGGGCGCCGATGCCCTGCCCGCCACAGCGACCATCTGCTCCTGTCATAACGTCAGCAAAGGCGCCGTGTGCTCGGCCATCGACAATGGGTGCACCGATCTGGTCGCAATCAAGTCCTGCACCAAGGCCGCCACCGGCTGCGGCGGTTGCACCGCACTGCTCAAACAGGTTTTCGAGCATGAACTGGTGGCCCGCGGCGTGGCGGTCGATAAAAGCCTGTGTGAACACTTCGCTCATACCCGCCAGGAGTTGTACTCGATGGTCCGCGTCGAAGGCATCGAAACCTTTGACGAACTGCTGACTCGCCATGGCAAAGGCGCGCATGGTTGCGACATCTGCAAGCCCGCAGTCGGCTCGATCCTGGCGTCGTGCTGGAACCGCCCCATCACCGAGCCTTCGCTGGTGCCTCTGCAGGACACCAACGATACGTTCATGGCCAACATGCAGAAAAACGGCACCTACTCGGTGGTGCCACGTATTCCGGGTGGCGAGATTACCCCTGACGGCCTGATAGCGATTGGCGCGGTGGCGAAAAAATACGACTTGTACACCAAGATCACCGGCGGCCAGCGCATCGACCTGTTCGGCGCGCAACTGCACGAGTTGCCGGATATCTGGAGCGAGCTGATCGAGGCAGGCTTCGAGACCGGCCATGCCTACGGCAAGTCGACCCGTACGGTTAAATCCTGCGTCGGCAGCACCTGGTGCCGGTACGGCGTGCAGGACAGTGTCGCCATGGCGCTGCGCATCGAGGACCGTTACAAGGGCCTGCGCTCGCCGCACAAACTCAAGTTTGCGGTATCCGGCTGCACCCGCGAATGCGCCGAAGCGCAGAGCAAGGACGTCGGCGTGATTGCCACCGAAAACGGCTGGAACCTTTACCTGTGCGGCAACGGCGGCATGCGTCCGCGTCACGCCGAGCTGTTCGCCACCGATCTGGATGATGAAACCCTGATTCGTTACATCGACCGTTTCCTGATGCTCTACATCCGCACTGCCGACAAGCTGCAGCGTACCTCGGTCTGGCGTGAATCGCTGGAAGGCGGCCTCGACTATCTCAAGGCGGTCATCATCGACGACAGCCTGGGCCTGGCCGCAGAGCTGGAGTCGCAGATGCAACTGGTGGTCAACCGCTACGAATGCGAATGGGCCAACGCCCTCAAGGACCCGGAAAAGCTCAAGCGCTTCCGCACCTTCGTCAACGACGGGCGTGCTGACCCCGACGTGCAGTTCGTCAAGGAACGCGCCCAGCGCCGGCCGGCAAAACCCGAAGAGCTGGCCCTTATCCCGTTGTTCAAGGAGGTGGTGTGATGAACGCGTCTCAGACAATAATCGCCGGCAACAATGCGCCCGCGGCAGCGCAGTTACACTGGCAGCCCCTGTGCGGACGCGCGGATCTGGTTGCCAATTCAGGCGTCGTGGCGTGGCTGGACGGCGCGCAGGTCGCGCTGTTCTACCTGCCCGAAACCGCACAGGGCGAGCAGCTCTTTGCCATCGACAACCGCGATCCCAAATCCGGGGCCAACGTGATCGGGCGTGGTCTGATCGGGCAGATCGCGGGCGAGCTGGTCATCGCCTCGCCGCTGTACAAGCAGCACTTTCGCCTGCACGACGGCAGTTGCATCGAATACCCGGAACAGCGGCTCGACGTCTGGCCGGTGAGGCTCAAGGGTGATCTGGTAGAAATTGCCGTGTAATCGGCAGTGCCGGTCGCAGGCAACCTGGTGGCTGTCGGACCAGGTTGCTGCATGGCATGACGTGCAGCTTATTGAAGCTCGGAGACCAGTGCCTTGTTGAAGCCCTGCGGATCCTCCATCTGCGGGGCATGGCCCTTGCCCTTGAACTCCACCAGCCTGGCGCCTGGAATCATCTGCGTCACCTGCTTGCCCAGTACCTTGTAATTGCCAATCTTTGCCTTGACCTCAGGCGGCGCGATGTCGCTGCCGATGGCAGTGGTATCGGCATCGCCAATCATCAGCACCGTCGGCACCTGCAACCTGGGAAACTCGTAGAACACCGGCTGGGTGAAAATCATGTCGTAGATCAACGCCGAGTTCCAGGCCACGATCTTGTGCCCCGGCCCTTTGTTCAGACCGGCCAGCATGTCGACCCACTTGTCATATTCCGGCTTCCAGCGGCCATCGTAGTAGGTCTTCTGCTCGTAAGCGCGAATACCTTCGGCAGTGGTCTTCAGCTCTCGTTCATACCATCGATCGACGCTGCGATACGGCACGCCGAGTGCTTTCCAGTCTTCCAAACCGATAGGGTTGACCATCACCAGCTTCTCGGTCTGCTTCGGGTACATCAACGCATAACGCGTGGCCAGCATGCCGCCCGTGGAGTGACCGACTACCGACACCTTGTCGATACCCAGTTTTTCCAGCAGCGCATGGGTATTCATCGACAACTGCTGGAAGCTGTACTGGTAGTGCTCCGGCTTGGTCGAGGTGCAGAAACCGATCTGATCCGGTGCGACAACGCGATAGCCCGCAGCGCTCAGCCCCTTGATGGTGTCTTCCCAGGTCGCAGCGCAAAAATTCTTGCCATGCAGCAGCACCGCCGTGCGGCCATTGGCCTTGCCGCTCGGCGCGACGTCCATGTAACCCATTTCCAGCGTCTGGCCCTGGGACTGGAAACTGAATTTATGCAGCGCGTGAGGGTAAGTAAAACCTTCCAGTTGCTGGCCATAACCGGGCGTTTCAGCCAGTGCTGCGCCTGACAGCGTCAGCGACATCAACATACCGGCAATCTTTGCAGCCCGCATAAGGGGCACCTCCTGTAGCTAGGGATCGGGAATCCAAGGCGGTTTTTACGTTAAACCGCATGCCTGCCAGTAGACCCTGTTTCCCCTTACAGATTCGCCCTTTTCCTGCCCGAAGAACCGTAAGCAGACGTTTCATCATGCAGAGGCAAAATGCTGGACGCGTTCTGCGTGGACTGCCTAGACTTGGCCGTCCAGGTCTGATGCCAAGGAACAGCAATGAATCGAAATGAACTGCGCAAGGCCGACATCAACCTGATGGTGGTATTCGAAACATTGATGCAGGAGCGTAACGTCACCCGCGCAGCCGAAAAACTGTTTCTCGGCCAACCTACGATAAGCGCTGCCTTGAATCGCCTGCGCAGTCTGCTCAATGACCCACTGTTCATCCGCGTCGGCCATCGCATGGAACCCACCGCGCGCGCTCACGAGATTCTCAAGCACCTGACGCCTGCGCTGGACGCCATGTCCACAGCGCTCAGCCTGACCACCGACTTCGACCCGTCGGTCAGCAAGATGACCTTTCGCATCGGCCTGACCGATGACGTCGAATTCGGCCTGCTGCCGGCGATGCTCAAGGCCATCCGCCAGGAAGCGCCCGGCGTGGTGATCGTGGTCAAGCACGTCGACTACCTGAATATCTCCGAGGTGCTGATGTCCGGCGATATCACCGTTGGCGTCTGCCTGACCCGTGAACTGCCCGCCAATGCCAAGCGCAAGACGCTGCGTAACGTGCAGCCGAGGCTGGTGCGCGCCGACAAGCCTGCCAGCCCCATGAGCCTGGACGAATACTGCTCGCGCCCACATGTTGTGGTGTCGCACGTCGCGAGTGTCAGCAGTTTCGCCGATGAGTGGCTGACCGCGCTGGGGCGCAAGCGTCAGGTGGTGTTGTCGGTGCCGCAGTTCGCCACCCTGCCCGCATTGATGGCCGGCACCGACATGATTTCGGGGCTGTCCGACTATGCGGCAAAGGCCATGAGCGCATTGGGTTTGCTGTATGACGAGCCACTGCCCTTCCCCACACCGGGGCTGGACCTGTCGATGACGTGGCTGAGTGTGATGGACAGCGACCCTGCCGAGCGTTGGCTGCGCAGCAGGATCGAGGAGTTCATGGGCGAGCGCCAGGAAGCGCCCGCCCTGGCCGGATGATCAGCCGAAACGACCGGTGATGTAATCTTCGGTCTGGGTCTTGGAGGGCTTGGTGAAGATGGTGTCGGTGTCGCCGTGCTCGATCAGTTCACCCATGAACATGAAGGCGGTGTAGTCGGAGCAACGCGCCGCCTGCTGCATGTTGTGAGTCACGATGATCACGGTGAACTGCTCTTTAAGCTCGGTGATCAGCTGTTCGATACGTCCTGTGGAAATCGGGTCAAGTGCCGAGGTCGGCTCGTCGAGCAGCAATACCTGAGGACGCAGCGCGATGGTACGGGCGATGCACAGACGCTGCTGCTGACCGCCGGACAGGCCGGTCGCGCTCTGCTTGAGCTTGTCCTTGACCTCGTCCCACAAGGCCGCGCCACGCAGGGCCTGCTCGACGCGATCTTCCATTTCCCGACGCGACAGTTTTTCGTGGTGCTTGATGGCGTAGGAAATGTTGTCGTAGATCGACATCGGGAACGGCACAGGCTTCTGGAACACCATGCCCACATGACTGCGCAGGCGGTTCATCGAATAGCCTGGGGCCAGGATGTTCTCGCCATTGAGCAGCACTTCACCGCGCGCTTCCTGCTTCGGGTACATCGCGTAGATGCGGTTGAAGACGCGCAGCAGGGTCGATTTACCGCAACCCGACGGGCCGATGATCGCCGTGATGCGCTTCTCGGGGATGGTCATGTCGATGGACTTCAACGACTTCTGGTTGTTGTAGAAAAACTCCAGACCGCGCACTTGGATCTTGGTTTTTTCGTTGGCCAGGGAAAGGTTGTTCATCAGGACGCCCTATTGCGCAGAAGAATTAAGCGAGACAGCAGACTCAGTATCAGTACGAACAACGTCATGACCAGCGCACCGGCCCATGCCAGGGAGTGCCAGTCATCGAACGGGCTCATGGCGTACTGGAAAACCACCACCGGAACACTGGCGATGGGTTTGAGCAGATCGCTGCTCCAGAACTGGTTGCCGAAAGCGGTGAACAGCAGCGGCGCGGTTTCGCCGGTGATGCGTGCCAATGCGAGCAATACGCCGGTTACCACACCAGCCTTGGCCGCGCGAAGGACGATTTGCAGGGTCAGCTTCCATTGCGGCACGCCCAGCGCCAGCGCAGCTTCACGCATGGTCGAGGGTTGCAGTTGCATCATTTCGTCAGTGGTACGCACCACCACAGGGATCACCAGCAATGCCAGCGCCAGCGCACCGGCAATCGCCGAAAAGCCCACCTGATGGCCTGTCACCGCGTTGAGTGGCAGTACCACGACGGTGTAGACGAACAGACCGAGCACAATCGAAGGTGCCGACAGCAGGATGTCGTTGATGAAGCGCACGGCGTTGCCCAGTTTGGTGTAGCGGGCAAACTCGGCCAGCCAGATGCCGGCCATCAGACCGATCGGCGTACCGATCAGCAGGCCGATGCCGGACATCAGCACACTGCCGTAGAACGCGTTGGCCAGTCCACCTTCGGTACCAGGCGGCGGAGTCATGCCGGTGAACAGTTGCAGGTTGAGCGCGTCGATGCCCTTGATGATAGTGGTCAGCAGAATCCACACCAGCCACAGCAGGCCGAAGGCAGTGGCACCACAGCTGAGCACCATCGCAATCTTGTTCTTGATGCTGCGAACCCGATACAGGTGCTCGCTGCCGGTCACATCCTTACTCATAACCCCTCCTTACGCGAAAGGCGCGACAGCATCAGGCGTGCAAGGGCCAGCACGATGAAGGTGACGACGAACAACAGGAAGCCAAGGGCGATCAGTGCCGAACGGTGCAAGTCGGTGTAAGCCTCGTTGAACTCGTTGGCGATCACCGAAGCGATCGAACTGCTCGGCATCATCAGCGAAGCCGAGAACTGATGCGCGTTGCCCAGTACGAAGGTTACCGCCATGGTTTCGCCGAGCGCGCGCCCCAGCCCCAGAAACACACCGCCGACCACGGCCGATCGGGTGTACGGCAGCACGATATCCCAGACCACTTCCCAGGTTGTACCGCCCAGTGCATAGGCCGACTCTTTGAGGGCCACGGGCACGGTGCGGAAGACTTCCTGCATCACCGAGGTAATGAACGGCGTGATCATGATCGCCAGTACGATACCTGCGGTCAGCATGCCGATACCCAACGGCGGCCCTTGGAACATCGGACCGATCAGCGGCAGTGCGCCAAGGTTTTCGGTAATCCACGGCGACAGGTGTTCAGCCATGAACGGGCCGAAGACGAACAGCCCCCACATGCCGTAGATGATCGAAGGGATACCGGCCAGCAGCTCGATGGCCGAGGCGATCGGCATGCGCAACCAGGGCGGCGCCACTTCGGTAAGAAAGATTGCAATGCCGAAACTCACCGGTACGGCGATCAGCAAAGCCAGAAAAGAGGTCACCAGGGTGCCGTAGATCGGAACCAGAGCGCCAAACTTGCCGGCGTTCACGTCCCACTCGGTACTGGTCAGAAAGCCAAACCCGAAAGTCTGGAATGCCAGACTGCCGCCCCACAGGGTCGACAAGGCAATACAACCCAGCAAAGCAAGCACCAGCATCGCTGCAGCCTGCAATGAACGCTTGAACCACAGGTCATGACGATGATCCCGTTTGGCGCGCTTCTCGCCCTCGGACTCACCAGCGGAGACGTTAGCGGACAGGTATTGGGTGTTTTCAGTCATGTTGAGGCCACTCGCAAGGAAAAGCCCCTGTCACCGAGCCGATATCGCGGCTGATGACAGGGGTGGTACGGGTTGAATCACTTACTTGGTGAATTCCGTTTTCCAGTAGCTTTCCACGCGGTCAACCAGCGATTTCGGCAATGCTACATATTCCAGTTTCTCGGCCTGCTTCTGGCCGTTTTCCAGGGACCACTTGAAGAAGTCGAAAGCAGCCGTGCTTTTCTCTTCGTTCTTGGCTTTCTTGTACATGATGATCCAGGTGGTCGCGGTGATCGGCCATGCAGCCTCACCCGGCGCGTTGGTCATGATCAGGTTGAAGTCTTTGGCGCTTGCCCAGTCGGCAGTGTCGGCGGCGGCAGCAAATGCCTTGGCGTCAGGCTTGATGAATTTGCCGGCAGCGTTTTTCAACTGGGTGTAGGACAGTTTGTTGGTGGTTGCGTAGGAGTACTCGACGTAGCCGATCGAACCCTTGATCTGCTTCACGTAGGCCGAAACACCTTCGTTACCCTTGCCGCCCACGCCTGCTGGCCACTGCACGGTCGAACCGAACTTCAGCTTCTCGTTCCACTCCGGGCTGACTTTGCTCAGGTAGTTGGTGAAGTTGTACGTGGTGCCCGAACCGTCCGAACGGTGAACGACGGTGATTGCGGTATCAGGCAGTTTGACGCCCGAGTTCAGCGCAGTGATTGCCGGGTCGTTCCACTTCTTGATGTCGCCCATGAAGATCTTGGCGATGGTTGGACCGTCCAGCTTCAGCTCGCCGCTTTCGACGCCTTCGACGTTGACGATCGGCACGATACCGCCGATCACGCTTGGGAACTGACCCAGGCCGCCGGCCTGCAGATCTTCTGCAGACATCGGGGCGTCGGATGCACCGAAGTCAACGGTCGCAGCCTTGATCTGGGCAATACCACCACCCGAACCGATGGACTGATAGTTGATACGGTTATCCTTGCTCTTGCTGTAGTCCTGGGACCACGCCGAAATAACCGGGTAGACGAAACTCGAACCAGCGCCTGTTACATCAGTCGCGTGAGCCACACCGCTAAGGCACAGCGATGCGATCAGAAGCGACAAGCGTTTTTTAGTCAGCAGAATCACGGTAATACCTCAGTCCAGGAGATTGTGTGGTGGTCCACTTAAGGAGGCCCGAGGCGGATTTAAAACCTCAAATGTTGCTGTTTAATGACAATCCAACGAATCGTGTCGTTAGAGGAACTTTTTTGTAAGTGATTTCCTACGTCGCCAGCTACCAAAACCCCTTCCAAACCCAATGTTTACGGGACATTTTCGACCCGAAAGCCCAAATAGCCTTCTGCCACCACTCATCAGGTAGCGGAATGCCCGCTTCGTTATAAAAATGTAAGAAAGTGTGATTTTAAGAAGCTTTGTAAATGACCGAGTGGTCACGTTATAGCTAAATCAACTTAAAACTTCGCTGTCGACGGCGTTAAGGGGGGGCGTGAATGACCGAAAAGGGCGCGCGATGACTCTCACGGCGGACAGCAACGGCGTAAGCCTTGATGCCTCGAACATATCTACCGTTCGTCGGGTTCGACGGCACCTATGGCCACTGGCCAATGACCAACGTGAGTACTTTAAAACAACGGAGTAATCATCATGATCAAGACCAAACTGACTGCCCTGACTCTTGCTGGCCTGATGGCTGTAGCTTCGGGTGCCGCCTTTGCCGAGTCGACCACCACCCCTGAAACCCCGATCAACAAGAATGCGACCAAACTGCCGGGCACCAATACCCAGCCGATGGACCGCACCTCGTCCGAGACTCCAGGCGCGCAAGCTGAAAGCAAGGAAGCGGCAGCCGAGCGTTCGATGAAGCACGACAACAAGACGACACACGGTACGCACGACAAGAGCACCACCACTGAAAAGACCAAGACTCAGTAATCAGGCGTCTTACGCGGGTAGGACCATGCCCTGCCCGCGGGTCTACCCTTCTCGCGGTACAGTTTCAGTCAACGTACTGTTTCGATCAAAGTACTCACGGAGTTTGCACCATGATCAGGAATAGATTGGGGGCGATAAGCCTGGCGACATTTTTGGCCCTGTCGGCGACCAGTGCGCTTGCAGGTTCGACCGGACCGACCAACCCGGTCAGCGACGGTCCGAAAGTCCCGGGCACCGGAATGGAAAAAAACGTCGACGGCACCAGCCCCGGCGCGCCAGGCACAAGCCCCGGCACCAAAGGCATGGACCCCTTGCCGGGAAATAACGGCAGCGCGGACGACAAGCCTCATGATTCGAAACAGCCCCATGATGCGGATCATCAGGACACTCAGGACGGGCACAAGGCCCCTTGATGACCTGACAGGTCGCTACTGACGCAGGCACTGTTGTCAGTCGCCCATTGCACGTAACACACCTCCACCGGCATGCCATGCTCGGCACAGAAGTCCAGCCAGCGCAGTTGGTTGTCCTGGAGGCGGTCACCCGGCCCCTTGACCTCGATCATTCGATAACGACGCTGCTCCGGAAAAAACTGGATCAGGTCGGGCATCCCGGTCCGGTTGGCTTTTATGTCCTGCAACAGCCGACGAAACCAGCGAAGCAAGTGCTCTGCCGGCAGGCAATGAAGCGCCTGTTCCAGAAGCTCCGGCGTCAGCGCTCCCCAGAATACAAAGGGTGATTGCAGACCGTATTTGCTCTCAAAATGCTCACGAATGGTCGTCAGATATTCATCAGACTCCAGTTGCGTCAGACAGGCATCGAACAACGATGCTCTGCGCTGATAAAAGTCAGGGCTGTACAGGTCACTCGGCGCACTGTGAAACGGATGAAAGAATGCACCCGGCAACGGGGCGAAAATGGCTCGCCAGCACAGCAGCCCGAACAGTGAATTGATCAGCGCATTCTCGACGTAATGCACCTCCCCGCCCTGCTCTTCTTCGAGGTGCATGCGTATCAAACGCTCGACACTCATGCCCGACACTGGCGTGACCTGCACGTCCAGCCGCGCAATGGCCCGCACCGTGCGCTTGCGCGCGGCAGTCAGGCCGAGCTTGCGTTGCAGGCGTGGCAAGACGCGTGACAGGTGCTGGACCTCGGCATCACTTTCCGGAGCGAGACGGGCCTGCTGCGCCAGCGCCAGCGCCGCTGCGTACTCGGCGTTGCGCTCCAGCACGCGGATCTGCCTTGAACGCGCGCCGGGGTAACTCGACTGACGATATACCGCCATCGCCAGAGGCCAGTCCTGCATGCGCTCGGCCTGTTGCCCGATACGAAACAGCAGTTTGCCACGACGCATGAGCAACCACGGGTTGCCGCATTCGATGGCAATGACCCGCTCGGCCAGCGCATGCAGTTCCAGGCAGGTTTCCAGCGCTTCACGACAGGCATGCAATTGCAGGCACACATCGATATCCGCACGCTCGTTGATGCCGCGCGACTCCAGCGAAAACTCGACTTTTTCGTAGCGGTAGATACCCAGGTCAGCCAGCACGAATTCAGACCATTCCTGGTACAGATTGCCGAAGTACAGCAAGCGCAGGCGATCACACAGCGGCATGATCTTCAGGCCGAACACGGCGTCGGGCAACGTCGGATGCCATTGTTCGAGGGACTGCGGCGACGGGTACATGGGCTGCAGGCGCTCGAACCAATCCTGCTTGCGCTCAGGGCCCTTGACCGCGTGATCCTTGAAGCAGTGGCTCAACTCATCCCGACGCAGCAGCTGGAACAACTCGCTCAGGCCCAGTGGCGGAGCGGTGTCGACCCACTCCCGCGCCAGCAGCGGCAATACGGCGTCGTGAGGGTCGCCAATCTCGACATAACCGAGTTTGCTGGCCCGAAACAACACACCCTTGCGCATCACCATGCGCACCAGCAACCCCTGGGCGGGGACCGGCAGCTCGGCAAACTCGCTGATGAAGCGGCGCTCGGTTGCGTCGAGCAGGTCATCGTAGCGCCGGGCAATCCAGTCAAGGACCTGACGGAAGTTTTCCAGGTAGTAAAACGGATTGTCGAGGGGCGAAGTATTCAAGGCCAGCGTTCACATGACAAATGAGCAGACTGAACAAGGATACTGGTTATCCGTACAGATTCCAGTGCAAACGCCTGCTGATCGTGTTCGACCGATCAATGGCATGTATCGCGGGCAGACGGTCGGCCTTAGAATCGGCGCGACAACATCTGCAGCCGAGAGACGAATATGCACGCGCCACTGGTTTATCTCGCAGGCTTCGACGTGTTCAGGACCGATGCCGTGGAACATGGACGCTATCTGAAGGCTCTGTGCGCCGCACACGGACTTGAGGGTCTGTACCCGTTTGACAATGAGGTCACGCACGGACGAACAGCGCATGAAACCGCACAGCAGATTTACTCGATGAATGTCGCGATGATCCACCGCTGCTCAGCGATGCTGGTCAACCTCAACGTATTCCGTGGCCTGGAGCCGGATTCGGGCACGGCCTTCGAAGTCGGTATGGCGGTCGCACTGAACAAGCCAGTGTGGGCGTACTTTGAACCGGTGGCGTCGCTGCGCGAACTGGTTCCCCACGATGAAAACGGTCTCGACGCCAATGGGTTTACGGTTGAAGACTTCGACCTGCCGCGCAACCTGATGCTCGCCTGCAGCTGGGCGGGCACCAGCTCAACCGTGGAGCTGGGTGCAGAGGCGCTGGCAAAGTACCTGAGTGGCTTTCAGGCCCTGCCCACAAGCGGCTGACCGGGGCGGTCAGCCCCACCCCAGAAAGTCCCCGCCGTTATCGCGCAGCATCTGCAACATGCCTTCTGCTGCGGGTGACAGGTAACCGCCCTTGCGCAACGTCACACCAATGGTGCGTTTGAGGGTGGTTTGCTCCAGCGGCACTTCACGCAGGTGCTGCATGGTCTTGCCGAACTCCAGCGACTCGCGGGCAATGAAGCTCAACAGGTTGCTGCGGGCAATCAGTCCCGGCAACAGCGAGATCGAGTTCGCTTCGATCTGCACCGTCGGCAGCGGCAGGCCATGAGCAGCGAAGGTTGCGTCCAGCCATTTGCGCGATGAAACACTCACAGGCGGCAGTACCCAGCGATACGCGCACAGGTCACTCATTTTCAACGACGGCTTGAAGATCGGATGATTTTTGCTGGCGACCACCACGGCTTCGTCCCTGAGTATGGCAAAGCTGGTGACGTCTTCACTGTCGGGCGCTAGCGCGCAAATGATCATGTCCAGTTGACCGGAGCGCAATGATTCGCGCAGCAGGTCATCCTGACCTATCACCAGTTTCAAGGTGACGTCCGGGGTGCGCTGCAACAAGGCCGACGTCAGTTTCGGCATCAAATATTCCGCCATCGTCGCGGCGCAGCCGACCCGAATGTTGCCCACCATGCCACTGGCGAAATCCCGCACCTCGCGCTGGGTCTGGGCAATGCTTTGCTGCAACTCCTTGCCGCGCGCCTGCAGCAACTCGCCCACGGGCGTCAGCTTGATCCTTCGGCCGTCACGTTGAAACAGTCGCGTTCCGAATGACTCCTCGAGGCGCTGAATGCTCTTGGTCAGCGCTGGCTGGCTGCGATTTAGCTTCTCCGCAGCACGTCCGAGATGCCCCAGCTCGGCAATGGTTTCGAAATAGGTGAGATCGCGCAGGTCCATATCTATCAACCAAAGTTATCAATTCATGATTATTAGAAAATAGACTTGATGGGTTGGGAAGTCGATACTGTGTGCATGTGATTCACCCCAATCAAGGAGAACGTCCTTGTCAAACGCTTCACGCTTTTCGCTTTCCTCCCTTTCCCCGCTGACTCAATGGGCGGGTCTGATCCTGATGGCCGGCATTTCCGGGCAACTGCTCAAACTGTTCGATATGCCTGCTGCGATGTTCCTCGGGCCGATGCTGGTCGCCATAGGCTTTGGCGTATCAGGTGCCAGCATCCGCATGCCCAAGCGGGCCTTTCAACTCGGTCAGGGCACGGTCGGCGTGCTGATTGCGCATGCCATGTCGGTCAGTGTGCTGCTCACCGCCCTTCATTCATGGCATGTCATGCTCCTGGCGACCATCCTCACGGTGGTGCTGAGCGCGGCAGTTGGACTGGTGCTGGTGCGCTTTGCCGGCATTCCGAGCAACACGGCAGCCTGGGGCACGTCACCGGGCGCGGCCTCGGCGATGGTCGCGATGTCCGAAGATTACGGTGCCGACTCACGCATTGTCGCCACCATGCAATATGTGCGCGTGGTCTGCGTGGTCACCATCGGCGCGCTGGTCAGCCATTTCATCGGCACCCCGGATTCCGCTGCGGCCCTGCACAGCAGTGCGGCGGTCTTGCCCAGCCTTGACCTTGTTGATCTGGCGCTGAGCCTGGCGGTGATTGCCGCAGGCGTGGCACTCGGCTCGCGTCTCCCGGCAGGTGCCCTGCTGGTGCCGCTGATGCTCGGTGGCGCGCTGCAACTGAGTGGCGTGATGCAGATCAGCGTTCCAGCCTGGTTGCTGCCCATCGCTTACGGTGCCATCGGCTGCTACGTCGGCCTGCGTTTCGATCGGCCAACGGTGCAATACGTCTGGAGACGACTGCCGATGATGATTCTGGCCTCACTGCTGTTGATCGTGCTCTGTGCTGTGTCGGCCTGGCTGATTGCGGTGATGATGGGCAAGGATTATCTCTCGGTATACCTGGCGACCAGCCCGGGCGGCCTGGACACCATGGCCATTATTGCCATCGATACGCATGCCGACGTCGGCTTCGTGCTGGCGATGCAGACCTTGCGCCTGTTCGGCGTGATCCTGACCGGAAGCTTCCTGGCCAGGCAGATCATCCGCCTGACCGACAAACGCATCCCTGCGCTTTGACTTCCGATCTCAAGCTCAACAGACGCTAGCCGTTCATTCCAGCCCCGCCAGGGCGCTGGCCAGGCTAGGTGCCAGCGGCAACACCGGCAATAACGTGGCCTGATAGGCGTGATAAAGGTCCGGCTTGCCGGGCCATATGTCTGCGCTGGGCTCGTTGCGCTCGTTCAGCTCATGGCGCCAACTGCCATGTTCGTGATCGATGAACAGTGTCTCGTTGAACTCCCAGAAACAGCGATACCAGTCTTCATACTGCTGCTCGCCGGTACGTTGCAGCAATGCCGCAGCAGCAGCGGCCGCTTCGCAGTGAGTCCAGTGCAGACGATGACGGACTACCGGCTGGTTCTGCCAGTCGAGGGTGTAAACGATGCCCGGGGCACCGTCGACATCCCAACCGTACCGGCAGGCATTGGCAAACAGTTGGCGGGCGTCGTCCAGCAACCATTCGGGGTTGGCGCGTCCGGCCTGACGGCGTGCAGCCTCCAGATGCAACACCAGCCGGGCCCACTCGAAAGCATGCCCCGGTGTGGTACCGAAGGGCCGGAAACCGTCCGCCGGATTTTCCCGGTTGTAATCGGCCAGCGGCTGCCAGTCCTGGGTGAAATGCTCGACGACCTGAAAATTGTTGGCACCGGCATGCTCGTGGATAACTCGCTCGACGATGCTCAGCGCCCGGTCGAGCCACTGCGCGTCGCCGGTCACATCAGCGAGCGCGAGAAAAGCTTCGGTGCTGTGCATGTTGCTGTTGGCACCGCGGTAGGTCTCTTCATTGCTCCAGTCCCGCGCGAACGACTCACGCATGGCCCCTTCCTGCTCGCTCCAGAAATGCGTCTGGATGATCTGGATAACGTCGGACAGCAATGCCTGCGCCCCAGGCCGCCCCGCCACCACGGCGGAACTGGCCGCCAGGGCAACGAACGCATGCAGATAAGCCTGTTTGTCGGTCTTGCCGCCGTCTTCGAGCGCGGCGCTGAACCAGCCGCCATGTTCGGCATCGTGCAACGGGCCTTGCAACGCGGCGATACCGTGATCGACCAGCGCAGCACAACCGGGAATGCCCTGCGCATGGGCCATGGCAAAACAGTGGGTCATGCGCGCAGTGTTCATGGTTCCTGCGGTGGCACCGACCATCAGCCGACCGTAGTCATCAAGACTGCCAAAGCCGTTGTCCAGTCTGGAGGCCTTGGCGAAGGTCAACAGACGATTGCCTTCCAGGGCCAGCCACTGGTGATGGGCTGGCGAGCGCAGCCAACTGCTGAAGGTTTGATTATTGTTATTCATGAAGCGATGCCGCCCCCTTCGATAAGGTTGTGCCCAGACTGTACCGGAGGTCATTTCGACCGAGGGCATAATGCGCGTCCGGTCGATCGTCGGCAAGCGGACACAACCTGTATCAATGTAGGGTTTTACACCTTGAAGCGTGAGACCACCTGATTCAGGTCAGCGGCCAGACGCGACAATTCATGGCTCGACGCACTGATCTGGTTGGCGCCCTGAGTCGACTGCATGGACAGATCGCGAATGTTGACGATGTTTCGATCAACTTCACGCGACACTTGCGCCTGCTCTTCAGCCGCGCTGGCAATCACCAGATTGCGCTCGGAGATTTGGTTGATCGACGAGGTGATTTCGCTCAAGGACTCACCCGCGCCCTTGGCCAGTGCCAACGTCGAGTCGGCCCGGTCACGGCTGGTGTTCATCGAGTCGAGTGCCTGCGCCGAACCGCTGCGCATGGCGCTGACCATCGAATCGATTTCCAGGGTCGACTGCTGGGTGCGATGCGCCAATGCCCGGACTTCGTCCGCCACCACCGCGAAACCGCGGCCCGACTCGCCTGCACGTGCCGCCTCGATGGCGGCGTTGAGTGCCAACAGGTTGGTCTGCTCGGCAATCGAGCGGATCACGTCCAGCACTTTGCCGATGTCCTGCGACTGATTGGCAAGGTTTTGCACCAGCGTCGAGGTGGCCTGCACGTTGTCGGTCAGCGTCTGGATCGACTGCACCGTCTCGATCACCCGCGTCTGGCCCGCCAGCGCCGAGGTGCTGGACTGGTTTGAGGCGTCCGATGTGGACACGGCATTACGCGCAACTTCTTCTACTGCCGAGGTCATTTCGTTGATCGCCGTGGCGGCCTGATCGATCTCCGCATTCTGTTGGTTCAGCCCGCGGTAGCTGTCTTCGGTGACCGAGTTGAGCTCGGTGGCGGCCGATGCCAGTTGCGTGGCCGAACTGCCGATGTGGCGCATCGCTTCACGCAGATTGATCTGCATCGTCGCCAGGGCACGCAACAGCCGGGTGACTTCGTCTTCGCCATCGACCTCGATGGTATGGGTCAGGTCGCCGTTGGCAACCTGCTCGGCGGCGGTGACCGCGCGCTGCAGAGGACCGACGATGCTGCGGGTCAGCCAGAGTGCCAGGCCGATGGTGCACAGCGCGGCAATCACCACGAAGATAATGACGATATCGCGCGACTTACCGTACTGGGCTTCGGCGGACTTGCCTTCCGCATCGACCCTGGTGACATAAAAGTCGGCCAGATCACCGAGTTGCTTGCCGGAACCGTCGACGATCTGCTTCATGTCGACCAGCAGCAGCTTGTTCAGTCCGACGCTATCGCCCTGGCCAGCCAGTACAAATGAGCGGTCCAGCGCACTGCGGTATTGGCCCATGGTCACCATGAACTGGTCGGTCAGCGACTTCTCTTCCGGGGTGTCGACAAAGGTCTTGAGAATGGCCAGCTTCTTGTCCAGATCGCCCAGACGTACGTCCAGCTGACCACGGTAGGTCGGAATGCTCGCAGGATCGGTGTCCAGCGCCATGCGCAGGGAAATGGTCCGAATGCGCAGCATGATCTCGCGGATATCGTTGACCACTCGCATGCTGGGCAGCCAGTTGGTCTCCACCGCCACTTCACTCTGGCGAATGGTCGACATCTGTGCCAGCGCAAACCACCCCAGCAATGCCACCAACAGGGAAATGAGAGTAAAACCCAGACCGGCACGACGAGCGATAGTGAGTTTGCGTAGATTCATGACCAGAGCTCTTTATATTTTTTTGGAGGACGGTGTCCGACTCGAAGTTGTCAGACAACCGATAGCATATCGCCCCTACCAGGCAATTCTTTAGCACGGCCAGTGAATATTCGCAGGCTTAATGAAAATAACAGCCGATTGCCAGGCTGCTGCCGTTGATCACAGCGCGATCATCAACTGCCCGAAGCCATCTGCCAGAGACGCGCCACGTCACGCGCACGCTCGTGCAACAGGCGGCGGGTATCGCGGCAGGCCTGCTCAAGGCTCATCGGTCCGCTGACCAGAGCAAAGGCGGCGCCGATGCCTTGCGCATACAGCTGCTCGTAGCCTTCGCCCAAGGTTCCCGCCAGCACAATCACCGGCACTTGCCGACGCCGGGCGACTCGCGCAACGCCAAGCGGCGTCTTGCCGCGCAGGGTTTGCGCGTCGAAACGGCCTTCGCCGGTGATGACCAGATCGGCACCGATCAACGCGTGTTCCAGCCCGGTCAGGTCGGCCACCACTTCCACGCCGGCACGAAACGAGGCCTTCAGGTAGGCCTTGGCGGCAAAGCCCATGCCTCCGGCCGCACCGCTGCCAGGACTGTCGCGCAAGTCCTGGCCGAGGACCTGAGCCGTATGGTCGGCAAAACAGCCGAGCGCAGCGTCCAGCGCCATGACCTGCTCAGGCGATGCGCCTTTTTGCGGGCCGAAGATAGAAGAGGCGCCATTCGGTCCGCAGAGTGGATTATCGACGTCGGCGGCGATCTCGACGCACACGTCAGACAAGCGTGGATCGAAGCCGCTCAGATCGATACGCGCCAGGTCGGCAAGCGCAAGTCCACCCGGCGCCAGAGTCTGATCGTCGGCATCCACAAAGCGCGCGCCCAGGGCTGAAAGCATGCCACTGCCGCCGTCATTGGTTGCGCTGCCGCCGATGGCCAGGATCACCCGACGGGCTCCTGCATCCAGCGCCGCCAAGATCAGCTGACCGGTGCCTTCCGTGCTGGTCACACAGGCGTCGCGTTGTGCCAGGATCAGCAGTTGCAAGCCACTGGCCATGGCCATTTCGATGATTGCGGTCCTGCTCTCCGCCAGCCAGCCCCACTGAGCATTGACCGGGGCGCCAAGCGGACCGCTGACGCTGGCACTCATCAGTTCACCATTGCAGGCAGCCAGCAGCGCCTCGATGGTGCCCTCCCCGCCATCTGCCATCGGGCATTTGATCAGTTCGGCGTGCGGCCAGACCTCGGCCAGACCACTGGCGATCGCGTCGGCAACTGCCTGGGCGCTGAGGCTGTCCTTGAACGAGTCGGGGGCGATGACGATTTTCATTGTTGTTCTCCAGATCCGGTATCTCGCATGCTCTCACTCAAAACCGTGTTCTCCGCCTGCCGTTCGCACAATGATCTGCGGTCGTCATCGGGCGTTTGAACAAAACCCGGCTTCAGGTGTGACGGGTGATCATCTGCGCCCCCAGGTACAGGCGCAGCAGGTCATCGGTTTTGTAAGGATCGCAACCCGTCAGCTCGCCAATCTTCTCCAGCCGGTAGCGCAGGCTGTTGCGATGGATACCCAGCGCTTCAGCGCACGCTTGGCTTTCGCCGCTGTACTCGAACCATTTGCATAAGGTGTCGAGCAGTTGTGCATGCGTGTGCAGACGCTCCATCGGCTCGGCGACGTTCTCGGCCAGCCAGTCATGACGATAACGCCAGAACAGCACCGGCAGCCGATAGGCTTCAAGACGCAGCAGGCGTTGTGCCGGCCTTGCCTGGCTGGCGTAGTCGAGCAGATCCCGCGCTGCCGCGCAGGCCTGGCGCAGGGTGGGCAGATCCGCCGATTGCGCCACAGTGGCCATACGCAGCACTGGCCAGTGGTGTTCATCGAACTGCTTGAGCAGCAGCGCATCGTCACGCTCCTTGCCCGTGGCGCGGCACCAGTACAGCAAGGTGGGCTCACGCAGCACGCACCAGCTGTCGGCGTAGCGCGTGCCGAGCCATTTGGCAACCTGGCTGGCAGCCAGCCCCTGCTCGGCAAACTGCAGCAGTACCACCTGACGCGCCATGTGCGGCTGCAAACCCAGCTGTCGCGCTTCATCCACCAGGCTGTCGGGACAATCCGGCAACAGCAGGCGAGCCAGCAGGTCTTCGCTGCGCTGCGCCCGCCATTGAAGGTCAGCCTGCTGGCGGCGCTGTTCCATGAGCATCTCGGCAGTCATCTTGACCAGTTCGCCATACACCCGCACTTCGTCCGGCTCGCCGGTGATGCCGAGCACGCCTACCAGTTGATGATCGAGCATCAGCGGCAGGTTGACACCCGGCTTGACACCCCCGAGCTGTGACGCTGCCAGAGAATCGATTTCCACCACCTGCCGGTTGGCCAGCACTCGCTGCGCGCCTTCATGACGGGTACACAATCGCTCGGCATCACCGCTGCCGATGATGATGCCCAGGTAGTCCATGACATTGACGTTGTACGGCAGGATGGCCATGGCCCGGTCGACGATGTCCTGGGCCAGCGCTCGATCAAGGGCGAACATGAACGACTCCAGGCGCGTGGCGAGGCTTGCAATGCTTGGGCATATGGATACATTTTGTTGAAGTTATAGAACGCCCGAGTGTGCCTGAAAGTAGTCACGGGCGCGACGTACATGGCAGAGTGCCCGCGTCGACCTTTTGAACCCTCATATATGTGCGCACAGGCCCCCTTTTGATCAAATTCCGACTCGCCAGCCTGCTGTCGCTGTTGACCCTGCAAGCCTGCACGTCAATGGCGGAAAGCGATGAGCCGAAACAACGCTTTGAAGACTACCGTCAGCAGACCCTCGAGCTGATTCGCAACCAGCGCAACTTTCAGACCGCCGACCACCAGGCCGAGCTGGACTGGAACGCGCCACGCCAGTGGACCCCGAGCGGGGCACCCAAGGGCGGCGTGCTGCTGGTGCATGGCCTGGGGGATTCGGCGTGGTCGTTTCATGACGTTGCACAGATGCTTGCCGCTCAGGGTTATCTGGTCCGAACCGTTTTATTGCCGGGGCACGGCACCAAGCCCGAAGACATGCTCGACGTGCGCCTCGAACAGTGGCAGCGCGTGGTGCGCGAACAGGCGCAACTGCTCGCTCGTCAAGTGCCGAAGGTCTATCTGGGAGGCTTTTCGACCGGCGCCAATCTGGTCCTTGATTACGCCTATGGGCATGACGAAATCGCCGGGCTGCTCTTGTTCTCGCCGGCATTTCGCTCCAACAGCGGCTATGCCTGGCTGACCCCGTGGATCGGCTGGGCACGCCCCTGGCTCGCCGCGCCGAACCAAGGCCTGCGCCCAATGCAGACGCCGGTTCGCTACATGAACATGCCCACCAATGGTTTTGCCCAGTTCTATCGCAGCAGCGCGCTGGCCCAGGACCGCCTGCATCAGCGTCGCTATGACAAGCCGGTATTCATCGCCATCGCCGAGCACGACTCAGTACTAGACACTGATTACGTGCTGGATAATTTCAGCCAGCGCTTCAGCAATCCCGCCAGTCGCCTGATCTGGTACGGCGACCTGCCCGCCCGCGCGGCCAATACGCCGCGCGTCGAGGTGCGCAAGGACTACCTGCCGGAATACCGCATCAGCCGCTTTTCACACATGGGCCTGCTTTTTTCAGCGGACAATCCGCTTTACGGCGTATCCGGCAGCCAGCGTATCTGCTGGAACGGCCAGAGCACGCCGGACACCGCCAAGTGCATGGCAGGCGAGCCGGTATGGTATTCGGACTGGGGTTACACCGAACCGGGCAAGATCCATGCGCGCCTGACGTTCAACCCGTATTTCGAGTGGCAGACCCAAGTGATGCTCGGCGTGCTGAACGCAACACCGTAGTACGCAACCGCCTCCCTTGTATCGTCGATACCGGAGACGCCAGGCTTCTGTAGGAGCGAACCGGGCGACGCTTCGCTTGTTCGCGAAGGCGGTGTTTTGAACGCCGAATCTTCTTGGACTTTACGGGCCCTTTCGCGAACACGTTCGCTCCTGCATTTTTGCCGTACGCTCGAGCATGGAGGGCTTCTGTGGGAGCGAACTTGTTCGCGAAGGCGGTGTTTTGAACACCGAATCTTCTGCGACTGTACGGGCCTTTTCGCGAACACGTTCGCTCCTAAATTTTGCCGTACGCTCGCGCATGGGGGGCTTCTGTGGGAGCGAACTTGTTCGCATCTACTCCAGCGGAACCAGCCGCTCACGGCTGTTGCTCAGGTGTGTCCACATCGCCGCACGTGCTGCATCCGGGTCCTTGCGGCGAATGGCGCTGAGCAGTGCTTCGTGTTCGAGGTTGGCCAGATAGCCCTGATGCGCGAGGTTGTTGCCTGCGCGCTCGCTCGATGCGATGCGGCTGCGCGGAATGATCGCGCTACCCAGGTGTTGCATGATCTCCAGAAAATACGGATTGCCAGTGGCTTCGGCGATCAGCATGTGAAAGCGTTTGTCAGCCTCGACGCAGCTGTCGTCGTTGGCCAGCAGGTCCTGATAGTCGTCCAGCGCCTGACGCATGGCCGCCAGTTGCTCATCGGTGCGGCGCACAGCCGCCAGCGCCACGGCCTGGGTTTCCAGGCCGATACGCAGTTCGATGATATCGCGCACTCTGGATACCGTTTCGACTTTGAGGCGCAGTCCCGTCTGGTCACTGCGCTCGAGAACGAACGTACCGATGCCGTGATGGGTCACCACCAGCCCGGACGCCTGCAATTTGGAAATCGCTTCACGCACCACGGTGCGGCTGACGCCGTGCTCACAGACGATCTGGTTCTCGGACGGCAGCTTCTGACCCGGTGCGATCTTGCCGAGCAGGATGCGCTGGCTCAGTTCGGTGACCAGATCAGTGGCCAGGCTGTGCTGACGGCGTTTGGGCGCAGTACCGGCGGGCTCTTGCATGGTGAGTGAATCCTGACTTGTCTGGTTAAGCTGCCGTATCACGGCCGTGGCAGCGCAAATGCCGGGCTGAGTGCGTTTGAAAGCCGGATTTAATCGCCCTGCACAGTTGTCTTACTTGTATTACAAGTCATTCCCGACTGTCAAAGTTCCTGTGTCCATCCACACCGCCTACCATCAGCCACTACGTTCAAGGTCCCGAACAGGCATCAACGGATACGCACGATCTAAAACCCCAGTATTTACTGGTCATAAACTTTAAATTAACACCATCATACAGCCCCCCGCACACCTGCACATCGGCAGCCGATCATAGTTTAATAATCTTGCAGATCGTCACCGCAAGGGGATTGCACAACCACCGTTTACTTGTATGATGACCGACAATGCGAAGGACACACTTCGCACATACCCGCATAAAAACAACGAGTGGGAGATTCAACTGTGAGCACATCCAATTCCAGGATGGCCGACGGCACAGGTTCGGCTCTGAATTCAGCCGTATCGAAGGTCAAACGTCACGTCCTGCCGCTTTTCGTTATCATGTTCATCGTCAACTACATCGACCGGGTCAACATCGGCTTCGTGCGTTCGCACATGGAGCATGACCTGGGCATCGGCGCAGCAGCCTACGGCCTGGGTGCCGGACTGTTCTTCATCGGCTACGCCCTCTTCGAAGTCCCTTCCAACATCCTGCTGCAGAAAGTCGGGGCGCGTATCTGGCTGACGCGAATCATGCTCACCTGGGGCATCGTCGCCGCCTGTATGGCCTTCATCCAGAACGAAACCCACTTCTACATCCTGCGCTTTCTGCTCGGCGTGGCCGAGGCCGGCTTCTTTCCAGGCGTGATCTACTACTTCACCCGCTGGCTGCCTGGCGTCGAGCGTGGCAAGGCGATTGCCATCTTCCTCAGCGGCTCGGCCATTGCCTCGCTGATCTCGGGCCCGCTGTCCGGCCTGCTGCTGCAAATCACCGGTTTCGGCCTTAAAGGCTGGCAGTGGATGTACTTCATCGAAGGCATGTTCTCGGTCGGTCTGTGCTTCTTCGTCTGGTTCTGGCTGGACTCCAAACCGCACGATGCCAAGTGGCTGACCCGCGAAGAACAGGATGCGCTGGTCAACGCCATCGATGCCGAACAAGCTGCCCGCGAAGCCGCGACGCCGGTCAAGGCCTCCATCGGCAAGCTGCTCAAGGACGGTCAGATCATTCTGTTCTGCCTGATCTACTTTTTCATCCAGCTGACGATTTACGCAGCGACGTTCTGGCTGCCGAGCATCATCCGCAAAATGGGCAGCCTGACTGACTTCGAAGTCGGCATGTTCAACTCCATTCCGTGGCTGCTGTCGATCATCGGCATGTACGTGTTCGCCACGCTGTCCGCCAAATGGAAACGCCAGCAGGCCTGGGTAGCCATTGCCCTGCTGATTGCCGCTGCCGGGATGTTCATGTCGACCACCGGAAGCCCGATCTTCGCTTTCGTTGCCATCTGCTTTGCAGCGCTGGGTTTCAAGTCGGCTTCTTCGCTGTTCTGGCCGATCCCACAGGCCTATCTGGACGCACGGATCGCCGCAGCGGTCATCGCGCTGATCAATTCGGTGGGCAACCTCGGCGGCTTCGTAGCACCGACCACCTTCGGCCTGCTGGAAGAACACACCGGCTCGATCCAGGGCGGGCTGTATGGCCTGACAGCCACGTCGATCATTGCCGCGATCATTGTTTTCGCCGCGCGCAACACCCCCAAGCCTGGCGCGACACCGGTCGCCGCCATTCAGACGCCGGCGACCCACTGACACACATGCGCAGCCACTTTTTCATCGGTCATTTTTCAAGGCCTTACGTTTAAAGGACCCGTCATGAATATTCAGCAATCCAATATCACCAGCAAGACCCCCGTCATAACCGAGATGCAGGTCGTGCCCGTGGCGGGCCATGACGACATGCTGCTCAATCTGAGTGGCGCACATGGCCCCTACTTCACTCGCAACGTGGTCATTCTCAAGGACAATGCCGGGCATGTCGGCGTGGGCGAAGTACCTGGCGGCGAGCTGATTCGCCAGACGCTGGAAGACGCGCGATCGCTGGTCGTCGGCAGCAGCATCGGCACCTACCAGAAGATCCTCAACGAGGCACGCAAGGCGTTTGCCGATCGGGACGCCGGTGGCCGCGGCTTGCAGACATTCGACCTGCGCATTGCCATTCATGCGGTCACCGCACTGGAAGCGGCGCTCCTCGACCTGCTCGGCCAGCATCTGGAAGTACCGGTTGCCGCATTGCTGGGCGAAGGTCAGCAACGCGATCAGGTCGAAATGCTCGGTTACCTGTTTTATGTCGGCGACCAGCGCAAAACCGATCTGGCTTACCGCAGCGAACCCGAGGCCGATAATGACTGGTTCCGTATCCGCCATGAAGAAGCACTGACACCGGAGGCCGTAGTACGCCTGGCCGAGGCCGCGCATCAGCGTTACGGCTTTCAGGACTTCAAGCTCAAGGGCGGCGTGCTGAGCGGCGACCAGGAAATCGAAGCGGTGACCGCACTCGCCGAACGCTTCCCCGAGGCGCGCATTACGCTGGACCCGAACGGTGCCTGGTCGCTCAAGGAAGCGATCCGCCTGTGCCGCGATCAGCATCATGTGCTGGCCTACGCCGAAGACCCGTGTGGCGCGGAAAACGGTTATTCCGGGCGTGAAGTGATGGCCGAGTTCCGCCGTGCTACCGGCCTCAAGACAGCTACCAACATGATCGCTACCGACTGGCGGGAAATGGGCCACGCCATTCAGTTGCAGTCAGTGGATATCCCACTGGCCGACCCGCACTTCTGGACCATGCAGGGCTCGGTACGCGTGGCGCAGATGTGCAACGAGTGGGGCCTGACCTGGGGCTCGCACTCTAACAACCATTTCGATATTTCCCTGGCGATGTTCACCCACGTCGCCGCTGCAGCACCGGGCACTATCACCGCAATCGATACGCACTGGATCTGGCAGGACGGCCAGCGTCTGACCAAGGCGCCACTGCAAATCGTCGGTGGCAAGGTCGAGGTCCCGAAGAAACCGGGGCTCGGTGTCGAGCTGGATATGGACCAGTTGGCCAAGGCTCACGAACTCTATAAAGGCATGGGCCTGGGCGCGCGTAACGACGCCGTGGCCATGCAGTTTCTGATCCCGGACTGGAAATTCAATAACAAGCAGCCTTGCCTGGTGCGTTGAATCGGTCTGACACTCGCAGTTGACTCGCCGCCTGTTCACTCTCTGGCTGGCACACGGCGCGCAATCCCCTTGCGCGCCGTTTTTTTTAATCGAATTTGGCTTGCCGAAGCGGCATGCTACTGTCTGGTAATGTCCAGTAACGATTAGACCGCATGCGCCATCTCGCCCGCACCCGCCCTCGCCTCACCCTTGCCGCTCTGGTCGGCCTGACCGCAGGCATCGCCTGGTCCTGGCTCATACCTCACTCGACACTGACCCAGAGCCTGCTGACTGGCTGGGACACGGGGGTATGGCTTTATCTGATCATGATTTTCATCCGCACGCTGCGCAGCGACGCTGACGATGTTCGGCGAGTTGCGATGAGGGAAGACGAAAACGCGGGCGTCATTCTGGTTACAGTCTGCGTCGCGGCGCTGGCCAGCCTGGCCGCAATCATTTTTGAAATCGCCAACAGCAAAGGCCTTTCCAACGACGCCAAGATGCTTCACCACGCCTTCACCGGCCTGACGGTCATCGGCTCCTGGCTGATGATCGGCGTGATCTTCAGCCTGCATTACGCACGCATGTTCTACACCTGGAAAGGCAAAGAACCCGCACTGGCATTTGTGGGCGGTGAAAAGAACCCCGATTACTGGGACTTCCTGTACTTTTCGTTCACCCTCAGCGTCGCGGTGCAAACCTCCGACGTTGGCGTAGCGACGCGCGAAATGCGCAAGGTCGTGCTCGGCCAGTCGTTGATCTGTTTTGTGTTCAACACCGCGATTCTGGGTTTTTCGATCAACATCGCCGCCAGCCTGTTCAACTAGCGTTTGCCTTGAAAAACAATCCCATCAAGAGGCCTTCAGACAATGACCCTATTGAAAATAGCGGTACTCGATGACTGGCAAAACGTCGCCAGCGATGTCGTGGACTGGTCCGTACTCGACTCAGTGGGCACGGTCAGCTTTCTGCATGACTACCCTGCCGATACATCGACCATGGCGCAGCGCCTGCAAGGCTTCGACATCATTTGCGTGATGCGCGAGCGAACCCTGTTCGATGCGACGTTGCTCAGCCGGCTGCCGGCGCTGAAACTGCTGGTCACCGGCGGAATGCGTAATGCGGCGATCGATACCGCTGCGGCGAAGCGTCAGGGCATTGTCGTGTGCGGAACCGAAAGCTATAAGCATGCGGCACCGGAGCTGACCTGGGCGCTGATCATGGGCATCACCCGCAACCTGGTAGCCGAGGCCAACTCGTTACGTGCCGGCAATTGGCAGGTCGGACTGGGCAGCGACCTGCATGGCAAAACCCTGGGCATTCTCGGCCTGGGCAGTATCGGTAAGTGGATCGCCCGCTACGGACAGGCATTCGGCATGAAGGTCATTGCCTGGAGCCAGAACCTGACGCCAGAGGCGGCTGCCGAGTCAGGCGTCACCCATGTCAGCAAACAGCAACTGTTCGAGCAGGCAGATGTGCTGTCGGTGCACCTGGTGCTCAGCGATCGCAGCCGCGGTCTGGTCGACGCAGAGGCGCTGAGCTGGATGAAGCCCCAGGCTTATCTGATCAACTCGTCACGCGGCCCGATCATCGATCAGGCCGCGCTGATCGACACACTGCAACAGCGCAGAATCGCCGGTGCAGCGCTGGACGTCTTCGACATCGAACCACTGCCGGCCGACCACCCGTTCCGTACGCTGGACAACGTGCTGGCAACTCCGCACATCGGTTATGTCACCGAAAATAACTACCGGACCTTCTACGGGCAGATGATCGAAGACATTCAGGCGTGGCATGCGGGGTCGCCGATTCGGGTGTTTGGCTGACGAGTCCTGCAACATCAGGCTGTAATCTATGGATGCCAGGCTGCGTCTGGCGTCGGATTTCAGCCTCTGTAAAGAGTGGTCACGGGGCCCGCCGCAGGCCCCCACTTGCATATCAGCAACGATTAGCGCTTCGGACAAAAAAGTTCAGCACAGGATTAATCCTCCGGTTTTTGCCAACATTGAAAATTATATCTAGGCGAACCTGCTCTTCCGATGGACAATGCCCGGAATATAATTGCACCCTGAGCCCGAGTATCAATAAACAACAGAAAACAACAGAAAAATAGAAACAGTCGCACAATCGCTTCATCAAGTTTCCGACGTATTTATATGAATACTGTAATTCCATCAGCTATCGCTTGCCTTGAGATTTATTCTCCTGTTTCACCAGGCGCAATCACTTTTCGCACCGATCACTGAGACACCCGATGAATATCCGCTCAGCCAGGCTATATGACAGTCTCATGGCCGCTAACGAGAAACCTGTCATGGCCGACAGGACCGTACAGCCGGCGAGCGCTGGCGCGACTGACACAACTTCGGATGCGCAGGCGAAACTCGATACTTACACGCCCTCCGACAGGCACTCCGCTGAAGCAGCGGAAACCTCTCCGGTCTATACCAGAGCAATGTTCAAGCGAAATGCTCAAGCACTGGCGAGCGAAGCATCCCCGTCGGATACGGCGTTACTTACCAGTCAAAAAACGCGTGTCAGTCAGGATGATACCAAGGCCGTGCTCAATGACGTCGCCACTGTCAAAGACAATACGGCGCCTGCCGAGCCAGATAACAAAGTCAAAGACAAAGACAAGATTTCCGCTTCAGAGCCGGTCAAAACTGCCGAGCCCGTCTTGCGCGGGGGAGCCAACGTCAATCCTGATGATATCGCCACACCTGCCGCAGCCACGAAGATGATTCAGGACCTGAAAGCGATTGGAGGCGGAACATTGCGCTTTCAGATGACGCACGACCAGATTCAGGATAGCAGGCAGTTGGACAAGCTCAGGGCGTTGCTCAATGAAGGGGGCAAACAGGGTGTAAAAGTTCAGTTCACGTTCCGCGACGATGCAAACCAGGGTAGCGGAAACGTGCTGACGGGAGACAAGTTGAAGCAGGCCTCGGCCGACATCAGTACCATTGTCAAAAGGTTTGGCAGTCGCACAGGCTTTGTGCTGGATACCTTCCATCAGGGCGGTAAAAGCGCAAGTCAGGAATGGGCCGACATGCAGACCACGTTAATTAAATCTGCGCGCGATGCCGGTTATAAAGGAAGTATTGTTGTCGAGGACAGCAATTGGGGGGGTGGCCTGACCGCAGGTCCGCAAAGCGGCCTGGTCAAGTTTGCGGTTCAATTAAAGGCTGCCAATGGCGACGACAACCCTGCACTGATTGGCAGTTTTCATGTGTATGCCAGGGAAAGCGAAGCCTCTACGCGACTCGCCAACCAGATCAAGGCAATGAAAGAGGCTGGCTACAAATTCCAGATTGGCGAAGTGGGTAATGCCAATCTGACAGCAGCCAATACCTTCCAGCAAAAGGACGCCGCCACTAATGCCCTGCGGGATAATATGAGCGCTCTCAAAGCAGCCGGAGCGGACATTTTACCCGGCAAGGAACAGTTCCAGGGGGGCAAACTTCGCCACCGTGCAGGCTTTTCAACGGCCGATCAGTACTGATGATGCACGGCTGCGTGTGCACAAGGGCCAGTGCCCATGACACACGCTGCTGAACCTGCCCCTGAAAGGATCAGGCTTGCGCTATCAGAACCCGATATCGGCACATGGCATCACAACGTATAGGCAATCCCCACCTGCACCGTCCGTGGTGCCCCCGGATAGGCATAGACGTTGCCGAACGAGCCTTCCTCATAGTCGGTGTTAAACAGATTCTTCAGGTCCAGATTGAGTTTCACGTGCGGGTTGACCTTGTAATAGGCCAGCAGGTCAAACACCGTATAGCTGTCCATCGAGAAAGAAGTGTTGGCTGTACGCCCGGCGCGCTGGTCGACATAGCGACCGCCGCCGCCCAGGCCCAGGCCACGCAGGGCGCCGTCCTGAAACTCGTAGACGTTGAGCAGGCTGAAGGTTTGCTCGGGAATGTTCATCAGCCGTGTACCGGACCATAGCGTGTTGTCCTTGGTGACTTCGGCGTCCACGTAGGCGTAACTGCCCATTACCCGCCACTCCGGCGTCAGGTTGCCGACTACGTTAAGGTCCAGGCCGCGACTGCGCACCTCGCCCGCCGCCACACTGAACGTTGAATCGACCGGGTCAGTGGTCAGCACGTTACGCTTTTCGATCTGATAGACGGCCGTGTCGACACTCAACTGCCCGTCCAGCCCCTCCCACTTGGTTCCGATCTCATAGGATTTGCCCTCCTCCGGCTTGAACCCCCCACCCAGTCGGCTGGCACCGCTGTTGGGCTTGAACGAGCGAGCAGTCGTGGCGTAGACGGCAAGGTCGTCGGTCAGGTCGTAGCTCAGGCCGAGGCGCGGTGTGACCGCGTTATCGCTGGCAGTCCAACTGCTGGTGCCGGGCAGAAAAGAATCATAATCATGTTCGAAACGCTCCAGACGCACACCGCCCAGCAGCTTCAGGCGCTCGGTCAGGGCCACCTGGTCCTGCACGAAGGCAGCCCAGGTCTTGAGGTTTTCCTTGTCGTGGGTTGTCGTTCGGGTCAGTGCCGGACGAGCCTGGCCGTAGACCGGATTGAAGATGTCGATCGGGTAGGCACTGACTGCACCGCTGGAGCGTTGAATGATCGACTTGTAGTCATAATCTTCGTACTCGACACCGGTCAGCAGCGTGTGCTCGAAACCGCCCGCAGAAAAATGCCCGGTCAGGTTCAGTTGCACATCGCGATCGGTCCATTCCAGCTTGCGATAGTTGAAGTTGCGCCCGAGGGTGCGGCCGTCCGCCGCCAGCCCGTTGGCCTCGATGGCATCGCCTTGCAGGGAGCCGTCAAGGATCTGCACACCGCCGCCCAGCGTCCAGTCCGGGTTGAGGTCATGCTCGAAGCGCAGTTGTGCCATGTTGTTGTCGTTATGCAGCTTGCCCACACTCTTCTCGCCGAAGAACGTGTCGCGGGAAGCCGTGCCCGTCTGGTTGGCATACCGCGTCAGGCCACGATCCAGCGGCGCGTTATTGCGCATGAAGTCGCCTTCGAAGGTGATCCGCGTAACGTCGTTGACCTGCCAGCTCAATACCGGCGCCACGCCATAGCGCTCGGTCTCGACGTGGTCACGGAACGTATCGCCGCCCTCGCCCACGACATTCAGGCGGTAGGCAAAACGCCCTTCGTCATCCACGGGTCCTGAGGCATCCAGCGTTCCGCGCTTCATGCCCTGATCATTGAGCTGACTGCCCAGCGTGACGGAGGGCTCGGCCAACGGCTGCTTGGAAACCACATTGAAGGTGCCGCCCGGATCGCCACGGCCATAGAGCGTGGTGGCCGGACCGCGCAGCACCTCAAGGCGCTCGATGGTGTTGGCGTCCGGCATGTTCGGATAACCACGATTGATCGGGAAGCCGTTGCGATAGAACTCGCCGGTGGTGAAGCCGCGCACCGTAAAGGTGGTCAGCCCCTGGCCGCCGAAGTTGTTGGCTCGCCCGACGCCACCCGCGTAGTCGAGGGCATCCTGCAAACGTGTGGAACCGATGTCCTCGACCGCTTCACGGGTCACCACGCTGACCGATTGCGGGGTTTCGTGCAGCGAGGTATCGGTACGCGTTGCACTGGCAGACCGTGTGGCCCGATAACCATCGACCGGTCCTTGTGCCGTTTCGGCATTGGCGGCGCCCTGGATATCGATATTCTGCAACTCCATGGCAGGCTGGACGCCAGCCACCTGATCGGCCCAGGCCGCTTGAGAGATCGCCTGGATAACGCAAAGTGAAACGAGAGTACGACGCATCGACGTGCAGCCCTTGGCAAGAAACCAGGCCTCTTGGGACCCGGCAGGATTTTTTTGCGAATAGTACAGATTCGTATTAACACCTGATACAAATTCCCAAAAAATACTCTTGCACAGGCCAGACATGACGCTTAGCCAATGTGGCGATAAACAGGCAAACTGCGCTCATTGCTCCTTACCAGAGAATTCACCATGCCCCTTTCCCACAAGCCTGCCGATCCTCGTTGCGCCTTGCTGGTGATCGACATGCAATACGACTTCATGCCCGGCGGGCAACTGGCTGTGGCTGAAGGCGATGCGCTGCTGCCGCTGATCAATCGCCTGGGTGCGCGCTTTTCCCAAGTGGTCATCACGCAGGACTGGCACCCTGCCGGGCACATTTCCTTTGCTTCCAGCCATGCGCAGCGCCTGCCGTTCGAGAGCATTACCCTGCCCTACGGTCCGCAGACGCTGTGGCCGGATCATTGCGTACAAGGCAGCCACGGTGCTCAGTTGCATGCCGACCTCGATCTGCCTCACGCGCAACTGGTCCTGCGTAAGGGCTGCAATGCGCACATCGACAGTTACTCGGCATTTCTGGAGGCAGACCGCACGACCCGTACAGGGCTGGCCGGGTACCTGACAGAGCGCGGTATCGATACGCTGTTCGTGGTCGGTCTGGCGCTGGACTTCTGTGTCGCCTGGTCGGCGCAGGATGCACGCAGTGCCGGTTTCAATACTTTTGTGGTCGAAGATGCCTGTCGCGCCATCGACATGAACGGCTCGCTGGAGCAGGCCTGGAAGACCATGCTCGGCGTGGGTATCGAACGCGTGCAGAGCGCCGATCTGCTGGGCTAGACCGACACATTCTGCCGACTGGCTCAAACATTTCTCGATACGCCCCGCCGCTGGCGAACGACAGCGCGCGGCGCCTGTCTGAACCATCGGCCCGACATTGCCCCGGTCGGGCCATTTCATCACTGGCGCTGAGGACGTTGTATGGATCACGAAGTAGATGGCAAGACCCCCGGCCTTTCCGCCGAGGAAGAGCGCGAGATCGATGAGAATCAGCCGCCCCGCGCGGCAGTGTTGCACGAAACCATTCGCATGCAGGGCGACCACGAACTGGAGCGCAGCGTAGCCGCGCTGTGGTGGTCGGCACTGGCTGCGGGGCTGACCATGGGCCTGTCGCTGATGGCGATGGGTTTGTTGAACTCGCGCCTCGAAGGCATCCCCGGTAGTCATGTGATCAGCAGCCTCGGCTATTCGGCAGGGTTTCTGGCGGTAATCCTGGCGCGCCAGCAACTGTTCACGGAAAACACCATCACGGCTGTACTGCCGGTCATGAGCAAGCTGAACCTGGCCAACATCTGGCGGCTGCTGCGCCTGTGGGGTGTGGTTCTGACCGGCAATCTGGTCGGCACGCTGACGGTGGCCTACGTCATGCTCAACCTGCCGATTTTCGATACCAGCACCGACAAGGCGTTTCTGGAAATTGGCCACAAGGTCATGGAAAACGACCTGGGCCAGATGTTTTCCAAGGGCATTGTGTCGGGCTGGATGATTGCGACCATGGTCTGGATGATCGCGTCGATGGAAAACGCCAAGATAGCGATCATTGTGCTTATCACTTACCTGATGGCGCTCGGCGACTTTACGCACATCGTGGTGGGTTCGGCCGAAGTATCCTATCTTGTATTCGCGGGTGAGCTGGGCTGGAAGGATTTCTGGTTTGCTTTCGCAGGCCCCACGCTGGCGGGCAACATTATCGGTGGCAGTTTTATTTTCGCGTTGATCAGCCATGCGCAGATCCGCAGTGAAAAAGACACCACCGAGAAAATGGAGCGCGATCGCAAAAACAAGGAAGAAAAACGTCGCCTGGAGAAAGCGCAGAAGCTCAAGGAAGAGGATTCCACGGCAAAGCGAGAAATATGATCCCTATCATTAAACTTTCTTTCAGGAAACGCAGCGGATTTTAAAGGCAGAATGACTCTTTGAACGCACCTATTCAGGCAGGGACCATGACCCGAATTCTGGCAATCGAAGACGATGCCATCACTGCAAAGGAAATCGTGACCGAACTCAGCAGCCACGGGCTGGAAGTGGACTGGGTCGACAATGGCCGTGATGGTCTGGCGCGTGCAGTGAGTGGCGATTATGACCTTATTACCCTGGACCGCATGTTGCCGGAGATGGATGGTCTGACCATCGTCACCCACTTGCGTGCCCAGGGCATTTCTACGCCGATCCTGATGATCAGCGCACTCTCTGACGTTGACGAGCGCGTCCGCGGCCTGCGTGCCGGAGGGGACGACTATCTGCCAAAACCCTTTGCGTCGGATGAGATGGCCGCACGCGTCGAGGTGTTGTTGCGACGCAGCAACCCGGTCAGTGCCGCCAAGACGGTCTTGCAGGTTGCCGACCTGGAACTGAACCTGATCACCCGGGAAGCATGTCGCGGCGGCGAACCGCTGACGCTGCTGCCCACCGAATTCAAGCTGCTTGAGTTCCTGATGCGCAACAGCGGACAGATCATCACGCGAATGATGATTTTTCAGGAAGTCTGGGGCTACCACTTCGATCCGGGCACCAACCTGATCGACGTACACATCGGCCGTCTGCGTAAGAAGATCGACCAACCCGGTACCGCACAGCTCATTCAGACCGTGCGAGGATCCGGCTATGTCATTGCCGAACCCGTCTGACGGCTGGCGATCATCCACAAGTCGATTACTGGCGCTGTACAGCTCGCTGTTCGTAGCCTGGAGTGTGATTCTGCTTGGCGTCCTGTATTGGGAGGTGACGTCCTATCTGGACACCCTCGCCCGCCAGTCGCTTACCCATCGCCAGCAACTGTTTTCACGCTTCGAGGGCCAGGGCCTGGTGGACGCTCTGGCCACCAGCATGACCTTCGATACCCGCTCGGTGGATGCCTACGGTCTGTTCGACGAAAACTTCCGCCCGGTTGCAGGGCCTATCACCAGCGTCCCGAAAAACCTGCCTATCGACGGCCAGATTCATGTACTGAACGATTGCATCGAATCGGATGATCCAGGCATGCCGCAAGGCAGTTGCGATGCGATCGTCAATCGCACGTCGGACGGCCGCTGGCTGGTGCTGGTTCGCGAGAACGGTTCGCTGTTTGCGGTGAGCACGCTGATCCTGCATGCGTTGCTGTGGGGCATCTCGCTGACCATCATTCCCGGTGTTGCCGGCTGGCATCTGCTGCGCCGTCGACCGTTGCGACGCATCCGTGCGATCCAGGCCAGCGCCGAATCGATCATCGCCGGCGACATGGCCGGCCGTCTGCCGGTCTCCAACAGGCGCGATGAACTGGACATGCTGGCGGTAATCGTCAACGCCATGCTCGACCGGATCGAAAAGCTCATGAACGAGGTCAAGGGCGTCTGCGACAACATCGCCCATGACCTGCGCACACCGCTGACCCGCTTGCGTGCGCAGCTTTACCGTATTCAACAGCAGTCAGCCCACGATTCGACCCACGCCACGCAGATTGCCCAGGTCATCAGCGAAGCTGACACACTGATGGCACGTTTCCGCGGGCTGCTGCGCATTTCCGAGCTGGAAGACCGCCAGCGGCGCTCGGCATTCGTTGAACTGGAACTGCGCCCGCTGCTGCAGGAGCTGCATGATTTCTACCTGCCGCTGGCTGAGGAAGACCAGATCACCCTGATACTCGACCTGCATGAAACGTTACCCACGCTGGTAGGCGACCGCGCCCTGCTGTTCGAAGCACTGACCAACCTGCTGGGCAACGCAATCAAGTCCACCCCTGGCGGCGGAATCGTCAAAGTCAGCGCCTACCCTGCCCCAGGCGGCACCACGCCGTGCATCGAAGTACAGGATTCCGGGCCTGGCATCCCTGTCGCCGAGCGCGCCGCTGTCTTCCAGCGCTTCTATCGCAGCGAAGCCGGCACCGAGCAAAGCGGTTTTGGCCTTGGTCTCTCGGTAGTGGCCGCCATCGTCAATCTGCATGGTTTTACCCTGCAAATAGGCACCAGCGAATATGGCGGCGCAAGCTTGCTGCTGGAATGCCGCACAGTGAATACGCTGGCCTGAGATTCAGGCACTTCCCAAACCCTTGATTGCACGATCGTGCCTGCTTTTTGACGAGATTAAAGCGTCTGGCTCGAGGGTTTCAGCGATTTCGATATTAATCTGGCGCGTTATGCCAAGCGCAAAAATGTAACTGAATGTTACAAATTCGTATCCAGCTTGACCGTTTCAGCACCAGCAAGTTCACCCCAATAAATACGCTTTTCAGGTTCGATATGGCGTTTTTCCCCGATTAAATCCGTCTATTGGTCAAAGGATGATGGCCAAACGCCAAGGTGCAATGTGAACAGCTAGACATTTTTATGACGTCAGTGACTTGTCGCAATGCTGGCACTGCGTTATCTATGTCAGGGCAAGCACAGTTCCTGCGGTAACGTTTTCGCTGCACCCATAATAATAACTCACCGGATTTCGCCACTTACCAGGCGAGGCTTTGGCATGGCTGCCGAAGCAGAGAACACTGTACTAATTGCTGGATCAAATTTTAGCTGGGAGGCTGTTATGGGCGCACAATCGAAGATTCTAACCATCGGTAAGTACAAGGTGTACGCCGAGACTTACTGGAAAGGCAGCGATGCCAAGACCATTCTGCTGGTCAACGGCGCACTGTCGACTACTGGCTCTTTCGGGCAGACGGTCAAATACTTGCAACCGCACTACAATCTGGTGCTGTTCGACCTGCCATTTTCGGGGCAATCCCGAGCGCACAACCCGGACGACATGATTGTCAGCAAGGAAGATGAAGTAAACATTCTCCTGCAACTGATTGATCTCTATCAGGTAAACCACCTGCTGTCAGTCTCCTGGGGCGGTGTATCGGCCCTGCTGGCCCTCTCCGAATGCCCTCCTTCCGTGGAAAAGGCCATCATCAGTTCGTTCTCGCCGGTGCTCAACGAGGCCATGCTCGACTATATCGACAACGCCCAGATCTACCTCGCCGCACGCGAAAAGCGCAAGATCGGCTCACTGCTCAACGACACCGTGGGCAAGTACCTGCCGCGCCTGTTCAAACTTTATAACTACAAGCACCTGATCAGCCTTGCCGAGCACGAATATCGCCAGATCGACTTTCACATCAGCCAGATTCGCCAACTAAGCGCCAGTAACTACGTCGAGCGTTTTTCCTCGATCAACATTCCGGTGCTGTTCATCAACGGTGAAAAAGATGAATACACCACCGTTGACGATGCGCGGATGTTTTCCAACTACATCGCCAAAAGCAGTTTCAATGTCGTTCCGGACACCGGGCACTTTCTGGACCTGGAAAGCAAGGCGGCGTGGCACCACTCGCAAAGAACCGCACTGACATTTCTGGGCACTGAAGCCACCCAGGAGGTTTGGCCCAGCGTCACCGCGATGGCCTGAAGCTCGCTCGCCTGAGCCCGGGAAGCCCTTGCGCTTTTCCGGCCTGACGCTTTGACTCATGGATGATGTTGGCTTCTTTGATCGGGCAGTGCTATTCGTTGATGACTTTTCCCTTTGCAACGCTCCTGCGTTCGTGCTGCCGTGTTTCCGGAAATATCCGGCCGTTGCACTCTCTGTACACTCAGCCCGGCGTGGTGCTGGGGTTCATCTCGCTACTCTCGCTCAGCGCTTGCTCTGCAGGAAAACCCGCAGAAAAGGCGCTGGTGCGAGTCGTCGCGCAACCGGTTGCCCTACTGAACGTCGCCAGCAGTGTGACGCTGACGGGCGATATCCAGGCCCGCAAGGTAACTGAGCAATCGTTTCGCGTCTCCGGCAAGCTGATCAAGCGATATGCGGATGTCGGGGATCGAGTGCGGGTCGGACAGGTTCTTGCCAGGCTCGACGCGCGCGAGCAAAAGACCGAGCTGGCGTCAGCCAGTGCCGAAGTGGCCGTGCGACAGTCGCGACTGTACCTCGCCGAACAAAACTACCAGCGTCAACAAGTGCTGCTGCCCAAGGGCTATACCAACCTCAGTGAATACCAGAAGGCCCGCTCTGGCCTCGACAGTGCGCGGGCGGATCTCGCCGCACTGCAGGCGCAGCAGGCGAACGCGCGTGAACAGGTCGGGTACACCGAGCTGTTCGCCGCAGCCGATGGCGTCGTGACGGCGCGCTACGCCGAAGAAGGTCAGGTGGTTCAGGCCGCCACTGCGATTTTCAGCGTCGCTCACGATGGCGAGCGCGAAGCGGTATTTTCCGCGTACGAGTCCCTGCTGCGCGCCGATCAGATCGGTGCTGCAGTGATTGTCAGCCCCCTCGGCCAGCCAGAGATTCAGCTGACCGGCATCATCAGGGAAATCACCCCCATCGTCTCCGCCGCGAACGGCACGTTGCGGGTGCGCGTTGCACTGCAGGGAGCTGCTGCACCGCTTGCGCTGGGCTCCGTGGTCAGCGCTCGCTTGCAGACGCAGTCGCAAATAGCGTTCGCCCTGCCTTTGTCCGTCTTGAGCCGCACACAAGGACAACCGGCAGTCTGGCGGGTGGACGCTGAGGCCAGGGTCAGGCTGACGCCTGTGAAAGTGATGCGTTACGAGCAGGGTCAGGTCATCGTTTCAGAGGGGTTGTCCGAAGGCGATCGAATAGTTTCCCGAGGGCTGCAGTTTCTCTACCCGGGGCAACGGGTAGAGGTCGCAGAGCGAGCACCGGTCGAAAACCTCGTCTCGTTGGCCTCGTCGGGAGCTGCGCAATGAGCACCTCGTGCGCAGAACCACGAACGAGATCCCGCTGCTGGCTGATCTGCATTCTGATTGTGGCACTGCCGGGCTGCCGCGAAAAACCGCTTCGCGAGATTGTCGAACGCCCGGTACTGTTCACCGAAATAGTCGACCAGCGCAGCGCCTCTTATGGCCGCTTTGCTGGCGTCGTCCAGCCGCAGTATGAAGTGGCGTTGGGGTTTCGCGTCGCTGGCCGACTGGCAACCCGGTACGCGGAGATCGGCGATCAAGTGCGCAAGGGCGATCTGCTCGCCACACTGGAACCCGGCGACCAGCAACACCGTTTACGCGCCCGCCAGGCGGAACTCGGCAAGGCCCAGTCCGCCTGGCAACAGGCGCGCGACGAGTTGACGCGCTACCAGCAGCTCTATGAGCGCGGTATCGGCTCGCGGGCGCGAATGGATCAGTTGGACAACGACCTGAGCACTCAGGAAGCGTTGTGCAATCAGGCCCGCGTGGCGGTGCAGCAAGCCCGTGATCATGTGTCCTACACCCGCTTGTCAGCCGAGTTCGATGGCCTGATTACCGGATGGCAAGCGGAGGTCGGCCAGGTCATGGCGACCGGTCAGGCAGTCGTCAGCCTTGCGCGCCCCGACAGCCGTGAAGCGGTCGTCGACTTGCCACTCGGTTCGCTGGATGAACGCCACCGCATCAGAGTGGTTTCGCAACTGAACGATCAGCTTTCAGTGGCCGCGAACGTCCGCCAGCTTGCACCGCAAATCAATGCCGAGACCCGCACTCAGCGCGTCCGCCTGGCCTTGCAGAACCCTCCGGACAGCTTTCGCCTGGGCTCGACCGTCACGATAGAGATCAGTGGCGACGCGCCGGCGTTTCATGAGCTGCCCGGCAGCGCAGTGCTGCAGCGTAACGACTCCTCTCAGGTGTGGGTGATCGACCCAACGACATCGACACTGGTCCCGCGAGCGGTGCAGATATTGGCGAGATCGGGCTCGACGGTAAGGGTGAGCGGCGAGCTGCACGAGGGCGAAAAGGTAGTGACTGCCGGCGTCAACGGCATGCAGTCCGGACAAAAGATCCGCCTGCAGCGAGAGGTCAGTTTGTGAAGGAGCGCTTCAATCTGTCGGCCTGGGGGCTCAGGCATCGCACGCTGGTCTGGTACATGATGTTCGTTTCATTGCTGATGGGCAGCTGGTCATTCCTGAATCTGGGGCGCGAGGAAGACCCTTCATTCGCCATCAAGACTATGGTCATACAGGCGCGCTGGCCGGGCGCGACGCTGCCCGATACCCTGCAGCAGGTGACTGATCGGCTGGAAAAGAAGCTCGAAGAAATCGACGCGCTGGATTACGTGAAAAGCTACACGCTGGCTGGCGAATCGACGCTTTTCGTCTTCCTCAAGAGTGAAACCCGAAGCGCCGACATCCCTGCGGCGTGGTATCAGGTGCGCAAGAAGATCAGCGACGTGCGCAGTGAGCTGCCCAGCGGCATTCAGGGCCCTGCGTTCAACGACGAATTTGGCGACGTGTTCGGCAGCATCTACGCGTTCACCGCCGATGGCCTGTCTTTCCGCCAACTGCGTGATTACGTCGAGCAAGTGCGCGCCGACATCCGCAGCGTACCCAACCTGGGCAAGATCGAGTTGCTCGGCGCCCAGCGCGAAGTCATTTATCTGAATTTTTCGATCCGCAAGCTCGCGGCGCTGGGCATCGATCAACGCCAGGTGCTGCAAAGCCTGCAAGCGCAAAACTCGGTTACGCCTGCTGGCGTGATGGAGGCCGGCCCTGAACGCATTGCCGTGCGGGCCAGCGGGCAGTTCAGCAATGAACAGGACCTCGAGGCCGTCAATCTGCGCTTCGGCGACCGGTTCTTTCGCCTCAGCGATCTGGCGACTATCGAGCGCCGTTATGCCGATCCGCCCTCCTCACTGTTCCGCTTCAATGGCCAACCAGCCATTGGCCTTGCGGTGGCCATGAAGCAAGGTGGCAACATCCAGGCATTCGGCACCCAGTTGCAGCAGCGCATCGACGATCTGACCACTGAATTGCCGCTGGGCATCGACGTACACCTGGTCTCCAGCCAGGCCGATGTGGTCGAAAAAGCCATCGGCGGCTTCACCCATGCACTCTTTGAAGCGATCCTGATTGTGTTGGTCGTCAGCTTCATCAGCCTCGGTATTCGTGCCGGTCTGGTAGTGGCCTGTTCGATCCCGCTGGTGCTGGCGCTGGTCTTCGTGTTCATGGAGTACAGCGGCATCACCATGCAACGTATCTCGCTGGGCGCATTGATCATCGCTCTGGGGCTGTTGGTGGATGACGCGATGATCACCGTCGAGATGATGGTCACCCGCCTTGAAAGCGGCGATTCATTACCGCAGGCCGCTACCTTCGCTTACACCTCGACCGCGTTCCCGATGCTGACCGGCACATTGGTCACGGTCGCCGGTTTCGTGCCCATCGGCCTTAATTCCAGTTCCGCAGGCGAATACGTGTTCACCATGTTTGCCGTCATTGCCGTGGCGTTGCTGCTGTCCTGGCTGGTGGCGGTACTGTTCGCGCCCCTGATTGGCGTGCACATCCTCAAAGCCTCGGCGCAACATGCCGCGCCGGGGCGCTGGATGCGTGGTTTCAGCCGCCTGCTGGTCAAGGCACTCAAGCACCGCGGGTGGGTGATCGGCATCACGTTGCTGATGTTCATCGGGTCGCTGTTTGCAGGCAGGTTGCTGCAGAACCAGTTCTTCCCGGACTCCGACCGACCGGAAATCCTCGTGGATATCTACATGCCGCAAAACGGCTCCATCGAAGGTACCCGCCAGACCATGGACCGCTTTGAAGCAGCGCTCAAAGGGGATGCCGATGTGCTGCGCTGGAGCTCTTACGTGGGCAAGGGCGCGGTGCGTTTTTACCTGCCGCTGGATCAACAATTGAGCAATCCGTTCTACGGGCAACTGGTGATCGTCAGCCAGGGTGGCGAAGCGCGTGACCGGCTGATCGAGCGCTTGCGTCAGCGCTTTCGTGACGATTACGTCGGCGTGGGTGGCTACGTTCAGCCACTGAACATGGGGCCGCCGGTGGGCTGGCCGGTGCAATACCGGGTCAGCGGACCGGACATCGAACAGGTTCGCAGCCAGGCCATGGCGCTGGCGGCGATTCTCGATGCCAACCCGCATATCGGTCAGGTCATCTATGACTGGAACGAGCCGGGCAAGGTGCTGAAGATCGACATCGCGCAGGACAAGGTACGCCAGTTCGGCCTGTCTTCTGAAGACGTGGCGCAAATCCTCAACAGTCTGGTCAGTGGCACCACCATCACTCAGGTGCGTGACAGCACCTATCTGATCGACTTGGTCGGACGTGCAGACAGCGACGAACGCAGCTCGGTGCAGACCCTCGCCAACCTGCAGATCCCGACCCCTGGCGGTGCTAGCGTGCCGCTGCTGGCGTTCGCCACGCTCAGTTACGAGCAGGAACAGCCGCTGGTCTGGCGCCGTGACAGGCTGCCGACCATCACCCTGAAGGCCAACGTGCTCGGCAAGCTGCAGCCGGCAGCGCTGGTCAGGCAATTGAAGCCCGACGTCGATGCCTTCAGCGCCGGCCTGCCGTTGCGTTACTCGGTCGCCACCGGCGGCGCAGTCGAGGCCAGCGCGCGCTCACAGGGTCCGATCCTGAAGGTCGTACCGTTGATGCTGCTGTTGGTGGTCAGCTTTTTGATGATCCAGTTGCACAGCGTGAAAAAACTGCTGCTGGTGGTCAGCGTAGTGCCGCTGGGCCTGATCGGCGTGGTCGCAGCCTTGTTGATGTCCGGCTATCCGCTGGGGTTCGTGGCGATTCTGGGCGTGCTGGCGCTGATCGGCATCATCATCCGCAACTCGGTGATTCTGGTCACGCAGATCGATGAATTCATCGCCGCAGGGGAAAGCGCCTGGACATCGGTGGTCAAGGCCACCGAACATCGCTGCCGACCGATTATGCTGACCGCAGCGGCCGCGAGCCTGGGCATGATCCCGATTGCCCGCGAAGTGTTCTGGGGGCCGATGGCCATCGCCATGATCGGCGGCATCGCCATCGCCACCCTGCTGACCCTGTTTTTCCTCCCGGCGCTGTATATGGTCAGCTATCGGATCAGGCCACCTGTCGTTTAGCAGGTCAGATTTCCACCGGCAGGAAATCGAACAACGCCTGCGGGGCCTCGACCAACATAATGCGCTTGAGCGGGTCAGGGCATTCGAGCGCGCGGAACTGCTCGACCACACCGGTGTAGCTGACCGCTTGCTCATGTTGGGTGTGCGGCCAGTCGCTGCCCCATACCAGCCGGCGCGGCCCAAAGCTTTGCAGCAGCAAAGGCCATGCAGCGCGAGCAAACGTCGCGTTCTGCTCGACACTGCCGCCCAGACGATAGATTGCCGAAATCTTCATCCACAGCTGCCCGCTCAGGCCCAATTCCAGCAAGGCCTGGAACGCCGGATCGTCAACGCCAAGACGCGCATCGGGCCGCCCGAAATGATCAATCACCAGCTTGCAGCCAAACGGCAGCAACTGCCGGATCAGCGCCGGCAGGTCAGCGACCTCGCGGTGCAGTTCGACATGCCAGCCGAGCGTCCAGATGTGCTTGAACAGCGTCTTCCATTCAGGCGCGGCGAAGTCTGGCAGCGGCTTGCCGATCAGGTTCAGGCGGATGCCGACAATGCCCAGCCCGGCCATACGCTGTAACGCACCGCGACTGATGTCCGTGTCGACCACCGCCACGCCGCGCAACCGGTCAGGAGCCTGCGCCAGGGCGTCGAGCAGAAACCGGTTGTCAGTGCCCAGAAAACTGGGCTGGACCAATACGCCGTCGCTCAGGCCGTGTTCGCTCAGGTTGGCCAGATAGGCATGCACCGTTGCGTCATAGTCCGGGCTGTAACGTCGTCCTGGCGCCAGGCTCAAATCCTTGCTGAAGACGTGCGCGTGGGCATCGATGCCCAGTATGGGCGTGGTACAGGAATCAGTCATGGGATCGTCTACAAAAAAGTCAATGCGGCGCCGCAACACCGCGAATGAAAGGATTTTCAAGCCTGCTGCGCTGCGTCCTTGTCCAGTGGCTCGGCAATCGGCGGCACGGCCTCAAGGTTGCGCCCACGGGTTTCCGGCAGACAGAAAGCGGCGATCATTGCCACGCCGTAAGCAATGCCCGCGTCGATTCCGATGGCACTGCCGAGCGACATCGACTGGCTCATATGCCCCACCAGAAACGGAAACACCGCCGACAGCACGCGCCCGAAGTTGTAGCAGAAGCCCACCCCGGCACCCCGCACCTCTGCCGGGTACAGCTCGTTGAAAAACGAACCGAGGCTGGCCGGAATACCTGCGGCGAAGAAACCCAGCGGAAAGCCGAGAAACAGCATCTGCGTGTTGCTCAACGGCAGCATCAGGTAGCACTGCACGGTGACTACGCAGCACAAGGCGAACAGTATGATGTTCTTGCGTCGACCAATCCGGTCGATCAACAGACCGCTGCACACGCAACCGCACCAGAACGCAACGATAATGACCGCCAGATAGCCGCCGGAACTGAGCACAGAGAGGTTGCGCTCGGTTTTGAGAAAGGTCGGCAACCAGGTCATGACCGCGTGATAACCGCCATGCGCACCAAGCCCCAACAAACCGCCGAGCAAGGTAACGCGCAGCAGATCGGGGCGAAAAATCCCGGCCATCGACTTGAAGAAATTGCCCTTCGGCGCTGCGCTTTTCTGCATGCGCTGAAAGCTGTCCGGTTCTTCGACGTTGCGTCGCACCCAGATGATCATCAGGGCCGGCAGCAGGCCGACAAAGAACATCACCCGCCAGGCAATATCCTCCGGTACAAACGAATAAATCAGGGTGAATAGCACCACCGCCAGGCCCCAGCCTACGGCCCACGCACTTTGCACGGTGGCCATGACCTTGCCGCGGTAGCGGGACTGGATGGTCTCGGCCATCAGCACCGCGCCTGCCGCCCACTCACCACCGATGCCAAAGCCCTGCAGTGCCTTGACGATCAGCAACTGGTTGAAACCGGTCACGAACGCAGACAAAAAGGTAAAGAAGGAAAACCACAGGATCATCCACTGCAGCGTGCGCACCCGGCCATAGCGGTCGGACAGCGTCCCGCCCACCCAACCTCCCAACGCTGACGTCACCAGTGTTACTGCGCTGATCAGCCCTGCATCGCCCTTGGTCAGGGCAAACGCAGCAATCAGGGCCGGAATGGCCAGACCGAACATCTGCACTTCCAGCGCGTCCAGCGACCAGCCGCCAAAACAGGCCCAGAAAGTCTTGCGTTCTTTGGGGGTGACTTCGCGATACCAGTTGAACATGGCTTTTATCCTTAAAGACGTTGAACGGCTCGGGCAGACTGCAGCGCTGTCAGCGAATTTCCACGCTGTAGCGGAAATGGCTGGCGTGCCCTCGCGAGCGGCGCCACTCCAGAGGCTCACCGGCGTAGTTGCGCGCCAGGCGTTCGATGACCACCACCGCACTGCCGACCGGAATCTGCAGCAACCGGCCGTATACGTCGTTGACCGTCTCGGCCGTCAGGCTTTCTTGCGCACAGGCGACCACCTGACCGCAGACGTCTTCGTAGATCGGATAAAGCAATGGCCCCTGCGTATCGAGGTCAAGCTCCAGCAATGCCTGAAACCGCGCACGTGGCAGCCAGATCTCCTCGGCCAGCACCGGCTGGCCATCCAGCAACCGCAAGCGGACCATACGAATCACCGGCGCACCTGCGCCCATCCCCAGCGCCTGAGCGACCGACGAAGGCGCGTCCACAGGCTCGACGGACAAAATCCGGCTTTCCGGCACCCGGCGTTCACCCGCTTCGGTTTGAAAACGGAAAAAACGAAACAGCGAAGACTGAAACTGCGCACGACGAATGAACGTGCCACGCCCCTGCTGGCGCTCCAGAATGTTGTCGCTGACCAGCAGATCAATGGCCTTGCGTACCGTACCGGTGGACAGGCCATACTCTGCAGACAACGCCGCTTCGGTAGGAATCGCCTCACCCGGACGCCAGCGATTATTGGCAATCTGCCCCGCCAGGCTGTCGCGCAGGCGTTGGTAAAGTGGTAGACGTTCGTCGCTGGAAAGCTTGTTCATTATTTTATTCATCCAGTCATATATATGAATTTTTGAAAAGAGTATTCATCCGTGGCAAGCGAAGGTCAATAGTCCGCGAGCGTGCGTGACTATACCGACACATCGCAGTGCTTCGCCGATCATCATTCCCGGAAATATGCTGTATCAACTCGCCGCACCTACTTAATCGCCGACAAAACCGTTAGCCTGCGCTGCATCGATCAAAAACCGTCTGACAGACACGTTTCCAGTGTCTGACAGTCCCTGCTCAAGCGAGATTTTCATGCCCCACTCGTCCCAATCCGCGCATAACGCTGTGACCATGACACCGGCCATGGTCATGCTGTTTGCCTTCTGCTGCGGCGCAATTGTTGCCAACATCTACTACGCCCAGCCGATCATCGAGCTGATTGCCCCGGACATCGGGCTGTCGAGCACGGCGGCCAGTCTGATCGTTTCGTTGACGCAGATCGGTTACGCACTGGGGCTGTTTTTTCTGGTGCCGCTGGGTGATTTGCTGGAGAACCGCAGGCTGATGCTGGTAACGACTGTCGTCGCGATTCTCAGCCTGCTGGGTGCCGCTTTCGCCGAGCAGCCGAATGTGTTTTTGCTGGTTTCGCTGCTGGTGGGCTTCAGTTCGGTGTCGGTGCAGATGCTCATTCCGCTGGCGGCGCATCTGGCTCCGGAGGAGTCGCGTGGGCGGGTCGTTGGCGGGATCATGGGCGGACTGCTGTTGGGGATTCTGTTGGCGCGGCCGATTGCCAGTTTGGTGGCTGACCATTTCGGCTGGCGGGCGGTGTTCGGCTCGGCGGCCGTGGTGATGATCGGCATCAGCGTGGTACTGGCGACCACCATGCCAAAACGTGTCCCGGATCATCGTGCGTCCTACGGACAATTGCTGTTCTCGCTATGGACTCTTCTTCGTACCCAGCCGGTGCTGCGCCAGCGTGCCTTTTATCAGGCCTGCATGTTCGCGACTTTCAGCCTGTTCTGGACCGCCGTGCCGCTGGAGCTGTCGCGCAATCACGGGCTGTCACAAAGCCAGATCGCGATTTTTGCCCTGATCGGCGCGATCGGTGCCATTGCGGCACCGATCAGCGGCCGTCTGGCAGACGCCGGCTACACCCGCATCGCCTCACTGGGCGCGCTGCTGTTCGGCGCGCTGAGCTTTCTTCCAGGCCTGGTTCATCCCGCGTACAGCGTGATTGGCCTGGCCATAACGGGCGTAGTGCTGGATTTCTGCGTACAGACCAGCATGGTCCTGGGTCAGCGCACGGTCTACGCGCTGGATGCCGCCAGCCGCAGCCGGCTCAACGCGCTGTACATGACCAGCATTTTCATCGGCGGCGCGATTGGCTCAGCGGTGGCCAGTCCGTTGTTTGATCATGGCGGCTGGAGCTGGGTGCTGATCGCAGGCACGGCGCTGCCGCTGATTGCATTGCTCGCGCTGCTCAGGGATCGATCCAGGCAGAATGTGTAAACCCTGCACTTTGTAACTGAATTGCAGGATAATGCCGCGGCGATGGCATAGCCCATCGCCCTTCTGGATCTCTCTCGCACCTAAAGGCTCGCGTATCCGGCACCTCTGGATCTGCGCGATTGAACACGGATTGTACACACGCCTCATCCCAAGGCTCCCACCCGTCGATACCGCTGCTCAAGCGTATCGGCATGCATTCGCGCAACCCGAACAAGGCAAAAACAGCAATGGACGCAGCACCACGAACAAGCAAGATTTCCGCGATTCTGGTCAAAATATCGGCAGGCATAGTCTGGATGATCGGGGTCATCTGGAGCATCTTCACCTACCTGTTTCCGGACCCGACCATTCTTGGCCTCAGTGTCGACTTCATCAACTGGAAGACACTGATCATCATCGTCAGCACAGTCATGCTGTTCAGCGGGCTGGGTATCGCCATCCTCGCCAGAAAGCTCCCCTCGTTACTGAAGCTTGGCGTGTGGATGGCGCTGTCACTGTTTCTCTGCGCGGTGTTCTTCAAGCTGGGCGGCGAATACGCAAAACCTTCGGTGGAGTTCGCCCGCAGTCAGAAACTGTTTACCGAGAATGACAACGCCAACATGTTCGGCAAGCGGTCCGAGACCGTCGACAATCTGAGTATTGAGCTGCTCGACTGTGATCAGAATGGTCAGTCGCCTACCTGCACGCTTGAGCTGATCAATAAAAGCGCCGATCGCGACTTTCGCTTTCTGAACCCTGTCAGCCTGTTTGAAGAAACCGGTGGCGCGCTGGGCCTGACACAAATGCATGTTGGCGATGCGAAGTATGATCGCTGGGACAGCTTCCAGCTGATCCGTAACGTGCCAACCAGAGTCACGTTGATATTTGAGGCGACCAAGGGTCGACTGAAGAAATCACCGGCCTTGAAACTGACCTTTCGCGACCGCGAGAGCAAGGAAAACGTGCTCAAGTTCAAAGAGGTCAAGGTCAACTAGGTAACCGAGGATCTCGCGTCGCACCCCCCTCGGACGACGCACGTATTCACTGGCGGTTTGACTGTTTCAACCAAGCCGCCAGATCCATCACTTCAGCCTCGTTGATGCTGTGCCCCATGCCGTCATAGGCATGGAACTGCGGCGTCAGGCCGAGCGATTTCAACGTCGCTTCGGCTTGCGGTGCGCTGGCATAGGCCACCTGGCGATCCTGCGTGCCGTGGCCGATGAATACGCTCAGAGCCTTGAGGTCGTCGGAGGCTTTGACCTCGGACTTCACGACCGGCAGCAGCCGCCCGCTCAATGCTGCAAAACCGCCGACCAGTTTTGGCTGTCGCAGCGCGACTTCGTAACTCATCATGGCGCCCTGGCTGAAACCGATCAGGAAGACCTTGCCTGGCTGGGTATGAAACTTCTCAGTGGCTTTGCCGATGAACGCAGCCAACCGGGTACCGCTGCTTTTCAGGTCTTCAGTCACACCGTCGTAATCCGCGACGCCGGGCTTCTGGGTGAACCATTTGTAGCTGTCAGCGCGCAACTCCATCGGCGCCTGTACCGACACGTAGTTGTAGTCGGCCGGAAGCTCTTCCTTGAGCCCGAACAGGTCGGCCGCATTGCTGCCGTAACCGTGGATGAAAATCACCAGCGGCTGGTCGGGCTTGTCGACATTGGTCTGCGCCAGGTAATCCAGTGGCAGATCGGTGTGCAAGGTGTCCTGCGCCTGTGCCATTGCGGTAAAGGCGAACAGCAAGGCAGCGAAGAATTTCAGCATGTTCATGACCTCTGTTTGACGCTGCCAACGGGCAGCGTCGTGAGTGGGCGTGGTGGCGGAAGCCAGCACAGCGTCAGTTCTGCATGCTGGTCCGCGAAACTTCCGGCTTGATCAACTGCATCTGCTGACGGTAATCATCCGTCACCTGACGTGCCTGGCTGCTGCTGGTGATGACTCGCGGCGTGATCAGCACGATCAGTTCGGTACGGTCCTTGGACTTGCTGGTGTTGCCGAACAGCCATCTCAAACCCGGGATGCGTCCCAGATAAGGTACGGCGCTGACCGACTCGGCGTTATCCTGTTTGATCAAACCGCCCAGCAGCACGGTCTGACCACTCTGCGCGGCCACTTGCGTGGCGACCGAACGGGTGGAAATACGCGGATTGCCGTTGGCATCGTTGTTGTTGGCATTGGTGTCGGCACTGCTGACCTGCTGCTGAATGTCCATGTACACCAGGCCGCCCGGATTGATGCGTGGCACGACATCGAGAATCACACCGGTCTGCACATATTCGACGCTGCTCAATGTGGTGTCGGTGGAGGTGTTGGTGTTGATCGAGGTCTGGCTGATCGGGATGTTGTCGCCGACCTGAATCTGCGCCTGCTGGTTGTTCATCACCACCAGCGAAGGTGCCGACAGAACCTGGGTGCGGCCATTGGTTTCCAGCGCCCGCAAGGCGACTTGCAGATTGTTGCTGACGAAGGAATAGAAGAACGCGTCAGTGGAGGCCAGCGCAGCCCCGCCAGTACCAATCGCCCCCTGACTGCCTGAAGTGTTGGTCACGTTGCCGGTCGTACCCGAGTTGCCCGCCAGACGCCCCAGGTACCACTGCACACCCATGTCCAGCTCGCCCGTGAGCTGAACTTCCAGAATGCGCGTTTCGATCTGCACTTGCAGCGGCGGATTATCGAGGCGTTTGATGGCCGACTCGATCTCCTTCCACTGCGCCGGACGGGTGCGCACCAGCAACTGGTTGCTGCTCTTCTGCGCAGTGATGCGCGTGCTGGCGTCCAGAGACTTGTTGTTGCCGCCAGACCCGCTGCCGTCCTGACTGGCCGAATCCGAATCGCCGCCGCTCTGATCGTCGCCTTCCGATTCGCTGTCGCTATTGGTCTGGCTGTTGTTCATGCCCTGACTGTTGCCAAAACCTCCGCCATTGCTCAGGCCGCTGCCAGTGCTGCCCAGGCCGTTGGAGCTGCTCATGCCGCCGACACCGCTGCCGCCACTGGAGTTGAGCGATGACAAGGTGGTGGTGCGCAGGCCCGGTGCAACCTTGGCCGCAGCGTCTTCCTTGATGGCACCCGTACCGTAGATCTGCCGCAGATATTTGGCCAGATCAGTGGCCTTCATGTTGCGCACGTCATACACATACATCTGCGGCTCGTTGCCACCACCTTCATCGATGGTGTGAATCCACTCGCCGACCTCGTGCAGGTATTCAGGCTGCGAGGAAATCGCCACCACCGAGTTGGTCCGCTCGATCGGCAGGAAACGCACCATGCCCGCCAGCGGCATACCGCTTTCCGGGCCGAACATTTTCTGCAGCTCGGGCATAAGCTCGCCGACCGAGGCGCGTTGCAGGCCGAAGACACCGACCGACATGCCTTTGAGCCAGTCCACATCGAAGGTGTCGATGGTGTCCTGATAGTTGGCCAGCTCTTCCGGCGTACCCGCCAGGCTGAGTACGTTGCGCGCCGGATCGACCAGCAGGAAGGCGTTTTCCCGGGCGAACGGCTTGAGCAGCTTCTGCATTTCCGTCGCCGAGATGTAGCGCAGCGGAAACAGCCGCGCCGACATGCCTGCCGAAGGTTGCGCGACGCGCATTTCCGGGACCAGCTTGCCCGCCACCGCCTGATTGGACGGCAGAATCACATAGCGGTTGCCCTGCTTGATCATCGCGTTGTCGGTCCAGGACAGCAGTGTCTCGAGAATCGACAGTGCCTGCTGTTTGTTGACCGGCTTGGACGTCGAGAAGCTCACATCGCCTTTAACACCTTGGGCAATGCTGTAGTTCTCGTGCAGCAGATCGCCCATGATGCTGTTGATCACCGCCTGAATCGGCTGGTTGGTGAAGTTGAAGACGATGTCACCGGTCTCGGCCTGACGCGCTGCCGGAGCTGCGGCGGGCTGCCGGATGAAACGCTGGTTGCCTTTGATGATCTGCCGCTGCGGCGAGCTGGTCGCCTGCTGGGAAGGTGGCTCGACGGGCGGTCTTTCGCTGCGCGGGTCTACCGGCGGGCGTTGTGAACCGGTTCCCTGGAGCGCTTCCTGCAGCATGCCATTGTCGGGATCGAGTGTGTCTGACTGTGACGCGCAGCCGCCAAGGGCGACGGCGGTGGCCAGGCAAAGCAAGGGTGTGCGCAAGGTAGCGATGGCAGGAACTCCAGAAAAGGTACCCATCACAGGGTGGAATCGTTGGTTAAGGTAATCGGCGGTGTATTCGACGGCGGCGGCAGACGCAGCGCGGGCAGGCGCAGGACTTGCGAGCGGTCATCAAGTTTGAACGTGGCCTGGGTGGGCTCCAGACGGTCCAGCGTCCAGCCGTTGGGCAAGCGATCGCCCTGACGGACTTTCAATGCCGGACCGCTGGCCTGCTTGAGCAATGCCACGCGCAACGAGCCGTCCATGATTACCCCGGTCAGGGTCAGGCCAGCCAGATTGGTGGCCTGCGCATCGGCTTTGCGAACGGCCACGTCAGGGCTGCGATCAGGACTGAACAGCGGGGTTTTCCAGGTATTGGCGAGGCTGTCGAGTGTCGCCGAAGGCGCGCTGTGGACCTGCGCCCTCTGATCGACCGGGTCGCGCGGTGCCTGCTCGGGCAGCCAGTCCGGTGAGTGCGCGGCGCCGCTGACAACCAATGCGATCAAGGCTGCCAGGACTGCGGCGAAAGCCAGCAGTGCCCACTCCAGCGGACGCAGTGAACCGATCATTGCTCGCCCTCGCCGGCACTGGCCGGTTGCAGGTAGCCACGCACCAGCAGGTGCACCACCAGTTTGCCGGCAGCACCGCTGGCCGGAGCGTTGGCGTCGCGACGCATACTCATCTCATCAATAAACAAAAACGGGCGCTGATACTCCAGCGCATGCAGGATCGCAGTCAATGGTTCGATGGCGCAGTTCAGGGTCAGGCTGACCTTGACCTGCCGATACGGCTCGGCGCTGTCCTGCTCCGGGGTGATCGGCATGCGCTGGGTCAACTCGCAGCCACCGCCGGTGCTGGCCTGGCTGCTGATCAGGTCGGCAATGCGTTGCATCAGATCAGCGGCCACGGCACTGGGATCTTCGCCCGGCAGGAGGCTGGTGCTGCTGGCCGGATCACGACGCGCCTGCTCCAGTTGCTCGCGCAACGAGCCACCCTGCTGCAGAAGGCCAGCGTAGCGCTGCTGCTGTTCGCGCAGCTGGTCGGTCTGTTCGTTGATGTCACGCAGTGGACCGGCGAACCAGCTGTCTATCAGCAACCAGTAAGCCAGGCACAACACCAGAGCCAGGATCATCAGGGCAGCGCCCCGCCGCTCACGGCTTGTCAGTGGACGGCGCATCGGCGTTCTCCTGCTGCTGGTTCTGGTGCAAATGCGCGCGCAGGGAATACTGATCCTTGCCGGTTTTGGTGTCGGGCTGGATCACACCCTGAAACTGCGCATTATCCAGACTTCGGCAGTCCTTGACGCGGCCGATCAGCGCACTGGCCTTGGCGCTCTGCCCTGAAAAGGCCACCTCGGCACTGTCGCTGATTTCCAGGTGCTCGATCCAGGTGTCCGAAGGCAGGCAGGCGGTCAGCTCGCTGAGCAGCGCCGAAAGCGGCGGTTGAGCAGCCTTGCGGCGCAACAGGTAGTTGGCAGCGCCCAGAGTGTTGGTCAATTGCTGGCGCAGTTGTTGGACCTCGCCAACCTGAGCCTTCTGCGCCTTGACGCTGGCCTGCATGTCATCGAGCAGGCTCTGGCGGTCGTTCAGCCACAGCAACATGGCGCTCAGCAGCAGGCCGGCACATAGCCAGATCAGCCCGCGCTGCAAGCGATGGCCGGAGCGCGACTGTTGCGGGCGCAACGGCATCGGCAGCAGATCGACACCCATGCGCTGCCCTGTAGTCAGGTTGTCAGCGCCCACATCAGTGCCCACATCGACAGCATCGGGACGCAACCCACGCTCGGCGCACTCACGGAGTATCGCGTCCAGCCGCTCGCGCAGTATTGCCACCAGCGTGACCTGCACAAAGCTGGCGCTGCGACTGTCCTGACGGGCGACGAAGTACAACTGCCCAGCGTCAAATGGCGTGAAACGGTCAAGCTCGTAGCCGACCACAGTCGACAGATTGCGTGCCGCAGCCGCAGGAAGCTGCAAGGTCTGCAACAGCACAGCCGACGGCGGCAGCAGCAACACCCGCCGCACCTGAGGCGATGCATCGGGCAGCGGCTCGACCAACGGCCAGACAAGCGTCTGCTCCACGGTCTCGCGGCCCAGCCATCGACGCACACGCGGCGGCAGGCAGGCGCGAAGCTCCGTCACCCACCACTGCCAGGCGTGTTGCGCCGGACTGCCACGCCACTGCCGGGCGACCTGTTCGCGTAACGCGTAAACAGGCGCCAGACGTGCAGAAACTGATGAATTCATTCTTGCCAACGCAACACCCTGTAGGGCTGTGCGCCTCCCTCCGATGGGCTCAATAAAACAGTGGTCTGTAACAGGGCGGTCACTCCGCCCGGTCGTTCTGCGCGCGTGTCGATGGCCAGTACCTCACCGGGATCGGCCCCGACCGCGCTCTGGTTCGGCAGGTTCAAAGCCCGACGCAGCAACGCCGAAGCGAATGCCGGGTCGGGCCGATCCAGACCGCTCCATAATGTTATTTCCGGTAGCAACCGGGCATACAGCGCCTGGCTCATGCCCGGCAGCTGGCGAACTTCCTCTACCACCCGCAACGGTGACTGACCGCCATTGCGCTGCGACTCCAGCACCTGGGCGATACCGCTGGCCTGATTCTTAGCCGCGCCACAGGCCTGCAGCAGACGCGATATATCAGCAACCGGTGCGCTGTTGAGGTCCAGCTTGCCCCGCTCGCTTCTGATGCTCACCAACAGTTGCGTGTCATCCATCCGTAACGAGACCACACGCCCGTCGGCAATCCAGCGTTTGCGCTGTTCAGGATCGAGCAAGCCCTGTACAGCCATATTCATGCCAGCTTCGGCGGCCATCAGCGCCTGAGTATTTTGCCGTAACCAGAGCGACTGCCGGCTCTCCAATTGCACCCACCCGGCCAGCCCGCCGAGCAACAGGCTCAGCAGTGCCAGCACCCAGAGCACCACCAGCAGCGCAACACCGCGCTGCGATTGGCCGGTCACGTTCATTCGCCGCCCGCCCCACCGGACAGGTCCAGCCGCAAGGCCACCACTTCAGAGACCCATTTCACCGCGCCATGGGTCTGCATGTCGATGCGCACCGCGCCCGGCAAGCGATTCGGCCAGGGCCATTCGGCCATCCAGCCGGTCGGCTTGCCCTTGGGCGTCAGCCCGCGATAACTGAACGTCAACGACTCGACGTTTTGCAGCAATACCTGAGGCTCACCCCAGGGTTTGAGGGCAATGCCATTCGCACTGGACAGAACCTGAGCGAACGACACTTGCAAAGACCGATGGTCTTGCGGCCCCTTGAGCTCCAGGCTGTGAACCTGGATACCGCCGCCTAGCTCGCCCGGCAGCGTTGCGACAAACCGCAACTGCTGCGCCGAGCCTTCAAAAAAACCGCTGTTGACGTCATCCTCACCAGACGTGTCCAGCGGCAGCGCCTGAGCGATCGAGCTGCGCAGAAACGCTTGCGCGGCGCGGATCTCGTCCAGGTTAACGGTGTAGCGCTCAGCCTTGAGCACGGCACGATTGGCGCCCAGCAACGCCCCGGCAACCAGTACCAACAACACGCCGAGCAGGCTGATCACCAGCAGCACTTCCAGCAGCGTGAAGCCACGCTGGGTACGCATCATGACCCCGCACCGCTGACAGCGCCGCGTAATTTAAACGTGCTGAACTGCGCCTTGCGCTGATGTTCACTGAGCATCAGGTCGAGGCGAAACATCCTCGCCTGACCATTGGCACCCGGCAACTGACGGATATCCAGTGTCCAGTCGATGCCTGCGAGTTCGCCCTTTCGCGTACCGTTTTCCAGCGGACCGGCGCTTTCCTGATCCATTATCGTGCGTGCCGCATGGCTCAGCCGGTCACTGCGCGACACCTGCTGCAAGGAGCGCGCGCTTTGCCCGAACGCCACCAGCAGAACACCGCTGCACACCGCCATGACGGTCAGTGCAGCAAGCATTTCCAGCAGGGTGAACCCCGACTGCGATGTTTTCATTAAAGCGTCCGGACCTGGACGCTGCCGGTCAGCCAGCCAATATCAATACGCCAGCGCCGGTCGCCGTCAGCGACCACCACGTTGCCACCGCTGGAGCCGCCGTCCGGATAGAACTCCACGGCGGAGCCAAGATCGGACGCAGTCTGCATGGTCACGCGCAGGTTTTCCGGCCAGTGCATCTCGCGCTTGCCCGGCGCCTTGAAGGTCGCCTTGCGCAGGTTGAACTCGGTGCGCGCCGGCTGACCGGTCACAATCGCACGCACTCTGGTTGCCCGCAGCGCTTCGACCATGTCACCGACCGCGCGCCGTTCACTGGCGGTACTCAAACCCTGTTGCAGACCGAAACCCACCAGACCGACGGCGATGCTCATCAACACCAGCACCACCAGCATTTCCATGAGGGTAAAACCCCGGCTTGCGACAGGCGTTCTCATGCCGAGCTTTACTCCCAGTTGCCCAGGTCGGCGCTGTAGCCTTCGCCGCCCGGCTGACCGTCCTGGCCGTAGAAGATCAGGTCGAAGCTGCCGTGCTGGCCCGGGAAGCGGTAGCCGAATGCATGACCGAACGGGTCCTTGAGGTCCGAAGGCTTGGCATAAGGGCCGTTCCAGTTCGACGCATTGCCCGGTTTCTCAGTCAATTGCTGCAAGGTCTTGGGCGGCGAACCAACGTCCAGCGCGTAGCTTTCGATCTTCATGCCCAGGCTGGCCAACTGAGCCTTGCCTGCGCCGTATTTGCCCTTGTCGACGTTGCCGCCCACCTGACGTACGACGATGGTCGCAACGATGCCCAGCAATACGATAACGGCGAGCATTTCCAGCAACGTGAAACCGCCCTGTCGACGTGCGGGTTTGAAACGTGTACGGCTAAAAGTCATCAGAATGGTTTCCTCTTTCATGAATTCAGATATTGCTGGTCAGACTCATCAGCGGCAGCATGATGGCCAGCATGATCACCGCGACCATGCCCGCCATCACCACCGTCAGCGCCGGTACGAGCGCGGCCAGCATGCGGTCGATACCGCGCTTGGCCTCGACGTCGAACACATCGGCGACCTTCATCAGCATGGTGTCCAGTTCGCCCGCCTGTTCGCCGACCTCGATCATTTGCAGCGCCAGATCCGGCAACAACGGCTGCGCGCCAAACGCGCTGGCCAGCGTGCCGCCACCCTTGACCGATTCGGCCGCCTGCTCGACCTGCGCTTGCAGAGCACGATTGGTGCAGACCTGGCGAGCGATCACCAGCGCCTGCAACAACGCCACGCCATTGGTCAAAAGCGTACCGAGGGTTCGAGTCAGGCGTGCTGCCTCGATGCGTTGCAATAAAGGACCGATCACCCGAATGCCCAGCAATCGGCGGTCACGGCGCTCGCGACGCTGCGGGTCGCGCATGCGAATGGCCATGCCCCAGATCAATGCGATCAGGCCCGCCAGCACAGCCAGCCCGTAGTCGCTCAAAAACTGTCCGAGGTTGAGAATGACCTCGGTGATCAATGGAATCGGCACGCCCAGATCCTTGAAGATCGGTACGAATTGCGGCACGACATAGGCCAGCAACAGGGCCAGAGAACCCAATACGCCTACCACCAGAAAGGCCGGATAGATCAGCGCGTTGATCACTTCGCCACGCAGCAACTGGCTACGCTCCAGGTAATCGCTCAACTGGCGCAGCGTGCTTTCCAGTGCGCCACCGGCTTCACCGGCGCGAACCATGCTTATATAGAGGGGCGAAAACTGGCTACCCTCTTCCTCGAGCGCCACGGACAGCGGCTTGCCAGCCTTGACCTGTTCGCGAATGCGCTCAATCAACGCCTTGGTCTGCGGTTGTCCAGGCTGTTTGAGCAGAATTCCAAGCGATCGTTCCAACGGCTGCCCCGCGCCGAGCAGCGTTGCGAGCTGCTGGGTGAAGCTGACCAGCGCCGCGCCATTGAGCAAGCCGCTGCCCAGCGCACGGCGCAAACCGCCCATACCGGCGGCATCGACCTGCAAGACCATAAGGCCACGCTTCTGCAACGCGGCAATGGCGGCATCCTGATCGCGGGCTTCCAGAGTGCCATTCTGCGGCGCGCCCTGAGCATCCAGCGCTCGGTACTTGAACAGACTCATGTGCCTTCACCACGGGTGACGCGCAGCACTTCTTCCAGCGAAGTCACCCCGGCCACGGCCTGACGCAGACCTTCTTCATGCAATGTGCGCAAGCCGCCACGTCGGGCAGCCTCTTCCAGCGTCGAAGCGTCGGCGTGGCGCATCAAAAGACTGCGCAGTTCTTCGTTCATCACCAGCAGTTCAGTGATTGCACTGCGCCCGCGATAGCCACCGCCGGGCGCATCGGCACGCGGGCGATACAGACGGATGGGACGCTCGTCAGTGAAGCGCTCCAGCCCGTGTTCAGCAATCAGCTCCGGTGGCGCATCAAAGGCTTCCCGGGTTGCCGGATCGAGGCGACGGACCAGGCGCTGAGCCAGAATCCCGTTGACCGTCGACGCGATCAGGTAGCTTTCGACGCCCATGTCCAGCAAGCGGGTAATACTCGCCGCCGCGCTGTTGGTGTGCAGAGTCGAGAGCACCAGGTGACCGGTCAATGAGGACTGGATGGCAATACGGCAGGTTTCCAGGTCGCGCATCTCACCGATCATGATGACATCCGGGTCCTGACGCACGATGGAGCGCAGCGCTCCGGCGAAATCCAGCCCGATGGATGGCTTGACCTGAATCTGGTTGATACCTTCGAGCTGATACTCGACCGGATCCTCAACGGTGATGATCTTGCGCTCGGCCGTATTGAGCCGTGACAGCGCGGTGTACAGCGTGGTGGTCTTGCCAGAACCGGTCGGCCCGGTGACCAGCAGAATGCCGTGCGGACGCTCCAGCACGTCGAGAAATTCGTCCAGCCGTTCGCCATCGAAACCCAGGCTCGGGAAATCGAAGTTGATGGTCTGCCGGTCCAGCAGACGCATGACCACCGATTCGCCAAAGCTGGTGGGCACTGTCGATACCCGCAGGTCCAGCTCCTTGCCCTGGATGCGCAGCATGATCCGGCCATCCTGCGGCAGACGACGCTCGGCGATGTCCAGCCGCGCCATGATCTTCACCCGGGAAATCACCGCGGCCGAAGAACTGGACGGCGGTGCTTCGGCTTCGTGCAAGACACCGTCGATGCGATAGCGCACCTTCAACTGGCTCTCGAAGGGCTCGATATGGATGTCGGACGCACGCTGTTCGACCGCGCGTTGCAGGATCAGATTGACCAGACGAATGACCGGCGCTTCGGAAGCCAGGTCCTTGAGGTGCTCAATGTCTTCCAGCGAGCCGCCCTCTTCATCCAGGTTTTCGATCAAGGTGCCCATCGCCGAGCGGCCCTGGCCGTAGTAGCGTTCGATAAGGGTCTCGACCTCGTTGCGCGGGCCGATGGAAAGTCGCACGGGCACCTCGCAGGCATAGGCGATGGCCTGAAACGGGTACAGCGTGCCGGGGTTGGCACTGAGCACTTGCAGGCCTTGATCGCTCCAGCCTACTGGCACGACTTGATAGTGGCGCATAAAGCGTTCGGTCAGCGGCGGCAGAGGATCCAACAGTGGCGGCACGGCATCGGCGAGCAACAATGGCGCCTGCAGCAATGCCGCCCATGCGCGGGCCAGTTCGAATTCGGAAACCAGGCCCAGACGCGTCAGCAGCCCGAGCAACTCAGTGCCTTCCGACTCCTGCTGCAAACGTTGCGCGCGCTCCAGATCGGCCGTTTTCAGACCAGCATTTTCTATCAGCCAGGCACAAACCTGCTGGGCATCCGGAATGAGCAGACTGGAAACATCGACGGGAGCTGACGGCATGAATGAGGGCATTTTGCTACTTCGGAGGGACATATTACAGCACTCTCCGACTGGAGAGTGCTGCGCTCAAAGGCTTCAAACGATCAGTTTGACTGCTTTTGAGTGGTTGCGTTCTGCGGGCGACCACCTTTTGTCGTTTCGGTCTTCTGGTTTTGCGCCTTCTGCGCTGCCTTGGCGTCCTGGGTCTGGGTCATCACGGTCTCGTCGCTGGCACCGGAAGTCGCGTCTGCGTCTGTCGCGTCGTCAGCAAAGACCGCACCACTCAGGGCAAGACCCAACACCACACCGGCACTCATCATGGAAAACTTCATCGTATTAACTCCTCGAAAAACAAAAAGAGCCCCGCAAAAAAAGCGGGGCAGTTGTAGAAACCGGGCAAGAACTAGCGCACAGCAAACGTCGCAACTTGCGAGCTGTCTTTCTTCGTCCTGAAAAATCTTAAACCCATCGACCAGTAGGTTTAACAAGAGTTCCTCATTTGTAAAGAAAAAATACGAAATCGAAGAAAAATACGCTTTTATTTGACATTTATGTCTTGTTTTAGACTTAATTGTACCGTTTTGTAGATTCAAAACGCCACTACGTGATGTCACTTTAGTAGCGCACCACAAGTAAAAAAAGAAACGCCAAACAAAACTAATAGGGCAACTAAGGAGTCCTAACTCGCGCCCTGACAACAGGGAATAAACGCGACGACGGGAAACTGTTGCCGAAAGAAAAAGTTGGCGGAAAGCGGTAAATAAGAACGCAATGATCCTGCGCACGTGCGCAGGCAGACAGATATTTGAAACGCAGTTGGAGAGCAATATGAACAAGCGAAAGATGATAGGCGCGCACTCGGCGCTGGCCTTGCTGGCATTGGCAGTATCCCAGGTGCACGCCGCTGACCCTACCGTGCAACAAGGGCGTGAAGATCGCGCCGAAAAAGCCGCACAGAAAACCCTGGCCAAAATGACCATGGAAGAAAAGCTGGCCTACATCGGCGGCACCGGCGGCTGGGACGTCAAGCCGCTGACCAACTACGGCATTCCGCAGATCCACGGCGCTGACGGCGGTGTCGGCGTGCGCTACACCAGCGAAGGCAACGATCAGGGTGTTGTTTACCCGTCCGGTCCTAACCTGGCCGCCACCTTCAACCCACGTCGTGCCATCGACCTCGGCCGCGCGCTGGGTTATGACACTGCCGTCGGCGGCTACCAGTTCATCACTGGTCCCGGCGTCAATTTGTATCGCATGCCGTACGGCGGCCGTGCGTTCGAATACCTCTCCGGTGAAGACCCGTTCCTCGGCGCCAGCCTGGCACCAGGCGTCATCAACGGGATCCAGTCTCGTGGTGTATGGGCCAACGCCAAGCACTACGCGGCCAACGATCAGGAAAGCAACCGCTTCAATCTGAACCAGACAATGCCAGAGCGCGTTCTGCGCGAAATGTCGCTGCCTGCGTTCGAATCGTCGTCGAAAAACGGCAATGTGGCGATGATGATGTGTGCCTTCCAGAAGGTGAACGGTGATTTCGCCTGCGAAAGCGACCACCTGATCGCCCAGATCCTGAAGAAGGAATGGGGCTTCAAAGGCTTCGTACAGAGCGACTACAACGCTGTCGTTCACGGTTTCAACGCTGCCCGCGCCGGTACCGATCTGGACATGATGGGCTACCAGATGAACAGCTCCGTGCTGAAGCCGCATCTGGACGCCGGCGACCTGAGCGCTGCGACCATCGACGACAAGGTCCGCCGCATCCTCAAGCAGATCTACCTGTACAAGTTCGACAGCAAGACGCCGCTGACCACGCACAACATGAACAGCTCGACCAGCAACAAGGTTGCTCTGAACGCTGCGCGTGAAGGTATCGTCCTGCTGAAAAACCAGGACAATCTGCTGCCGCTGGACAAGCAGAAAGTCAAGAAAATCGCCGTTGTCGGCACCCTGGCCAAGTACTCGCCACCAACCGGTTTCGGCAGCGCCAACGTTATGGCCAGCCATTACGTCAGCGAATTGAGCGGCCTGCAACAAATCGCGCCTAACGCCAAGGTCGACTTCATCGAAGGCCTGTCGCTGGACCCAAGCACCAGTGCCTGGACCACCACCGACGCAACGGGCAATGAAGTTCAGGGCATGAAGGTCGAGTACTTCAGCAACACCAACTGGTCTGGTGATGCAGCGGTCACCCGCACCGAGAAGCATGTTGACCTGGACTGGGCCAACGACAAGAACCTGCCGTTCGAAAGCAACACGTCGACGTCCGATCCGTACACCAGCAAAGGTTCGACTGCTGGCGAACTGAACGGCGATACATCGTCGACGTCGATTCGCTACACCGGCAAGGTCACCCCGACCCAGAGCGGCGAGCAGGTGTTCAAGGTACGTGCCGACGGCGCCGTGCGTCTGTGGGTCAACGGCAAGAAAATCATCGACAACGGTGACGGCAAGCCGCTTCCGGGCAACAGCATTCCGCCAACCATTCCAGAGTTCGCCAAGATCAATCTGGAAGCAGGCCAGTCTTACGACGTGAAGCTCGAGTACTCGCGTCGTGCCGGCTACCTGTCGACCATGGGCGGCCTGGTAGGTGTGCAGTTGAGCTCCGCTTCGCTGAACGCTCCTCAGGACCTGTCCGGCTATGACGCCGTCGTGGTTGCCGTGGGTAACAGCAACGAATACGAAGGTGAAGGTTTCGACCACAGCTTCGATCTGCCTGAGTTCCAGAACGAGCTGATCCAGAACATCGCCAAGGTAAACCCCAATACCGTGGTGACCATGTATGGCGGTACGGGTCTGAAGATGAGCGACTGGATCGAACAGGTTCCAGCAGCGCTGCACGCTTTCTACCCAGGTCAGAACGGTGGTCAGGCCCTGGCCGAGATCCTGTTCGGCAAGGTCAACCCGTCGGGCAAGTTGCCGATCAGTATCGAACGCAACATCGAAGACAACCCGGCTTACGCTTCCTTCCCGAAATTCGACAATCAGAACACTCTGACCGAAATGGATTACAAGGATGACCTGCTGCTGGGTTATCGCGGATACGAGAAGAAAGGCATCAAGCCGCTCTACCCGTTCGGCTACGGTCTGTCGTACACCACGTTCGGCTACAGCAACATCAAGGTCACGCCAGGTGTCGCGGTCGGCAATACGCCGATCAAGGTGTCCTTCGACCTGAGCAACACCGGCAAGGTCGGTGGTTCGGAAGTCGCTCAGCTGTACGTTGGCCAGCAGAACCCGAAAGTCGAGCGTCCGATCAAGGAACTCAAAGGCTACAAGAAGGTGTTCCTCAAGCCGGGTGAAAGCAAGCGTGTGACCATCGAGTTGAATGACCGCTCGCTGGCCTACTTTGACGAGAAGAGCAAGCAGTGGGTGGTCGATGCCGACACCTTCAACATCTCGCTCGGTTCGTCGTCGCAGGACATCCGCCTGAACGCCAAGCTGGTCAACTCGTTCCGTCAGGAACTGTCGACCACCACCAGCAACCCGCTGCCACGCTCCGCTCTGAACTCGGTTCTGGTCGAGAAACCACCGGTCAAGACCGGCGGTGTATTCAAGCAGACCGTCGAGTAAGCGTTAGCTGACTGAAGGGTAAACGGACAAATAAAGGCTCAGGGACGAGCCCTTACCGCTGCATCGACCTGCGCAATGTAGGTATCGAAACACTCGACCAGGTCCACCTGATCGGGAAAGCGTAACCACTGAATCTGCAAACCATCCATCATCGCCAGAATCTGCCGGATTATCTTGTCCAGATCCACATCCGCACGTACCTCCCCGCGTTCCACCAAGGCCGAAAACTGTCCCAGCAAGTGCGCGTGAATGCGCTTGTAGCGCGTCTGGAACCATTCAAAGGCAGGCTGGTTTTCCAGCAGACTTTCCGCATTGAGGATCGAAAACGCACGTACCACGCCGGGCGCCGTAGCGTTGGAGCGGTTGATCGCGCGCAAGCCGCCGAGCAGACCGGTCAGGGTGTTATCGGTGCGGACTTCAGCAGCAATTCGGCCGTTGACCTCATCGCGTCGCTCCAGCACGCCCATCAGCAGCGAGATCTTGCTCGGAAAATGGTGCAGCAGTCCGGCGACGGAAATACCGACGATGGCTGCCACCTTGGCCACTGAAGCGCCGGTGTAGCCTTCAAGGGAAAACACTTGCAGGGCCGCATCGAGCAGTTCTTCGCGGCGCTTCTCGCCCTTTGGCGCGCGTCGCTGTCGAGTGACTGCCGTGCCCTTTTCCGTGGGGTCATGCCGAGTCATATCAGGCTCCTTCTTGAACAGCCGCGTACCCTAACGATTCAGGCAAGCGCTGGCAACGCTATTGAGCCAGATTGTTCGACAATTTAATTTTGTACAGCAGAGCCATGGCAGGGTCAGGTGCGCTCCACTGGAACACTGGCCCAGCCCTCGCCCAGCATGCGCTGCATCAGTACCGTGTCTACCCAACGGCCATGCTTGAAACCGACCGATTCGAACACGCCGACCCGGCGAAAGCCAAGACGCTCATGCAGGCGCAACGAAGCGATATTCTGGCTATTGCCGATAACCGCAATCATCTGCCGCCAGCCTCCCGCTTCACAGTGCTGCACCAGGGCGCTCAACAACGCCTGGCCGATCCCCTGACCGCCTAGTCCGTCGCGCACGTACACCGAATCCTCCACAGTAAAGCGGTAGCCTGGGCGAGGTCGATACGGCGTGACATAGCCATAGCCGACAACTTCTCCGGCGCGCTCGGCGACCAGATACGGCAAGCCTTTGGCGAGGACCATGCGACGACGCTGCAGCAATTCGGCCAGATCGGGCGGCTCCAGCTCGAAGCTGGAAATCCCGTGCAGCACGTGGTCAGCGTAAATCGCCTGTACGTCGGGCATGTCATCGTCGCGGGCGTCACGCAGGTCAAAGGTTGAAGTCATGTCCAGGCTCTGTACGAATGTCTGTGAAGGCCATAATGATGCAGCCCGTCACAGCATTAAAAAAGCTATGATTTGTCATCCACAGTATAAGAAATACTTTGTCATGCGTCGGCTGAACCTCAATCACCTGCACACGTTTTCGCTGGTCATCGCCCATGGCAGTTTTTCCGCGGCGGCAGAGCGTTTGCACCTGACCCAGCCAGCAGTCAGCCTGCACGTGCGACAGCTGGAAGAACAACTGAAGCTGCAACTGATCGAACGGGTCGGCAAACGCCTCAAACCCACCTCCGCTGGCAATGTACTGCTGGAGCATATCGCGCGCATCGATGCCGTGGTCGAAGACGCCCTGCAGGAGTTGTCCAGCCATGCCAGCGGCATTGCCGGGAAAGTCGCCATCGGCACCGGCGCGACAGCCTGCATCCATCTGCTGCCGCCCATGTTGCAGGCGCTACGTCGGCGCTTCCCCGAACTGGATGTGCGCGTCAGTACCGGCAACACCGAGGGTATCCTCAAGGCGGTCGAAGAAAACCTGCTGGATCTGGCGCTGGTCACCCTGCCCGCCTCCGGTCGCAGCCTGCACGTCACGCCGCTGCTTGAGGATGAATTCGTCGCGATTTTCGCCAGCAGCCAGCGACCGATGCCGGCACACATGACTCCGGAGCGCCTCAGCACACAGCCACTGGTCGTATTCGAAGCAGGCAGCAGCACGCGTCTGCTGATCAATGAATGGTTCCTGCAGGCAGGGATCAGGGTAAAACCGGTCATGGAACTGGGCAGCATCGAGGCGATCAAGGAAATGGTCGCTGCGGGCCTGGGCTACAGCATCGTGCCGCGGATGGCCGTTGCTGCGCTGCACCATCGCCGCGGCTTGCAAATGCTGCCCCTGGCCACAGCGCTGAGTCGCACATTGGGAATTGCCTTGCGCCAGGATAAACCGGTCAGCAAGGCCCTGCGTCAGGTGCTGGATGCATTGCAAGACCTTAAAAGGTCATGAACGCGCGCCACGATAGGACCTGACTGCGCTCATGCACTGTAAAGGTAAAGGCACTCGGCCTGGCAAATAAGGTCGACAGTTGCACAGGCAGCGAATCAGGTTGTACGATGACTGCCCACTGATAACTGAAAACATGATGGCTGGCCTGCTTTTAGACGCCCCATCACTGACAATCTGTAAAGCAACTCGGCAACCCATAAGGAGCGCCGGTCCGGATACCTTCCCTGCCGACCTCTAACCTCAAAACAACAGGAGATACCGATGCCTCACATTCTCGGCCAGAACTTCATCGCTGGCGGCCGCAGTGCTTTGGGCCAGAGCCTGCAAAAAAGCCTGGATGCCACCACCGGCGAAGAGCTGCCTTACAGCTTTCATCAGGCCACCGACGGCGAAATCGACGCTGCGGCACTGGCTGCCAAGGCTGCATTCCCGGAATTTCGTCAGTTGAGCCCGGCCCGTCGCGCCGACTTCCTCGACGCCATTGCTGATGAGCTTGACGGCCTGGGCGATGACTTCGTCGCCATCGTCTGCCAGGAAACCGCCCTGCCCCAGGCGCGCATTCAGGGTGAGCGCGGTCGCACCAGTGGCCAGATGCGTCTGTTTTCCAAGGTTCTGCGTCGCGGTGATTTCGTCGGTGCCCGTATCGACCTGGCGCTGCCGGATCGCAAGCCGCTGCCACGCGTCGACCTGCGACAGTACCGCATCGGCGTGGGCCCGGTTGCCGTGTTCGGGGCGAGCAACTTCCCGCTGGCGTTTTCCACTGCGGGCGGTGATACCGCAGCGGCACTGGCCGCCGGTTGCCCGGTGGTGTTCAAGGCGCACAGCGGTCACATGGCGACTGCCGATCTGGTGGCCAGCGCAATCATTCGCGCTGCCGAGCGTACGCAAATGCCGAAAGGCGTGTTCAACATGATCTTCGGCAACGGCGTCGGCGAAGGTCTGGTCAAGCACCCGGCCATCCAGGCGGTCGGTTTCACCGGCTCGCTGAACGGCGGTAACGCGCTGTGCAAAATGGCCGCCGAGCGTCCACAACCCATTCCGGTGTTTGCCGAAATGTCCAGTATCAACCCGGTCGTGCTGCTGCCAGGTGCCTTGCAGGCACGTGGTGAAACCGTGGCCAAGGAGCTTGCCGGCTCGGTGGTCATGGGTGCCGGTCAGTTCTGCACCAACCCCGGCGTGGTCATCGGCCTGCGCTCCCCGGCGTTCTCGACATTCATCGAGCAACTGACCGAACAGATGGGCAGTCAGGCTCCGCAGACCATGCTCAACGCGGGTGGCCTGCGCAGCTATAGCAAGGGTGTGGAACATCTTCTGGCGCATCCTGGCGTGACACATCTGGCCGGCAAGCCTCAGGAAGGCAAGCAGGCTCAGGCGCAGTTGTTCAAGGCTGACGTCAGCCTGTTGCTGAACGGTGATCAGTTGCTGCAAGAGGAAGTCTTCGGCCCGACCACGCTGCTGATCGAAGTCGCTGACGATGCGCAGTTGAAGGACGCGCTGCAAGCCTTGCGTGGTCAGCTGACTGCGACGGTGATCGGCGAGCCTGCGGACTTGAGCCAGTACAGCTGGCTGCAACCGATTCTCGAAGAGAAAGTCGGGCGCATTCTGTTCAACGGCTACCCGACCGGTGTCGAGGTCTGTGAAGCCATGGTTCACGGCGGTCCGTATCCGGCAACTTCGGACGCGCGCGGTACCTCGGTGGGCACCCTCGCCATCGACCGTTTCCTGCGCCCGGTCTGCTATCAGAACCTGGCGGACAGCCAGTTGCCACCTGCGTTGCAGAACGCCAACCCGCTGGGCCTGCGTCGTCTGGTCAATGGCGAATGGAGCGATCAGCCTGTCGCTTGATAGCCGCCGGTTGAACCCGCAGCAAAGCAGCGCGACCTGATCAGGGTCGCGCTTTTTTTTGGAAAATATTTCTTTTTTGTGCCCGAATTCGCTTACAGCGGACCGGTTTTGTACCCGGACGACAGCACCATAGAAGTGCAAAACATGGGCTGTTCATAAAATAACCACACAGCTGTAAGCCACGTGTAACAAGGGTTTCAAAAAGTTACCCACAGACATACCCACGATTTCCGTGGACAACTTTTCATCGATTTCGGACCTTAAAAACCCTGAGCAGTGCAAGCGTAAATTTTTGACGGGTGCCTGCAATCCCGGTGTGATGGCATCTGTAATGGCCCACGAGGTCGCCTGACATAACCTTATGCACGTTTGGCGGTTGATTCGACAGGCTGTCCATAGTGAGATAGACCATTTATCGAGGCTCCCCTATGCAACAGCGTTGTAAAGTGGCCGTACTGGGCCTGGGTGCCATGGGTGCAGCCACTGCCTATCAGCTGGCAAAGGCCGGAGTCGATGTGATTGGCATCGACCGCTACGACCCTCCGCACACACAAGGCTCCAGTCACGGCGATACACGCATCACGCGGCTATCGGCCGGTGAAGGTCCGCAATACCTGCCCTTGGTACGCAGCTCGCAGCGCATCTGGCGCGAACTTGAAGCATTGAGCGGCGAATCGCTGTTCGAGCAATGCGGTGTGCTGGTGATGACCTCAAGCCCGGCCTACGATCCCGAGGACGTCAACGACTTCACCCATCAGACCATCGCGCTGGCCCGTACTTATGGGGTGAAGCACGAGGTACTGGCGGCCGCAGCGATTCGCGAGCGCTTCCCTCAGTTCGCTCCTGTACTGGACAGCGCTATCGGCTATTTCGAACCCGAAGGCGGATTCGTTCGGCCCGAGCGCTGCATCGCCGTACAGCTCAAGCTGGCAAGGCAACATGGCGCGCGTTTGCTGACCCATGAAACGGTCACGCACTTACAGGCGCATGGCGATCAGGTACGAATCACCACCGACAAGGGCTCGATCATCGCCGACAAGGTCGTGGTCAGCGCGGGCATGTGGTCATCCGGGCTGCTCGGCGCACCGTTCAGCGACCTGCTGCGGGTGTGCCGGCAAAAGCTGTTCTGGTTCGAGTTGCAGCACGAGGCTGCCTTTGCTGCGCGGTCGCCAAGCTTCATCCTGAGTCACGGGCCGGGCGACGCCGATGTCAATTACGGCTTCCCGCCGCTGCCCGGTGAAAACAGCATGAAGGTCGCCACCGAGCAATACAGCGAGACGTCAGCGGCGGACCAGCTCGACCGCACCATTTCCGCGCGGGAAGAACAGGAAATGTTCCGCACCCAGGTGCAGGGCAGGATAGCGGGACTGACGCCAAAGGTGGTCAAGTCTTCGGTGTGCGCTTACACGGTCACGCCGGACTGCCACTTCATCATCGATGAACATCCGCACCTGAAAAATGTGACGGTGGTCTCGGCCTGTTCCGGCCACGGCTTCAAGCATTCGGCCGGGCTCGGACTGGCACTGGCGCAGCGCTGTATTGATGGCGAGAGCGATATGGATCTCTCGGCCTTTTCATTACAACGCTTCGCCAGGCAGGCTTGATCAGCGCGCCACCACGAACGCCTCGTCGATGCGCGCCAGATCGGTGTCGCGCAAGGTGCCCGCGTAGTAATGCAGTTTGATCCAGGCCATCAAATAGTCGTAACGGGCTTTTGCCAGATCGCGACGGGTACTGTAGAGCTGCTGCTCGGCGTTGAGGGCATCCAGGCTGATGCGCTCGCCACCCAGAATGCTCTGGCGGGTCGACTCGACCAGTGCCTGCGCCGAGATCAGCGCCTTCTGGTAGGCGCGTAACTTGCCCACCCCTGACGCACAGGCGTTGAACTGGCGACGCAGCTCGATCAGGGTTTCGCGGGTCTTGCCCTCCAGCTCGTATTCAGCCTGCTCGCGCTTGCTGTTGGCCTGGCGCACCGAGGCACTGGTGCCACCTCCGGCGTACAGCGGAAGACTGAGCTCGATGCCTATCGTGTTGGTGTCGTAACGCTGATTGTAGGTGTTGCCGCTGTCCGATTCATTCTGACGGATACTTGCGTAAGCATTCACCGTCGGCAGATGCCCCGCGCGATTGCGCTCCACCTCGTATCGCGCCACTTCCAGGGACTGACGCTGCGAAGCCAGAATCGGGCTGTTGGCCATCGCCAGCGCATGCCACTCGGTAAAGCTGGACGGCGCCAGGACCAACGCCTGAAAGCTGTCCCTCAACGGGTCCAGTTGCGTAACATCGATACTCGGCTCGCCCAGCAACGCGGCAAGCTCGCGCAAGGCCGCGTCCTGCTCATCGCTGGCTTCGATCTGCTCGGCAATCGCCAGTTCGTTGCGCGATTCGGCTTCGAGAATATCGGTGCGCGTGCCCTCTCCCTGCTCGAACATCTGTCGGTTCTGCGCGAACTGGCGTTCGAACGCCTGCTGCTTGGCACGCGCGATATTGATCTGGTCCTGGGCGAAGAGTGCCTGGGTGTAGAGGGTCAACACCCGCACCAGTAATTCCTGGCTCTTGCTGCGAAAGGTCTCGTCGGCAAACAGCGCCTGGGCCAGCCCCTTGCGGTAATTGGCGTACGCCTCGTAATCGATCAATGGCTGCTGAACCGTCAGGCTCGAACCAAAACTGTTGTAGTGGCGATGGTCAGTGGTGTCTTGAGCGCTGCCTTTGAGGGTCGCCTTGGAATCGTTGCGCCCCTTGTTGTAGCTGTATGACACGCGAGGCAACAAGCCGGCACGACCGATCACCCGGTTTTCCAGGCCTGCGTCGCGCTCCTTGAGTGCGCCCAGATAAGTCGGGTCGTTGCGAAGCGCCAGCTCATAGACCTGAAACGGGCCCATCGCATGACTCAATGAAGCAGTGCCCAGCAGGATGGCCGTCAGCAAAGCGGCTTTCAGGGGATGACGAGACATCCTATTCCTCCGTCAACGCGGAGCCGGCACGGTCCAGCAAAGGTTTGAACAGATAATTGAGCAGAGAGCGTTCACCCGTGCGCACGAACATTTCAGCGGGCATACCGGGTTTGATCACCAGCCCGTTGAGTTTTTCCAGCGCCGCGTCGCCCACCGAGGTGCGCAGCACGTAATAAGGCTGGCCGGTTTTTTCATCCTGCATCTGGTCGGCGGAAATCAGGCTCACTTCGCCGGAAACCCGTGGAGTGCGGCTTTGATTGAACGCAGTAAAGAGGATGTCGACCGGCAGATGGCTGGCGACCTTGTCGATCAGTTGCACCGGCAGCCGCCCTTCGACTTCCAGACGTGTACCCTGCGGGACGATTTCCAGCAGGGTTTCACCGGCACGCACCACAGCACCTTCGGTGTGCACGCCCAGATTGACGGCGATGCCATCAGCCGGCGCAAGGATTGCGCTGTGTTGCAGACTGAAACCGGCCGAGGCCAGTTGCTGCTCAAGGGTAAGCGCCTTGACCTGGGCATCGGCCCATTGGCTGCGCACCTCTTTCTGGTACTCCTCGCGCTGCTGCTGAAGGCGCAGGCGCGACTCGACGATACCTTGCTCTATACGTCCGGTTTCGCCTGCGTTTTGCGCCAGGCTCTGTTGCACCTGAGAAAGCTGACGCTGGAACTCCAGCAGGCGATTGCCGGGAATGAACCCGTTCTGCGCCAGCGGCTCCAGGTTACTCAGTTGCTTGCGTAGCGAGTCAGCCTGAGCCAGCAGGTCCGAGCGGGCACGGCGCATGCCGGCGAGCTGCAGTCCGGCCCCCTCGATACTCGCCTGCAAGCCGGATTGCTCGCGCGCCAGGGCCTGGCGTCGGCTGCTGAACAACTGCCGCTGCCCTTCAAGCACCAGCGCCAGCCGTGGGTCGGGATCTTGCCCCTGCCCGGCGGCAATCAGTTCTGCAGGAAAGCGCACCTCGTCAAGGTTGTCGCGCTCGCTTTGCCAGCGCGCCAGGCTGGCCCAGGCCATTCGATACTGGGCTCGCAGCGATTGCACGTCGGCTTCGACCTGAGTCTGATCGAGGCGAAACAGCGGCTCGCCCTCTTTCACCAATTGCCCTTCACTGACCAGAATTTTGCTGACCACACCGCCATCCAGCGACTGCACGGCCTTGCGCTTGCCAGAAACAACCACCGTCCCCTGCACGGCAATACCCTGATCCAGAGGAGCGAGACTGGCCCACAAAAAGAAGCTGCCCGCCCCTGCCAGCATGAGAATCCAGCCCGCGCGAACGAAGAACTGCACGCCGCGCTCCTTGCCCGGCACGGCGTAATGAGTGTCGATAGGGCTGTTCATACGTCGGACTGCCTGTTCTGCGTGCCGTACTGACGGCTCATGGAAAGCCCGGCAGGTGCCGGGCGAGATTGCGATTGGGGGTGTGCTTGCGGCGCTTGCGCGGGTGAGGTCTGCCCGGACAAGGCCTGCAACACCTGAGCCGTGGCGCCGAATGCCTGCATGCGACCTTCGCTCAGCACCAGCAGACGATCGGTCTGGTTCAGAGACTGTGTGCGGTGGGTGACGAGCACAACGGTGCAGCCGCGGGTCTTGAGTTCAGCAATCGCCTGAGTCAGCGCCGCTTCACCCGCGGCATCCAGATTGGAATTGGGCTCATCGAGCACCACCAGTCGTGGATCGCCATACAACGCGCGGGCCAGCGCGACGCGCTGTTTCTGACCTCCGGACAAGCCAGCGCCATCATCGCCCAGCCGCGTGTCATAGCCCTGCGGCAGGCGCAGAATCAATTCGTGTACGCCCGCCAGTTGCGCGGCAGCAACCACAGCGCTCGCATCACCCTCGCGAAAACGCGCGATGTTTTCTGCCACGCTGCCGCCGAACAGCTCGATGTCCTGCGGCAGATAACCGATATAGGGGCCCAGCGCCTCTCGGTCCCAGCGATGCATGTCAGCACCATCAAGACGTACCGTTCCGCCCAGCACTGGCCAGACACCGACCAACACGCGTGCCAGGGTCGATTTGCCGGAGCCGGATGCGCCCAGCACGCCGAGCACTTCACCGGCCTGCAACTGGAAGCTCACTTGCTGAATGGTTGGCGACGTTTTGCCGGGAGGCGCAGCACTGACCTGTTCCGCGCTGATCTGACCGCGCGGTGCCGGCAGTGGCATGCGCGGCGCGGGCTCGGCGTAGGTCTTGAGCAACTGGTCGAGGCGCCCGTAAGCCAGGCGTGCAGAACTCCATTGTTTCCAGACGGCGATCAATTGATCGATGGGGCTGAGGACCCGCCCCATGAGGATCGAACCGGCGATCATCATGCCGGCGGTCATGTCTCCGTTTATCACCAGCAATGCGCCCAAGCCCAGCACCAGCGACTGCAGACACAGACGCAGGGCCTTGCTGATCGAACTGATCACCGCGCCAGTGTCACTGGCCCGGTTTTGCAGGGCCAGAAAGCGCCCATGCACATGGAACCAACGGCGCCGCAACACTTCGAGCATGCCCATCGCCTGGATCGCCTCGGCCTGTTGCAGGTGTCGGGTCGCCAATTGTGCGGACTGCTGCGAGTAACCGCTGGCTTCGGCCAGCGGTTTGCGGGTCAGCCATTCGTTGAGGCAGGCCAGTCCGACCAGCAACACCGTGCCCACGCTGGCGAGCACACCAAGCCAGGGGTCGAAAAGGAAGATCACCGCCAGGTAGATGGGGAACCAAGGGGCGTCGAAGAACGCGAACAACGCCGGCCCGGTGAGAAACTGGCGGATGAAGGTCAGGTCACCCAGCGCCTGTCCGGCCTGACGCTGCCCGGCGTGCAGATTGCTCTCGAACGCGGCCTGATAGACGCGCAGATTGAAACGCTTTTCCAGCTCGCTGCCGATGCGGATCACCACAAAGCTGCGGATCATCTCCAGCAAGCCGATAAACGCAAAGAACCCGACTACCATCAGCGTCAGCATGGCCAGGGTGGTCTGGTTCTGCGACGTCAGTACGCGGTCATAGACTTGCAGCATGTAAATCGATGGGGCGAGCATCAGCACGTTGATCAGGGCGGTAAAACAACCGACACCAATCAACGCGCTCTTGTAGTCAGCCAGCGCTTTATAAAGCGGCGGCCGGGCGCTTTGGGGCAACGCACTCATGGTTGTTCCTTGATGGTCTTGCCTGTGACGGAGTGACATCCCTGGGTTTTGACAAACAACTCGCGCATATCCATGAAACGCTTAATCGGCGAGCCGTCCAAGGACCAGCACCTCACCGTCGGGCAGACTCGCCTGATAGATCTGCTCCCCCATGTTATTGAGGTGAATCAGGCGATTGCCTTCCTTGTCGGTGAACGCCAGGCCATCCGGAGTCGGGAACCAGCCAGTGGGTGCTTCGTGCAACCACTTCACTGCGCAGGCGAGATCGCCCGTCAGTTTTGGTACATCGATATTGAGGTGCAATTCACAGACTTCGTTCGTCTTTCCCTGAAGAGAAAGTCGCCATTTGCCGCTGAGTTCAGCAGGATCGGGCAGTTTCAAACTCATGGCCATGCTTGCTCCAGAAATACCCGCCAGCAACGCAAAGGCGGCCGGCACGATTCGAAAAACGTGTTTGATCTTCATGACGGGGTACTTTCCAGATCATGGACGACCGCAGGGTCGTCCATGATTGTTACAGATTAAACCACGATATCAGTAGCCAACGCTTGACCAACGGTCCCCACGAGGAAGTCCCCCAAGCCCTGTCCGGTGAAGTCGATCGCCAGACTGCCCAGATTGCTACTCTGGTTATAGTTGAGGATCGCCTCGCCAGCGTGGCCGCTGAATGCGTTGACGAACTGCAGCGCGCTCAGCGTGGAGATGGCCGATACGTCGATCTTGTCCTGACCGCTGACGAAATCACGAATCGTATCCTGGCCCGCACGGTTGGAGTCGGAGCTGGCGCCAAACACGAAGATGTCGGCACCCGCACCACCGGTCAGGCTGTCGGCGCCGCCACCACCGTAGATGATGTCGTTGCCGGCACCACCCTTGAGGTCGTTGGCGGCAGCATTGCCGATCAACAGGTCATTGCCCGAACCGCCCACCGCGTTTTCAACCACCACACCCTTGGCGATCGAAACGTTGCCCACCATGCCACCGACATCCGAAAACGACGCGGCATTGAGGTTGATCTTCTGGTTCTGGGTGAAGCCGGAGAAGTCGAGGGTATCCTTGCCCCCGCCATCCCATACCGAGAACACCACCTTGGAAGAGGCGGACGTGGCGCTGTAGAAATCGCGCCCGGCAGTGGAGTTGAACCCATAGACCGTATCACCGGCACGGGTGCTCATGTTCGCGCCATAGAGCTGCTGAACGGCAGTGATGTCATCCAGCAACGGTGCCGAAGAGTACGACGGAGCGCCGCCCTTGACGAAGTTCTGGTCAGTGTTGGACTCACTCCAGTAACTCATGACGCTATAGCCACGGGTGTCTTCTGCGTAAGTGGCGTCCTTGTAGCTCGGATTGCCCTCGCCCGCGTTGTAGTCACCCGGGTGAGACAGGCCCAGGGTATGGCCGATTTCATGAGTGAGGGTCTGACGGCCGTAGTTGCCATTGTCCGGGGTGGTGTTGACCTTGTAACTGTTATCGACAAGGTACCAGGACTGGCCGTCAGTGCGGCTGTTGCCGCTGGGCAGGTAGGCAAAGGCTGCCCCGCCCGCGCTGCCGTTGCTGTAGTTACCGAAGGTCATATGCCCGTCGCCGCCGGAAGCCGCCTGGGTAAAGCTGACCTTGGCGACGTCTGCCCAGGATTGCATCGACAATACCGCCTGTGCTTTCTGCTGCGCGTTGAACGCACTGAAAGTCCCCAGCGAATTGTCGAACCCGGCAGGCTTGGCCGTCAGGAACGTGTAAGTGAGATTGATGGTGCCGTTGCCATCGCGATCCGTCCAGGCGGCGTTGTCGCGAAGAATATAATCAGCGGCCTGATCGAACGAATACGAGGGCTTGCCATTGATCGTGAGGTTGCCGCCACGGTCATACTGGTGCGCGAACGCATTGATCTGGTCGAAAGAGGTGCTGGTAGCAGCGGAAAGTTGGATTGCAGCATTTTCTTTGACTTTCGTCATGACACTTCCTTGTTTGCTGTGTGACAGGTTAGGTACGACAGGACTCTCCCCTGTAGCGAGAGAGTCCAGTCACTCGCTTTGCGAAGCGTAAAATCGCGTTGCGTAACAAAACTGACACATCTTGAAATCTTGTGTCCAGCGCTGTTCGATGATGTCAAGTGGCCCCAAATGGGCAAGCACCTACAGCCATTGGGGAATCGCCTGATATTATTTTTTGTGATGACGTGATAGCCGATAAACGCCTGAGTAGACTTTAACAAGGTTGATAAATATGACTGATAGGTCAGGATTTTACGGTGCTGACGGAGCACGAATGCCATGGGGTAGTTACCCTCGCCAGCCAATCGCAGGGAACGGCACTTTCGCCAGCATTATCATTGGCCAAGGCTGACACTTTTGCGTACCTCAGAAACGCAAAAAGCCCCGACGAGTCGGGGCTTTTTTCAAGCAGAGCGGCCTGAGTAGTCAGGCCTTGTTGATCAGTCGTCGCGGCTCATGATGCCGAAGATCTGCAGCAGGCTGATGAACAGGTTGTAGATCGATACATACAGGCTGACCGTCGCCATGATGTAGTTACGCTCACCACCCTGAATGATCGCGCTGGTCTGGAACAGAATGCACACCGACGAGAACAGTACGAAGCCCGCGCTGATAGCCAGCTGCAGACCGCTGATCTGGAAGAACATGCCGGCCACTACCGCACCCAGCAGAACGAAGAAACCTGCGGTGATGAAACCACCCAGGAAACTCATGTCCTTGCGGGTAATCAGTACGTAGGCTGACAGGCCGCCGAATACCAGAGCCGTCATCGCAAAGGCGGAGCTGACCACTTCAGCACCACCGGCCATGCCCAGGTAACGGTTGAGGATCGGGCCCAGCAGGAAGCCCATGAAACCTGTCAGGGCGAAGGTCGACACCAGACCCCAGACCGAATCACGCAGCTTGTTGGTCAGGAAGAACAGACCGTAGAAGCCGATCAGCACCACGAAAATGTTCGGGTAGCCGACGCGCATCTGCTGAGCGACGAATGCCATGACACCACTGAAAGCCAGTGTCAGGGCGAGAAGACCGTAAGTATTGCGCAGGACACGACTAACCTCGAGCTGGTCGGCCTGCATGCCGGTTTTAAGGCTGTAATCCTGTTCGCGCATGGCGAAACTCCTTGCTGTTGAAATGTTGAGTTGCAAAGATCATAACAGAGGCGCTGCAACTGGCTAGTCACAGAGTTTGACAGCTTGTTTCATTCCGGTATTATGGCGCCCGCAACGAAGTGGAGGTATGGCCGAGTGGTTTAAGGCAGCAGTCTTGAAAACTGCCGACTGTAACAGGTCCTAGAGTTCGAATCTCTATGCCTCCGCCATATTTGGCAGCGCAAAGCCCTGATTATTCAGGGCTTTGTCGTTTCTGGCGCCAACGAAGCCCTCCCGCCTCCCCGCCTTGCGAGCTGACGTGCGCAACCTGATATATTGATGTCCAGACCGAATCAATCATCCTGGTTACGCAATGCCCATCAATTTCGACCTCAACGACCTCCAGGCATTTCGTGCCGTTGTCGAGAATGGCAGCTTCCGCAAGGCCGCTGAAACCGTACAGATCACCCAGCCTGCGCTCAGTCGGCGGATAGAAAAGCTCGAATCTGCGCTGAATGTGAAGCTGTTCGAGCGGACCACCCGCAGGGTCAGCCTGACCACGGTTGGCCGCGCATTTCTGCCTCAGGTCGAGCGCATTCTGGACGATCTGGACAGCGCATTGATGACCATCGACGGCGTCGGCTCCACGCGTATGGGCAGCGTGACGATTGCCTGCGTGCCTTCAGCCGCCTATTACTTCATGCCTCAGGTGATCAGCGCCTTCCACCAGCTGTTTCCGAAAATCAGAATTCGGGTCATGGACGCCAGCGCCAATGAGGTCAACAGTGCGGTTGCCCTGGGCGAAGCCGATTTCGGGGTGAGTTTCAGCGGCAATCTGGCGCCGGAAGTGGATTTCGAACTGCTGCTGCAGGAACGCTACGTGATGGCCTGCAGACGGGATCACCCGCTGGCAATGTGCGAAAGCGTCAGTTGGGAGGAGATGTACCGTCACGATTACATCGCCCTGGACATCACTTCAGGTAATCGTCTGGTGCTGGATCAGGCGCTGGCCCCGTCGCGCCCGCATAAGGAAAGCATCTGCGAAACCCGCCATGTCACGACCATGATCGGCCTGGTGGAGGCCGGGCTTGGCGTGGCTGCGGTGCCGTCGATTGCCATGCCGATGACCGCTCACCCGTTTCTGGTGAGCGTGCCATTGGTTGCGCCCGAGGTGATGCGCAATGTGGGGCTGCTCAAGCGTCGTGGCAGGACCTTGACACCGGCAGCCCTCGAGCTGGAACAGCTGGTCAGGAAAATGCCGTCACGCTCAGCGGGGAACTGAATCCAGCCCGGTAGACTGCACCGTGGCCTGGACTTTCGGGGAGGCCAGGTAATTCAGCAAGGCCTTCGCCTCTTTCGGGTGCTCGGCATTGACCGGGATGCCCGCGGCATAACGGGTAACCGACTGAACGTCTTCCGGGATCTTCGCCACGAACGTCACGCCGGGAATCGGCAGCAGCTCGGCAACCTGTTGAAAGCCCACTTCGTAGTCGCCCTTGGCAACCACCGAAGCAACCGGGATGCGCTCGATCATCTTGCCCTTCGGCGCGAGTTCCTTCTCGATACCGAGCTTTTTGAAAAGCTCTTTTTCGATGTACACGCCACTGGCGCTGTCGGAGTAAGCCACCGACTTGGCCTTGAGCAAGGTCGCCTTGAGCTCACTGTCGGTGCCAATCGCAGGCTTGGCCGCGCCCTCCTTCACCACCATTCCGATACGCGAGTCAGCCAGCTCGACCCGCGATGCCGGGTCTACCTTGCCTTGCTTGATCAGATCATCCAGCGCATAGCCGACCATGATCACCACATCGGCGTGTTCGCCACGGGCCAGACGATTCGGAATGGCCTCGGGCGCCTTGCCCATCGATGGGCCGAGAATGGTGTCCAGCGAGTCCCCGGAAGACGCCGCGTATTGCGGTCCGAGCAGTTTGTACGCAGCCGTAAAGCCCCCGGAGGTCATGACTTTGAGCTGTTCAGCCTGCGCCGCCGCACTGACCGCGATACAGCCGAGAAAAAGCCCGGCCAATTGAGTTTTGTATAACGATTTCATAGTGATTTTCCTTGATTAAACAGCCAGTTGCGGGCGGGTCGAGATGTGCCGGTAGAGCACCAGTGTGGCACCCAGCGCACAGGCTGCAGCGAACTTCATCCAGTAAGCAGGTGCAGCCTTGTCGCCGGTGAGGTGGATCAACCAGGTCGAGATCGCCGGAGTGAAACCACCGAAAACCGCCGTCGCCAGGCTGTAGGCCAGAGAAAAACCGGCAACACGCACCTCTACCGGCATGATTTCCGTCAACGCTGGAATCATCGCGCCGTTATACAACCCGTAGAGGAACGAGAACCACAACAGCACTTCCAGCATATGAGCGAAGCTGGGCGCCAGGGCGAGGAAAGACAGCGCCGGGTAAGCACTGATGATGGTCAGCAGCGTCATCGCGACCAACAGTGGCTTGCGCCCGAAACGGTCGCTCAACATGCCGCCGACCGGCAGCCAGATAAAATTGGAGACACCGACCAGCAACGTCACCAGCAGCGCATCGGAGGTACTCAGATTGAGTACGGTTTTGCCGAATGTCGGTGCATAGATGGTGATCAGGTAAAACGTGGTAGTGGTCATCGCCACCATCAGCATTCCGGCAATCACCACGCGCCAGGTTTGCAGCAGCGTCGCGAACACCTGCCGCATGGTCGGCCGGTGAGCGCGTGTGGCGAACTCTTCGGTTTCTTGCAGGCTGCGGCGCAGCAGAAAAATGAACGGGATGATCAGGCAGCCGATGGCGAACGGAATTCTCCAGCCCCAATCGGCGACAGCAGCAGGTGCCATCCATTGGTTCAAGCCGTAACCCAGTGCAGCGGCAACAACGATTGCCACCTGCTGGCTACCTGACTGCCAGCTGGTATAGAAGCCCTTGCGGCCGGGTGTCGCCATCTCCGCCAGATACACTGACACGCCACCCAACTCGGCACCGGCAGAGAAGCCTTGCAGCAAGCGGCCGACCAATACCAGGGCTGGTGCCCACAGGCCGATGCTTGCGTAACCGGGCACCAGAACGATCAGCAACGTGCCACTGGCCATGATCGACAGGGTCACGATCAAGCCTTTGCGCCGGCCGACGTCATCGATGTAAGCGCCCAGAATCACGGCACCCAACGGACGCATCAGGAAGCCCGCACCAAAGACCGCGAAGGTCATCATCAGCGAAGCAAACTCACTGCTGGCCGGAAAAAAGGCGGAGGCGATCTGGGTGGCGTAGAAGCCGAACAGGAAGAAGTCGAATTGCTCGAGGAAATTACCGGAGGTAACCCGAAATACCGCGCCTGCCTTCGACCGGGAGGATTCTTTTCGTAATGAGGATGAGACGTGCATCAGTGTTCTCCAGCGATCTTATTAGAGTGTTGTAAGCGCTTGTGAGGAAGGAGTCTGCCGGACACACTTTGAAACGATAAGTGCCATGTTTTCATCGATTGATGCCTAATTGACATCAATCCAGGCCTAAACCGTTGCATCCCGGCCCAGCGCTTGCAGGTCAACACGCGCCAAACTCACACGCCAGCCCTTGAATTCTTTATCATTGCGCATGTTTTGTTGGCAGAGCCGATCATGAAATTCGCCATCTCCCTTTTTTCCGCCGCCCACGCGCCCTCCTCCCGGCGAGCCTTGCAGTTCGCCAAGGCGGTGCTGGCAGGCGGGCATGAAATTGTCCGGTTGTTCTTCTACCAAGACGGCGTACACAGCGCGTCGGCCAACGTCGTAACGCCGCAGGACGAGCAGGATATGGCACTGCAGTGGCGTGACTTCATCGTCGAGCACAAGCTGGACGGCGTGGTGTGCATTGCCGCCGCGTTGCGTCGCGGTGTGCTCGACACGCAAGAGGCCGAGCGTTATCAGCGGCCGGCGGCAAACCTGCGCGAGCCATGGGAATTGTCCGGGCTGGGCCAGTTGCACGATGCCGTGCAATCGGCTGATCGCCTGATCTGCTTCGGAGGGCCATGAGATGCCCAGATCACTATTGGTTGTCAGCCGTCAGTCGCCGTGGTCAGGTCCAGGTGCCCGCGAAGCACTGGATATCGTACTGGCGGGCGGGGCATTCGATCTGTCGGTAGGCCTGCTGTTTCTGGACGACGGGGTTTTTCAGTTGTCGCCACAGCAGTCGCCCGACGCCCTGCAACAGAAAGACCTGACCGCAAACCTGAAAGCCCTGCCGATGTTCGGTGTCGACGACCTTTACGTCTGCGGGCAGAGCCTGGCCGAGCGCGGCATCTCTCCTGGCGTATTGAGCGAAGAGATGAGCCAATTGACTACGCGCGCGGAATTGTCAGCGCTTTTTGATCGGTACGACGAGGTGATCACAATCTGATGGCTACTTTGCACGTTCTCTCTCACTCGCCGTTTGCCGATACCCGGCTGGACAGTTGCCTGCGCTTGCTGGGCAATCAGGATGGCGTACTGCTCTGTGGCGATGCCACCTATGCGCTGATGCCGTCCAGCACGCAACTCAAAGCCCTTCAGTCGTTGGTCGACTCATCGCAACTGTTCGCCCTCGACGAAGACATTAGCGCACGCAATCTGCCCCTCCCTGCCGGAGTCAGCAGCATCGATTACCCGGCGTTCGTGGAACTGTCTCTTCGCTTCGACAAGGTCAATACCTGGTTATGAAACAGTTGAACATTGACGGGCGCAGCATCGAACTGGACAAGGATGGTTTTCTGCAAGACCTCAGCGACTGGTCGCTGGACGTCGCCCACGCCCTGTCCGCCGAGGAAGGTATCGAGCTAAGTGCCGAGCACCTTGAAATCCTCGAACTGCTGCGCGGCTTTTACGCCGAGTTCCAGCTTTCGCCCGCGACGCGGCCGCTGATCAAATACACCGCGCTGAAGCTGGGTGCGGAAAAAGGCAACAGCATGCACCTCAACCGCCTGTTCAACGGCACTCCCGCCAAACTCGCCGCCAAGCTGGCGGGCCTGCCAAAACCGACCAATTGCATATGAATGATTACGCTGCGCTTGTCACTGAAACACCTGAAGAACATCCTTTTGCGACCTTCGTTCGCATTCTGGGCAAAGGCAAACGTGGCGCGCGCAACCTGACTCGCGAGGAAGCACGGGAAGCCATGGGCATGCTGCTCGATGAAAAAGTCGAGGACACCCAGCTCGGGGCTTTTCTGATGCTGCTGCGCCACAAGGAAGAAAGTCCCGAGGAACTGGCGGGGTTTACCGAAGCGGTGCGTGAACGTCTCAACGCTCCCGCCATGCAGGTCGACATCGACTGGCCGACCTACGCCGGGAAAAAACGTCATCTGCCCTGGTATCTGCTGGCAGCCAAATGCCTGGCGCAAAACGGCGTCAGGATCCTCCTGCACGGCGGCGGCGCGCATACCGCAGGGCGTCTGTACACCGAGCAGTTGCTGGACCTGCTGAAGATCCCGCTGTGCCGCAACTGGTCAGCGGTCAAGACCTCGCTTGAGCAAGAACATCTGGCGTTCATTCCGCTCGCCGACTGGGCACCGCAGTTGCAACGCATGATCGATCTGCGCAACACGCTGGGGCTACGCTCGCCCATTCATTCGCTGGCACGCATTCTTAATCCGCTGCAGGCGCGCTGCGGCCTGCAAAGCATTTTTCACCCGGGCTATCAAAGCGTGCATCGCGATGCCAGCAGCCTGCTCGGTGACAACGCCATCGTGGTCAAAGGTGATGGCGGCGAAATCGAGATCAACCCTGACACCATCAGCCACCTGTACGGCACCACCGGCGGTCAGCCGTGGGATGAAGAATGGCCAGCGCTCTCACCGCGCCGCCACGTAAAACCGGCGACGCTCGACCCGCAGCAACTGCTGGCCTTGTGGCGAGGAGAGATCGAAGACAGTTACCCGCAATTGGCATTGATATCGACCATGGCGCTCGCCTTGCGCGGCCTGGGCGCTGATCGTGACGAAGCCTTCGCCAAAGCGCAGGTGTTCTGGGATCGCCGCGACACGAATCTATGACCCGTCGGCCTTTCGACAATGAAAGGCCATAATCCAGTCGAACCGATGCACCTGCGCTGACCTCCAAGCTCTATAACCTGGAAATGGGAGTCAGACATGGGCCTTCTGGTCGAAGGACACTGGCAAGACCAGTGGTACGAAAGCAGCAAAGATGGCGCATTTCAGCGCGAAAATGCTCAGCGACGCAGTTGGGTCACCCCCGATGGACAGCCGGGACCGTCAGGTGCAGGCGAGTTTGCTGCGCAGGCGGGCCGCTATCACCTGTACGTGTCTCTGGCTTGCCCGTGGGCACACCGCACGCTTATTTTGCGCAAGCTCAAGGGCCTGGAAAGCTTGATCGATGTTTCAGTGGTCAGTTGGCTGATGCTGGAAAACGGCTGGACCTTCGATCAGCAGAAAGGCTCCAGCGGCGATGCACTGGATGACCTGCAGTTCCTTCACCAGCGCTACACCGACGACGACCCTCGATACACTGGCCGCGTCACCGTTCCGGTGCTGTGGGACAAGCAGCAGCAATGCATCGTCAGCAACGAATCTGCGGAAATCATCCGCATGTTCAACTCCGCATTCGACGAGCTGACCGGCAATACGCTGGATTTCTACCCGCAAGCGTTACGCGCGAGCATTGACGAACTCAACGAGCAGATCTACCCGAAGGTCAACAACGGCGTGTACCGGGCTGGTTTCGCCACCTCGCAGGGCGCGTATGAGGAGGCGTTCGACGATGTGTTCGCTGAACTGGACGTGCTGGAAAACCTGCTCGGCGAAAAGCGCTACCTGACAGGGAAACACCTCACTGAAGCCGACATACGCCTGTTCACCACCATCGTGCGCTTCGATTCGGTGTATTACAGCCACTTCAAATGCAACCTGCGGCGCATCGCGGACTACCCCAATCTCAGCAACTGGCTACGCGAGCTGTATCAGTGGCCGGGAATCGCAGAGACAGTGAGTTTCGAGCACATCAAAGGGCATTACTACGGGAGCCATCGCACCATCAACCCGACCGGCATCATACCGAAGGGGCCAGCACTCGATCTGCAGGCAGATCACGATCGTGAGCGACTTTCCGGTGAAGGTGTATGGAGCAACTGAAGTATCCGGAGAAGTGGTGGATAGCCCGGACGGGCTACCCACCAATGGCATCAGAGAGTCGCCTGAGCGCCCTCGAACCACGCCAGCTTTTCACGCAATTTGACCACCTCACCAATGATCACCAGCGTCGGCGCGTGAACATCATGCTCGGCGACCAGTTGCGGCAAGTTTGCCAAGGTCCCCGTGAACACACGCTGATTGACGGTGGTGCCCTGCTCAACCAGCGCAGCAGGCGTGTCGGCAGAGCGACCGTGCCGGATCAATTGCTCACAGATAACCGGTAAACCGATCAGCCCCATGTAAAACACCAGTGTTTGCGCAGGCGCCACCAAGTCTGACCAGGGCAGATCTGTCGTACCGTTTTTCAAGTGCCCGGTGATGAAGCGCACCGATTGCGCATGATCACGGTGCGTCAACGGTATACCCGCATACGCCGCGCAACCGCTGGCAGCGGTGATGCCAGGCACCACCTGAAACGGAATGCCATGCGCCGCCAGCTCTTCGATTTCCTCGCCGCCACGGCCGAAGATAAACGGATCCCCGCCCTTCAGACGCACCACTCGCTTGCCCTGTTTTGCCAGTGCCACGAGTTGCTGGTTGATCTGCTCCTGCGGAACGGCATGCTCCGCACGGCGTTTGCCAACGTAAACACGCTCGGCATCACGACGGCACAGGTCAAGAATCGTTGGCGCGACCAGGCGGTCATACAGCACCACATCTGCCTGCTGCATCAGGCGCAAGGCGCGAAAAGTCAGCAAATCCGGATCACCGGGACCCGCACCCACCAGATAGACCTCACCGGTCTCAGAAGGCGGCTCGCCGGCAATCTTGGCGATCAGCATACGTTCGGCTTCAGCACCCTGCCCGGCCAGCTGGCGGTCGGCGATGGCGCCCTGAAAAACATCCTCCCAGAACGCTCGGCGCTGCTGCACATTCGGAAACAGGCCTTTGACCTGATTGCGAAAGCGCGCAGCCAGTCCGGCGAGCTGCCCGTAGCTGGAGGGAATCCAGGTTTCCAGCTTGGCGCGAATCAAACGTGCCAGCACCGGCGCATCGCCGCCACTGGACACGGCGATCACCAGCGGCGAGCGGTCGACGATGGCCGGGAAGATCACCGTACACAACGCCGGGGCGTCGACTACGTTGACCGGAACGCAACGCAAGCGGGCATCGCGGGACACTTGAGCATTGAGCGGCTCATCGTCCGTCGCCGCAATGATCAGCACGCAACCATCGAGGTCGCACTCGCTGTATCCGCGCAGGATCATCTCACCGCCGCTCTGGACAACCAGTTCGCTCAGTTGTGCCTCGACTTCCGGCGCAACCACGCGCAGCACTGCACCGGCGTCGGCAATCAGGCGTGATTTGCGCAGGGCAATTTCACCGCCGCCAACCACCAGCACCCGGCTGCCACGCAGGTTATGGAACAGCGGCAGAAATTCCATTTAACCGATGACCTCAAGGCCGCCCATATACGGCTTGAGCACCTCAGGCACACGAATCGAACCGTCCGCCTGCTGATAGTTCTCCAGCACTGCCACCAGTGTGCGACCTACCGCCAGGCCCGACCCGTTGAGGGTATGGACCAGCTCCGGCTTGCCGGTTTCCGGGTTGCGCCAGCGAGCCTGCATGCGCCGCGCCTGGAAATCACCGCAGTTGGAGCAGGAAGATATTTCGCGATATTTGTCCTGGCTCGGAATCCAGACTTCCAGGTCGTAGGTCTTCACCGCACTGAAACCCATATCGCCGGTGCACAGCGCCAGCGTGCGATAAGGCAGTTCAAGCAGTTGCAGCACGCGTTCGGCGTTGCCGGTCAGCGACTCGAGCGCGGCCATGGAGTCGTCAGGCGCAACGATCTGGACCATCTCGACCTTGTCGAACTGGTGCTGGCGAATCATGCCGCGGGTATCACGCCCGGACGCGCCCGCTTCACTACGGAAGCAAGGGGTGTGGGCAACAAACTTGAGAGGCAGCTGTTTGGCATCGAGAATTTCACCCGACACGATATTGGTCAGCGATACTTCGGCAGTCGGGATCAGGTACAGATCGGCTTCGCCTTCGCGGGAGATCTTGAACAGGTCTTCCTCGAACTTGGGCAACTGACCTGTGCCCTGCAACGCTGGAGCCTGCACCAGATAGGGCGTGTAGGTCTCTTCGTAGCCGTGCTCGTTGATGTGCAGATTGATCATGAACTGTGCCAGGGCACGGTGCAGACGCGCGATCGGGCCACGCAGCAGCGCAAAGCGCGCGCCGGACAGCTTGGCGGCAGTCTCGAAATCCAGCCAGCCGAACTTCTCGCCCAGCGCAACGTGATCCTTGACCTCGAAATCGAAATGCGTCGGCGTACCCCAGCGACGCACTTCGACGTTGCCCTCTTCGTCGGCACCGACCGGCACGGATTCGTGAGGCAGGTTCGGGATGCTCAGCACCAGCGCATCCAGCTCGGCCTGAATGCCGTCCAGCTCGACCTTGCCTTCGCTCAGCTCGTTGCCCATGCGCTCGACATCAGCCATCAACGGCGCAATATCTTCGCCGCGCTGCTTGGCTTGACCAATGGATTTGGAACGTGCATTGCGCTCGGCCTGCAGCTGTTCGGTGCGGGTCTGCACTACCTTGCGCTGGGCTTCCAGCGATTCAATGCGCGCCACATCCAGTGTGAAACCACGGGAAGCCAGGCGATCCGCTACGTCCTGAAGTTGAGTACGTAACAGTTTGGAATCGAGCATATCGTTCTCTCGTCTATCAAAGTCTGGTCAGGGACAGGCCAGCCCAGGTTGCGAGCAGCCCGCCGAATACGCTGATACCGGCATAGCCGAGGGCCAGCGGTACCTGCCCGCTTTCCAGCAGGCGCAGCGTATCCAGTGAAAAGGATGAAAAGGTCGTCAGACCGCCTACAAAGCCAACAAGCAAGCCGGCACGAATTTCGATGGGCACTTCCGGACGCAGCAGGAACAGTCCGTACAGTACACCGATGATCAGGCACCCGACGATGTTGACCGCCAGCGTCGCCGCGTAAAAATAACGTGGCCAGTTGGCGCTGACCCAGGTGCCAGTCGCAAAGCGCAATAATGTACCAGCGATCCCGGCAATCGACACCGCAAGAATAGTCTGAATCATCACTTTCTCCGCTTACGAGGGCTGGCATCGTCCAATGCGTTCAGATGCCTGAGCTTTTCGCCGATCTTGAGTTCCAGACCGCGAGGTACAGGCTGGTAATACTGCCGTGGCTCCAGCTCGTCTGGAAAGTAGTCTTCGCCAGCCGCATAAGCATCGGGCTCGTCATGGGCATAGCGATATTCTTCACCGTAACCGAGCTGCTTCATCAGCTTGGTAGGCGCATTGCGCAAGTGCAGCGGAACCTCCAGCGAACCGTGCTCGCCCGCTTCACGCATGGCCGCCTTGAACGCCATGTAGACCGCGTTGCTCTTCGGCGCGCAGGCGAGATAGACAATGGCCTGCGCGACCGCCAGTTCGCCCTCGGGACTGCCGAGGCGTTCCTGTACATCCCAGGCGGACATGCACAACGGCAGCGCACGAGGATCGGCATTACCGATGTCTTCACTGGCCATGCGCACCACGCGGCGCGCCAGATACAGCGGATCACAGCCGCCGTCGATCATCCGCGCAAACCAGTACAGGGCCGCATCGGGATTGGAACCGCGAATCGACTTGTGCAGCGCCGATATCTGGTCGTAGAACGCCTCGCCGCCCTTGTCGAAGCGGCGTCGACTGTCACCCAACAGGCTCTGCAGCAGCCCGACATCGATTTCGCTGCCGTCTTCGGCCAGATCCGAGGCGTTCTCCAGCAGGTTGAGCATGCGCCGACCGTCGCCATCGGCGGCGGACATCAGAATCGCAAACCCCTCATCGCTCAGGGTCAGCTGCCGCTTGCCCAGCCCGCGCTCTTCGGTCAGGGCACGGTTGACCAGCTTGCGCAGCGCCGCCTCGCCCAGGCTTTTGAGCACGTAGACACGCGCCCGGGACAACAGGGCGTTGTTGAGTTCGAACGACGGGTTTTCGGTGGTCGCGCCGATAAAGATCAGCGTGCCGTCCTCGACGTAAGGCAGGAAGGCATCCTGCTGTGACTTGTTGAAGCGGTGCACTTCGTCGACGAACAGGATAGTGCGCTTGCCGTACTGTCCGGCCTGTTGACGGGCGACTTCGACGGCCTGGCGGATTTCCTTGACCCCGGCGAGCACTGCCGAAACCGTCTCGAAGTGCGCGTCCGACACTTTGGCCAGCAGCTTCGCCAGGGTGGTTTTACCGACGCCGGGCGGGCCCCAGAAAATCATCGAGTGCAGTGCGCCCTGCTCCAGCGCCTCACGCAGAGGCTTGCCGTGGGCAAGCACATGTTCCTGACCGACATATTCATCCAGGTTGGTAGCACGCAAACGTGCAGCCAGAGGCTGAGCTATCGGTTCGCGGCTGAACAGATCCATGGTCAGAAATCAGCCCTTTTATTCTTGAATGACATCAGCGCCCTTGGGAATCTGAAACTGAAACTTGCTGGCTGCGATCGACTCGTTGGCCTTGACCCCGGTGAACAGGATATTGGTGCGCTGACCCACGCTATCGATCAGCTGCATATCGTTGATGATACCGTTGCGAAACGACAGGCGCAGGCTGTCGAACAGCGTGTCCTTGGTCTTGGGCTTGAGCACGAAATCGATCACGCCACCCGCCTCTTTCGCGGTGATGTCGAAGCTTTCGCTGATCTTCGACACATCACCGGACAACAGCAAGGCTGGAGTCTGGGTCAGGCGCTGGTCGAGCTTCTTGATCGTGACCTGCTCCAGATCAGGGTCCCACAGCGAGACTTTCTTGCCGTCCGAGACCATCAACTGTTCCTGTGGCGCATCGGTATGCCAGTTGAACAGGCCTGGGCGTTGCAGCGCCATTTCGCCGGTGGTTTCCTGCAACTGGGTACCGCCACCGTCCAGCGTCAGTTGCGAGAAACGAGCGGTCAGGGTCTGGGATTTCTCCAGCAACTGAGTCAGGCGCGCCACGTCTTTGCTGTCGGCATGGGCGGGGATCATGGAGAAGGTCAGTGCGGTGGCCAACAGCATGCGGATAAGGCGCATTGGATTCCTCTTTGAAGTCGATGATGATGCGACAGCGTGGCGTGCACGCCGTCGCCGCAATACGGGGTGATAAAAATCAGTCGCGCACCGGCCCGGGGGCCAGGACTTCGCGCGAACCGTTGGTATTCATGGAGGTCACGACCCCTGCCATTTCCATCGCTTCGATCATGCGCGCTGCGCGGTTATAGCCGATCTTCAACTTGCGCTGTACGGCAGAAATCGAGGCGCGACGGCTTTCCAGCACGAACTTGACGGCCTCATCGTAAAGCGCATCGCTTTCGCTGTCTTCACTGCCTTCGCCGCCACCGCCATCAAAGCCGCTGCCGGGCTCTTCGACGCCAGCGAGAATATCGTCGTTGTAGTCCGGAGAACCACGCAGCTTCCAGGCTTCTACCACACGATGCACTTCTTCGTCGGAAACGAACGCGCCATGCACACGGATCGGCAGGCTGGTGCCCGGCGGCATGTACAGCATGTCACCGTGGCCCAACAGTTGTTCGGCGCCCCCCTGGTCGATGATGGTCCGCGAATCGATCTTGCTGGACACCTGGAACGCCATACGCGTCGGAATGTTGGCCTTGATCAGACCGGTGATCACATCCACCGACGGACGCTGGGTCGCGAGGATCAGGTGAATCCCCGCCGCACGCGCCTTCTGGGCGATACGCGCGATCAGCTCTTCGACCTTCTTGCCGACGATCATCATCATGTCGGCGAACTCGTCCACCACCACGACGATGGTCGGCAGTTTGCTCAGCAGCGGCGCTTCGTCATGAATGCTTTCGCGCTTGTACAGCGGATCGGCAAGCGGCTCGCCGGCATCCTGAGCTTCCTTGACCTTCTGATTGAAGCCGGACAGGTTACGTACGCCCATCTTCGCCATCAGCTTGTAGCGGCGCTCCATCTCGGCAACGCTCCAGCGCAAGGCGTTGGCGGCGTCCTTCATGTCGGTGACCACCGGACACAACAGGTGCGGAATACCTTCGTAGATGGACAGCTCGAGCATTTTCGGGTCGATCATGATCAGCTTGGCGTCTTCCGGGCCGGACTTGAACAGGATCGACAGGATCATGGCGTTCACACCCACCGATTTACCGGAACCGGTCGTACCGGCCACCAGCAGGTGGGGCATCTTCGCCAGATCGGTAATCACCGGCTTGCCGCCGATATCGTGGCCCAGCGCCAGGGTGACGGGCGACTTGGCGTTATCGTATTCAGGTGTGGACAACACCTCGGAGAAACGCACGATCTGGCGGTCTTCGTTAGGGATCTCGATACCGACAGTGGTCTTGCCCGGAATCACCTCGACCACACGAACGCTGGTCACGGCGAGCGAGCGCGCAAGGTCCTTGGCGAGGTTGGAAATGCGGCTGACCTTGACGCCGGCAGCTGGCTGGATCTCGTAGCGAGTAATCACCGGACCGGGATGGATGGAGTCTACCGACACCTCCACACCGAATTCCTTGAGCTTGATTTCCAGCAAATGACCGACGGCCGCCAGAGACTCCGGGGAATAGTTGAGCTGCTTCTTCTCTGCCGGGTCGAGGATGGAAATCGGCGGCAGCGTGCCTTCCACTGCGCTGTCCACGAACAGCGGGGCCTGCTTTTCCTTCATGACGCGCTTGCTGGGCTCTACAGGCTTCGAAGGCGCTGGCGCGATGACCGCAGGCACGTGCTTTTCGCGCTCGGTCATGTGTTTGCTCAACGACGCTTCACGCTCCACCAGGCGCTCTCTGGCCTTGGCCTGCTCGCGACGATCGGGCGCCACAGGCGCCACCACATCGTTGACACGCATGTCCACCTCACGCAACTGCGCAACCATCTGCTTGCGCTCGGCACGGGCGGTCCACCAGCGGTTCGCAGCGCCTTGAAACAGTTCGAACAGATCGAGGGTGATCTTGCCGGTGACATCCATCACCTTGAACCAGGACAGGTCGGTAAACACCGTCAGGCCGAACAGAAACAGGGCAATGAACAGCAAGGTGCTGCCTTGAATATTCAGGGCTTTCTTGGCCAGATCGCCGAGCACTTCGCCCAGCACACCGCCTGCCGAACCGGGGAAACCGGCCGAAAAATGGAAGTGAATATGCGCCAGCGCAGCACCCGCGAGGATCAGGAACACCAGCCCGATCAGGCGCCAGGAAAACAGCCAGCCGCTCCATTGCCAAGGCTCATGGCGATGGCGAAACACCTGCCAGGCCTTGATCGCCAGCAACAGTGGGAAGATGTAGGCGAAGTAGCCCAGAACCATGAACAGAATATCGGCACAGAACGCACCTGCACGCCCTGCGGCATTCTGAACCTGCGCCGCATTGCTGCTGGTGTGGCTCCAGCCGGGATCGCTCTGATCGTAGGTCAGCAAGGCCATCATCAGATACAGGCACAGTGCGCCAAAGGCGATCAGGGCCCCTTCCTTGAGCCGGTAGTGCAATTGCTGCCGCCAAAGCGGGACAGCGCTGGGTGCGGGGGTGGATTTCTTCAAAACGCTTTATTTCCTGCGCGGTAGCGCGAACATCTCGTTGATTGACCAGAAACGGCTGTCGGACGGCACTGACGGCTCCCGAATGGACAGGGAGTGCAGACAGCGGGAAAGCCTGTCGACAGACGCTTGAATGATAACGCCCAAAACAGGCATTGTACGGCTTTACAGCCACTTGAGTCTGTACGAAAACACACCATCTCCACTTCAGACGGTTCCGCAAGACACAACATGCTTTCACCTTCACTGATGATGTTCAATTTGAGCATGCATTACGTTTTGTGACAAAGGCTTATGGCGTGTTTCTATCAACGGCCCGCAACTTGAACGACCACACGACCGCTGCGAGACTCGCGCCCTACCGCATGCACAAGGTACGCGCCATAATGACAACCGCTTGTGACCACGCCTGTCGCACAGAGTTGCACTACAGAGCAGGTGCGCCCTCCCCTTCCGCAAAGTTGTGATGCCATGCTGACCTGGTTGAACCGCAACAGCCTCGATTTTCCGCCACTGGAAAAAGCCCTCCGCGAACCCAACGGCTTGCTTGCCGCAGGCGGAGACTTGTCGGCCGATCGCCTGATCAGCGCCTATCGACACGGCTGCTTTCCCTGGTTTCAGGACGGTCAGCCGATTCTCTGGTGGTCCCCCGATCCGCGCACTGTGTTATTTCCCGAAGAACTGCACGTCTCGCGAAGTCTTGGCAAGGTTCTGCGCCAGTCGCGCTATCGGGTGACCTTCGATCAGGACTTCGCCAGCGTGATCACGGCCTGCGCCGCCCCTCGCAGCTATGCCAACGAAACCTGGATAACCGGCTCGATGCAGGAGGCCTATATCGAGCTGCACCGCCGTGGACATGCGCACAGCGTCGAGGTCTGGGATCAGGATGAGCTGGTCGGTGGGCTTTATGGCTTGGCAATGGGCCAGCTGTTTTTCGGCGAATCGATGTTCAGCCGGGCAGATAACGCCTCCAAGGTCGGCTTTGCCACCCTGGTAGAGCATTTGACTGAATGGGGATTTGTGTTGATCGACTGCCAGATGCCCACTCAGCATCTTCACAGCTTCGGCGCGCGCGCCATTCCTCGGCAGACTTTCGCCGATTACCTGTCCCGCCATCTTGATCAGCCGACCGACGCTGACTGGTCAGCTAGGCGAGTTTGACAGGCTGGCATACACTCATGGGTAAGGATTCACCATTAGGCGACGACCATGACAGAGCTGGCGAGGCTGAAGTTTTATGCCACTCAACCGCACACCTGCAGTTACCTGCCCGAAGAGCAGGCGACGACCCTGTTTCTGGACCCCAGCCAGCCGATGGATGTACAGGTCTATGCCGACCTGTCGGACATGGGTTTTCGCCGCAGCGGTGATCACCTTTATCGCCCGCACTGCCAGAACTGCAGCGCCTGTGTACCCGCACGCATTCCGGTAAGCCTCTTCGTTCCCGACCGTCAGCAAAAACGTATTCTGAAACGCAATGCCGACATTCAGGTGCAAAGCGCCAAACCTGTTTTCACTCAGGAATACTTCGATCTTTATCAGCGTTATATTGAACAACGGCACGCTGACGGCGACATGTTCCCGCCGAGCCGGGAGCAATTTTCGACATTTCTGGTTCGCGACCTGCCTTTCTCGCGCTTTTACGAATTTCGTGTCGATCAACGTCTGCTGGCAGTTGCCGTCACCGACCTGCTGCCCAACGGGCTTTCGGCGGTCTATACGTTCTACGAACCCGATGAAGAACGCCGCAGTCTGGGCCGTTACGCCATTTTGTGGCAGATCGCCGAAGCGGCCAGGCTGCAACTGCAGGCGGTGTACCTCGGCTACTGGATCAAGAACTGCAAAAAGATGAATTACAAGACTCAATATCGCCCCATCGAGCTGCTCACCAATCAAAGATGGGTCACTCTGTATTGAACCCCTTGGCTTAAACTGGTTTTTTCGGGCACAATGCACGCCGCTTTTGCCTGGCGCCACTTGCACCGGGCCACTCATTTGTATACCGAGGGCTTTACTGCATGTCGAAAGAAGACAGCTTCGAAATGGAAGGCACTGTCGTCGACACCCTGCCCAACACCATGTTTCGCGTGGAGTTGGAAAACGGGCACGTCGTAACCGCGCATATCTCCGGCAAGATGCGCAAGAATTACATTCGTATTCTGACCGGTGACAAAGTGCGTGTAGAGCTGACGCCCTACGACCTGAGCAAAGGGCGCATCACCTACCGCGCTCGCTAAACAGGCATTAACGAAAACGCCCGGCATAAGCCGGGCGTTTTTGTATGCCTGTTTTTTACAATCGATGTCCTCGACATGCCCCGCATCCGTCAATGATGCGGGGCGAGGCGTCGGCTATCAGGCCATTTCTGCCGTGGTTTCGAAATCGAAGGTGATCTCACCATCCTTGATATCGATGTGAACCACGCCGCCATGTTCTGACAGTTCGCCGAACAGGATCTCTTCGGCGAGAGGCCGTTTGATCTTGTCCTGAATCAGGCGAGCCATCGGTCTGGCACCCATTGCCGCATCGTAACCACCCTGCGCCAGCCAGCTTCTCGCCGCCTCGGACACTTCGAGCAGTACGCGCTTGTCTTCCAGCTGGGCCTGAAGCTCGGTGAGGAACTTGTCGACCACGCTCTTGATGACTTCGTGACTGAGGCGACCGAACTGAATGATTGTATCCAGACGGTTGCGGAACTCTGGCGTGAAGCTCTTCTTGATCACTTCCATCGCATCGGACGAGTGGTCCTGATGCGTGAAACCGATCGAAGCGCGCGCAGCAGACTCAGCCCCGGCGTTGGTGGTCATGATCACGATCACATTGCGGAAGTCCGCCTTGCGCCCGTTGTTGTCGGTCAGCGTACCGTGGTCCATCACCTGCAGAAGCAGATTGAAGACTTCCGGGTGAGCCTTTTCGATTTCATCGAGCAACAGCACACAATGTGGCTGGCGGGTAATGGCCTCGGTCAGCAGACCGCCCTGGTCGAAACCGACGTAACCCGGAGGCGCACCGATCAGACGGGAAACAGTATGCCGCTCCATGTACTCGGACATGTCGAAACGGATCAACTCGACGCCCAGTGCCTTGGCCAACTGACGCGCCGCCTCGGTCTTTCCGACGCCCGTAGGGCCGGCGAACAGGAAAGAACCGACCGGCTTGTCAGGCGACTTGAGGCCTGCACGGGACAGCTTGATCGCAGTCGACAACGAATCGATGGCCGCATCCTGCCCGAAGACGGTGAGCTTGAGATCACGCTCCAGGTTACGCAGCAGTTCCTTGTCGGAGCTGTTGACGTGTTTTGGCGGAATGCGCGCGATCTTGGCGACAATGTCTTCGACCTGAGGCACATCGATGCGCTTGACGCGCTGCTCGACAGGCTGCAGACGCTGATAGGCACCCGCCTCATCGATCACGTCAATGGCCTTGTCAGGCATATGACGATCATTGATGTAGCGCGAGGCGAGCTCGGCGGCGGCGCGCAGGGCTTCGTCGCTGTATTCGATGCTGTGATGCTGCTCGAAACGGCTTTTCAGGCCGCGCAGGATGCCGATGGTGTCCTCGACCGAAGGCTCGGACACATCGACTTTCTGGAAGCGACGCGCCAAGGCACGATCCTTCTCGAAAATCCCGCGAAATTCCTGAAAGGTCGTCGAACCGATGCAACGGATCTCGCCGGAAGACAGCAGCGGCTTGAGCAGGTTGGAAGCATCCATTACCCCGCCGGACGCTGCGCCAGCACCGATGATCGTATGGATCTCGTCAATGAACAGGATCGCCTGAGGACGCTTGCGCAGTTCATTGAGCAACGCCTTGAAGCGCTTCTCGAAATCGCCGCGGTATTTCGTCCCGGCCAGCAACGCGCCAAGATCGAGCGAGTAGACGACGCTGTTGGCAAGCAGGTCAGGCACCTGATTGTCGACGATGCGCTTGGCCAGACCTTCGGCGATGGCCGTTTTACCGACACCCGCTTCACCGACCAGCAAAGGATTGTTCTTGCGGCGACGAGCCAGAATCTGTGCCACCCGCTCGACTTCGCTTTCGCGGCCGACCAGTGGATCGATGCGCCCCTGACGCGCCAACTCGTTCAGATTGCTGGCATAGGCATCCAGAGGATTGCCTGAGGAAGATGCTTCACCGCCCTCGTCATCCTGCATATCCTGTTCACCTTCAGAAGAGTGTTCGCCATGCCCTGGAACCTTGGAGATACCGTGGGCGATATAGTTGACGACATCAATCCGGGCCACGCTCTGCTGCTTGAGCAGAAATACGGCCTGGCTTTCCTGCTCACTGAAAATCGCAACCAGCACGTTGGCACCGGTCACTTCGCGCTTGCCGGAGCTCTGCACGTGGAAGACTGCCCGTTGCAGCACGCGCTGAAACCCGAGCGTCGGTTGTGTCTCGCGGTCCTCGTCATGAACGGGGATCAGCGGAGTGGTGGAGTCGATGAACTCCTGCAGATCATGCTTGAGTTTATCGAGGTTTGCGCCGCAGGCACGCAGTACAGTGGCTGCAGCCTCATTGTCCAATAGAGCCAGCAGGAGATGCTCGACCGTCATGAACTCATGACGCTTCGAACGTGCCTCCTTGAAGGCAAGATTGAGGGTGACTTCGAGCTCACGGTTTAACATAGCTTCACCTCATACCCAAGTGGTCGGCGTTTAACCGTCCTTCTCGATCTCACAGAGTAGCGGATGCTGGCTCTCCCTGGCGTATTGATTGACCTGCATTGCCTTGGTCTCGGCGATGTCGCGGGTAAACAATCCGCAGACTGCCCGTCCCTCTGTATGGACGGCCAGCATGACTTTGGTAGCCAGCTCACGATTCAGGTTAAAAAACACCTCGAGCACTTCTACGACGAAATCCATCGGGGTGTAGTCATCGTTGAATAAAACCACCTTGTACATCGGTGGCGCCTGCAGGGTCGGCTTGGCGTCCTGCACCGCAATGCCCGCCGAGTCGTCCTCGTGCGACTGCGGATCATCCTGATTGAATGTTAGTCGAATCTTGCTGAATGCATGCATGGAAAGAAATGTTCGTTTGAGGGCGGATTGAGCAATTTAGTCGCAGTCTGGACGGTTTTTAAATGGGCTGCCACATGACCTTGACTATCAGCTAAACGGTGTTACAACCAATAGAGCCCACATTGGGTAAAAAGGGTCCGCACAGTCAACCAAAATTTTTTGGGTGGGTAGCGGATTGAAGTGGATGATACTCCTGACGGAGTCCTTTGCAGAGGGAGATGGTGATGATTGAAGGAAAAGTCAAGTGGTTCAACAATGCAAAAGGGTTTGGGTTCATAAACGCTGAAGGCAAGAGTGACGAGGACCTGTTCGTTCATTTCTCGGCTATCGAAATGGAAGGTTACAAAACCCTCAAGGCTGGCCATAAAGTCAGATTTGAAGTCGCCCACGGCCCTAAAGGGCTGCAGGCAATAAAAATCAACAGCTCGGAAGAGAAAAAGCTGGATCCGGCAAAGGACACGCAGCCGCTGCTTCAGCAGGACCACGCTCACGCGGACGCCTGATGCTCGTGTTGAAAAAGTCAGTTGATGTATAACGGCAGCCATCAGAGCAGCCGAACTGCCAGAAGCACGCAATGAGCTTTGCCGGACACATAAAGAGACAGCTATGTTGGTCTGCTTTATACCCGTCGCGCTCCACAGGGTATCGAATTAGCGGTTGTTGCACCGCGGATGCCCAGACTCCAGGACGTTCATATGGCCTGCGCAGCCCAGCCCGTACAATGGAAGTTCGCCCCTCTCCCATCGAATTCGTCCTACCTTCAGGCCTGCTGGGGCCGATGCGCCAGCCACTCCGAGTGCCTGTCTGGCAAACCGCACGTTCGACCAACGGCGGATATTCATTTTTCGATAGCTCGCATAGCATTAATGCTTGGTGCCAATGGTTTGATATACTCGCGCCGTGACCGCAGAGTCATCAAGGCCGACCCGTCCGAATTCTGACCCTCGGCCTTCCTTATGCGTCGGGCTGCTACCTGACCCGACAGCTTGACGCTCGACTGATGCACCCAACATCACCGCGAATAAACCTCGACCTGGCTCATGGCCGAACCGTGGGCAAGCGCGCTTAGAATGCGCGTATCGAGATTTTGTGCATGCTCAGCAAAAGAGAGTTAATACGAATGTCCAACCGCTCGAAGATCATCTACACCTTCACCGACGAAGCTCCGGCCCTCGCCACCTACTCCCTGCTGCCTATTATCGAAGCGTTCACAGCGACCTCCGATATCGACGTGGAAACACGCGACATTTCTCTGGCGGGCCGTGTTCTTTCCAGCTTCCCGGAATTGCTTGCCGACAAAAAAGTGCCGGATCATCTCGCCGAGCTGGGCAAACTGGCTACCACGCCAGAAGCCAACATCATCAAGCTGCCTAACATCAGCGCCTCGGTCCCGCAATTGAAGGCGACCATCAAGGAGCTTCAGAATCAGGGCTACAACATCCCTGACTACCCTGAAAATCCTGCCACTGACGCGGAAAAAGAAACCCGCGCACGCTACGACAAGACCAAGGGCAGCGCCGTGAACCCGGTTCTGCGCGAAGGCAACTCCGATCGCCGCGCCCCGCTGTCGGTCAAGAACTACGCGCGCAAACACCCGCACAAGATGGGCGCCTGGTCAGCTGACTCCAAGGCTCACGTTGCACACATGAGCAACGGCGACTTCTACGGCAGCGAAAAAGCCGCCGAGATCGCGGCCGACAATACCGTCAAGATCGAACTCGTCGCTCAGGACGGCACCACCACCGTCCTGAAAGAAAAAACCGCCGTCAAGGCTGGCGAAGTCGTCGACTGCTCGGTCATGAGCGCCAAGGCCCTGCGCAGCTTCATTGCTGCCGAAATCGAAGACGCCCGCAAGCAGGGCGTGCTGTTTTCGGTGCACTTGAAAGCGACCATGATGAAGATCTCCGACCCGATCATGTTCGGCCAGATCGTCGACGAGTTCTACAAGGATGCGCTGACCAAGCACGCTGATACGCTCAAACAGATCGGCTTCAGCCTGAACAATGGCATCGGCGACCTGTACGAGCGCATCACTAGCCTGCCCGCTGACAAGCAGGCAGAAATCAAGGCTGATATCGAAGCGGTCTACGCCGTTCGCCCACAGCTGGCGATGGTCAATTCCGACAAGGGCATCACCAACCTGCACGTGCCGAGCGACGTCATCGTCGACGCCTCAATGCCGGCAATGATTCGTGACTCCGGCAAGATGTGGGGCACAGACGGCCAGTTGCACGATGCCAAGGCCGTGATTCCGGATCGCTGCTACGCCACCATCTATCAGGCAGTCATCGAAGACTGCAAGAAAAATGGCGCATTCGACCCGACCACCATGGGCAGCGTACCGAACGTCGGCCTGATGGCTCAGAAGGCCGAAGAGTATGGCTCCCACGACAAGACGTTCCACATTCAGACCAACGGCGTTGTTCGTGTAACTGACAGCCAGGGCAACCTGCTGATGGAACAGAAGGTCGAAGCGGGCGATATCTGGCGCATGTGCCAGGCCAAGGACGCACCGATTCAGGACTGGGTGAAACTGGCCGTCAATCGTGCCCGCGCCAGCAATACCCCGGCTATCTTCTGGCTGGATTCGTCCCGCGCCCATGACAGCGTGATGATCGAAAAAGTGCGCAAGTACCTGGGCGACCACGACACGTCGGGCCTGGATATCCAGATCCTGTCACCTGTCGACGCGATGAAGCTGACCCTGGAACGCACTCGCGCAGGCAAGGACACCATTTCGGTCACCGGTAACGTACTGCGCGACTACCTGACCGACCTGTTCCCGATCATGGAACTGGGCACCAGCGCGAAGATGCTGTCGATCGTTCCGCTGATGAACGGGGGCGGCCTGTTCGAAACCGGCGCAGGTGGTTCGGCTCCGAAGCACGTGCAACAGTTCGTCGAGGAAAACTTCCTGCGCTGGGATTCGCTGGGTGAATTCCTGGCTCTGGCAGCGTCCCTCGAGCATCTGGGCCATGCCTACAACAATCCGAAAGCACTGGTTCTGTCCAAGACCCTCGACCAGGCCACTGGCGAGTTCCTGGACCGTAACAAGTCGCCTTCGCGCAAGGTCGGCGGTATCGATAACCGCGGCAGCCACTTCTACCTGACCCTGTTCTGGGCTCAGGCACTGGCGGCTCAGAACGACGATGCAGACCTCAAGGCGCAGTTCGCACCTCTGGCGAAAACCCTGACCGACAACGAAGAAAAAATCGTTGCCGAGCTGAACGCGGTTCAGGGCAAGCCGGTAGACATCGGCGGCTACTACTTCCCTAACCCGGAAGTCACCAGCAAGGCCATGCGCCCGAGCGCCACGCTCAACGCGGCTATCGCCGCGCTGTAAGAGGCAATCCGAGGCGGTGCATAAAAATGCACCGCCTCGCAAAAAAATCCCCGGCCTTTTGCCGGGGATTTTTTTATCCATGAAAAATTTCAGTTACAGGTGTGATCTCGCAAGCCTGGGAGATCCCTGCTCAAGAACATGATTGCCCCCTTCAGTTTTTCAGCGCGCGCGAAAGAAAGTCGCGAATGTATTCAGCGACCTCCGGCGCGTGCGTTTCCAATGCAAAGTGGCCTGCATCCAGCAGATGCACTTCAGCCGCCGGAACGTCCTTGCGAAAAGCATGCGCGCCGGGAGGTATGAACGCAGGATCGTGCTTGCCCCAGACCGCCAGCAAGGGTGGCTGATATTTGCGCAGGCACTCCTGAAACGAGGGGTAAGCCGCTACGTTACTGCGGTAGTCGAGAATCAGATCAAGCTGGATCTCTTCTGCGCCCGGCCGCGCCATATACAGAATGTCGAGGTTGTAGCCATCGGGAGAAAGCTTTTCAGGATCGGCTCCCGTACCGTATTGCCAGTCCCGGATGACTTGCGGTGAGAGCGAGGCGCGACAGGCTTCGCGATTGGCTGCCGAAGGCTCGCGCCAATAGGCTTGCCACGGGCCCCATTGATCGCTGAATCCCTCCAGGTAGGCATTGCCGTTCTGACTGATGATTGCGGTGACCTTCTCCGGGTTCGCCGCTGCGAGCCGCAAACCTGTCGGTGCGCCATAGTCGAATATGTATAACGCATACTTCTTCAGGCCCAGCGCCTCGGTGAAGCCCTCGATTACCTTGTAAAGGTTTTCGAATGTGTAATCGAACTGCCCGCGCGGTGGTGCTTTGGTATTACCAAATCCGGGCAGATCGGGAGCGATCAGGCGGTACTGACTCGCCAACAATGGCATCAGGTCACGAAACATGTGACTGGCACTCGGGAAACCATGAAGCAACAGCAGCACCGGGGCGTCCTTGGCTCCGACTTCGCGATAGCACACATTGACGTCCCCTACCTGCTGAGTGTGAAACGTCACGCGGAAGGCATCATCAATGCTCATTGCACTTTCCCTGGATAGAGGTTTATTACTTGCAGAAGCGGCGCTCACCAACGACGCCCCGAGAGCAGAAGCAGCGCCTAACGCTGACGCTTGTAAAACCTTGCGCCGACTGACACCGGATGCGGCATTTTCAGCGTCGACTGAACCGGAATTTTTCATAGCAGAGTCTGACCGGGCTGGATGAATGAGTCGCCATCCTAGTCATTGCAACTGGACTGCAGAATTACCGAAAAAATCAATTCACCCTTTCAATTTCTGAAATGCTGATACGATTTCGCGTCTTTCGTGGCAAGCAGGCTGCCTATGGACCGTATTCAGGAAATGACGCTTTTTGCCGGACTTGCCGAGCAAACCAGTTTTGCCGGGGTAGCCCGCCATTTTGGCCTGTCGACCGCCACGGTAACCCGGGCTGTCGCGAGTCTGGAGAGCCGCCTGGGCATCCTGCTGGTGGTGCGCACCACTCGCAACATGCGGCTCACCGAGGCGGGCCAGCGCTTCGCCGCTGATTGCCGCCGACTGCTTGCCGACCTTGATGAGGCTGAAAGCGCGGCAGGCGGCTTGCATGCAGTGCCAGGCGGCCTGCTGACGATCACCGCACCCCAGATGTTCGGCGCGCTGCATGTCGTGCCCGTAATGACGAGCTTTCTCGAGCGTTTTCCGGCTGTGGACATCCGTGCCATTCTGGTCGACCGAGTAGTGTCCATGCTCGATGAGGGCGTCGACGTGGCCGTCAGGATCGGTGCCCTGCCCGATTCGTCTCTGACCGCAATCCCGACAGGTAGCGTGCGGCGCATGGTTTGCGCATCCCCGGCCTATCTCGAAAAGCATGGAGTTCCGCAGCATCCCGACGATTTGCGACAGCATTCGACGGTTTCAACCACCACCGCCGAACGCCCGCCTCAATGGCTTTTCCGGATCGATGACAATAATTATTCGGTCGATGTCGCCTCGAGACTCAGCCTGACGTCTTATCAGGCGGCGATCAGCGCAGCATTACAAGGCTGGGGGCTGACCCAGGTGCCGTACTATCAGATACGCGATCACCTGCAGGAAGGCAGGCTCAAGTGTGTTCTGGAGACGTTCGAAATAACGCCGGAACCGGTTCACGTTGTTTACCTGGAGGGCCGTCGTCGCTCATCCAAAGTGCGAGCCTTTGTGGACTTCTGCGTCAGTGCCCTGAGGCATGACCTGCAGTTCGAGCACCAATAAGCTGTTACGGCCGACCCAATCCCCTGCAAAGAGACCATTACCATGACCTGGCAAGCCCACGTTACCGTCGCCACCATCGTCGAAGATCAAGGCCGCTTTCTTTTCGTTGAGGAAATCAAAGGCGGACGCGCCGTACTCAACCAACCCGCCGGGCACTTGGACCCGAACGAAAGCCTGCAACGTGCCGCCGTGCGTGAAACCCTGGAAGAAACCGGCTGGGACGTCGAATTGACCAGCGTGGTGGGCATCTACCTGTACACCGCGCCGAGCAATGGCGTGACCTACCAGCGAATCTGCTTTGCCGCCAAGGGCCTGCGCCACCACCCGGAGTATCAACTCGATGAAGGCATCGTCGGCGCAGTCTGGCTGACTCGCGATGAACTAGTGGCCCAACAGGAGCGCTGGCGCAGCGAGCTGGTATTGCGTTGTCTGGACGACTACCTCGATGGCGAACATTTCAGTCTCGACCTGCTGCGCGACAAGGCGTGAGACTCGACGCCCTCAGCCTGATAGAATCGCGTCCTTTTACAGGTCAGCCGTTGAACCCCCATGCGTGATCCAGCCCCCTCGAACTCAGAAATGAAGCGCGTCATAGTCGGCATGTCCGGCGGCGTGGACTCTTCCGTTTCCGCCGTACTGCTCATGGAGCAGGGTTATCAGGTGGAAGGCTTGTTCATGAAGAACTGGGAAGAAGACGACGGAACGGAATACTGCACCGCCCGCGAAGACCTGGCGGACGCCCAGGCCGTGTGCGACAAGATCGGCATCAAGCTGCACACGGCCAACTTCGCGGCCGAGTACTGGGACAACGTCTTCGAGCACTTCCTTGAAGAGTACAAGGCCGGGCGCACCCCTAACCCGGACATCCTGTGTAACCGCGAAATCAAGTTCAAGGCGTTTCTCGACTACGCACTGATGCTGGGCGCTGACCTTATCGCTACAGGCCATTACGTGCGCCGCCGTGATATCGATGGACGTACCGAGCTGCTCAAGGGCCTGGACCCGAACAAGGACCAGAGCTACTTCCTGCACGCCGTTGGCGGCGAGCAGATCGCCCGGACGCTGTTCCCGGTTGGCGAACTGGAAAAACCGGAAGTCCGGGCCATTGCCGAAAAACACGGCCTGGCCACTGCCAAGAAGAAGGATTCCACCGGAATCTGCTTCATTGGCGAGCGCCGCTTCACTGATTTTCTGCGCCAGTACCTGCCCGCCCAGCCCGGCGAAATCAAGACCACCGAGGGTGAAGTCATCGGTCGTCACAGCGGCCTGATGTACCACACCATCGGCCAGCGCCAGGGCCTGGGAATCGGCGGCCTCAAGGACGCCAGTGATGATCCGTGGTACGTGCTGGTCAAGGACCTGGACAACAATGAACTGATTGTCGGTCAGGGCAATGATCACCCCTGGCTGTTTTCCCGTGCGCTGGTTTCTTCGGAAATCTATTGGGTCAACCCGATCGACCTGAGCAGCCCGCGCAAGCTCACCGCGAAGGTCCGTTATCGTCAAGGCGACCAGCCGTGCACGCTGGAAAAGACCGCTGACGGTTACCGCGCCACATTCGATGACCCGCAGCGCGCCGTCACCCCCGGCCAGTCCGTGGTGTTCTACGACGGCGAAATCTGTCTGGGCGGCGGCGTGATCGAAATTGCCGAACCCTGGACCAGCAAGGACAAGCGTTGATGAGCCCGACTCAGGAACAACTGATCGCTCTGGGCGGTGTATTCCAGGCCGCCGTGCTGGTCGACCGGATCGCCAAGACCGGTCAGATCAGCGAAGCAGCCCTAAGCTGCATGCTCGGCAGCCTGCTGGTGGTCGACCCCAAGGATACGCTGGACGTTTACGGCGGCGACGATCTCAACCTGCACGAAGGCTATCGCGCCATGGCCAGCGCCCTGGAACGTGACCCGGCAACCTTGCAACGCGAACCGTTGCGCTACGCCCTGTCGATGCTCGGCCTCGAGCGCCAGCTGGCCAAGCGCGATGACCTGCTTGAAGTGATCGGCAAACGCATTCCGGTGATTCAGTCCCAGGTCGAGCATTTTGGCATCGCCCATGAGAACGTGATTGCCGCGACCGGCGCGCTGTACCAGGACACCCTGAGTACCTTGCGCCAGCGCATTCAGGTACAAGGCGACATGCGTAACCTGCAGCAGCCGAACAATGCCTCGAAGATTCGCGGCATTCTGCTGGCCGGTATTCGCTCTGCCCGCCTGTGGCGGCAAGTTGGCGGTCATCGCTGGCAACTGGTGTTCAGCCGCCGCAAGTTGTTGAAAGAACTCTACCCATTGCTGCACGGCTGACCCGCCGCGCGCCAATGACCTTCACCACCCCAGGCACGACGCTGTCTACGCTGGTCGGCGGGCTCCGGTCCGACTGACTTTTCATGTATGATATGCGCCCTTTTCGTCGCCCGACTGTCCGAGAGCATCCCATGCAGCTTTCTTCGCTCACTGCGGTTTCCCCTGTTGATGGCCGCTACGCCGGCAAAACCCAGGCCTTGCGCCCTATTTTCAGCGAATACGGCCTGATCCGTTTTCGCGTGATGGTTGAAGTTCGCTGGCTCCAGCGTCTTGCGGCTCACCCGCAAATCACCGAAGTCCCGGCCTTCTCCGCGCAAGCCAATGCCATCCTGGATGCCCTGGCTGAAGACTTCTCCGTGGAACATGCCGAGCGCGTCAAGGAAATCGAGCGCACCACCAATCATGACGTGAAGGCTGTGGAGTATCTGCTCAAGGAGCAGGCTGCCAAATTGCCAGAGCTGGAAAAGGTCAGCGAGTTCATCCACTTCGCCTGCACCAGCGAAGACATCAACAACCTGTCTCACGCACTGATGCTGCGCGAGGGTCGCGACACCGTAGTGCTGCCACTGATGCGCCAGATCGCCGACGCCATCCGCGAGCTGGCGATTCGCTTTGCAGACGTGCCGATGCTGTCCCGCACTCACGGCCAGCCCGCCTCCCCGACCACACTGGGCAAGGAGTTGGCAAACGTCGTTTACCGCCTCGAGCGCCAGATCAGTCAGATCGCAGCAGTCCCGTTGCTCGGCAAAATCAACGGCGCAGTCGGCAACTACAATGCCCACCTCTCTGCCTATGCAGACATCGACTGGGAAGCCAATGCGCGGGCCTTCATCGAAGACGAGCTGGGCCTGGGTTTCAACCCCTACACCACGCAGATCGAACCGCACGACTACATTGCCGAGCTGTTCGACGCCATTGCCCGCTTCAACACCATCCTGATCGACTTCGACCGCGACATCTGGGGCTACATCTCGCTGGGCTATTTCAAGCAGCGCACCATTGCTGGCGAAATCGGCTCCTCAACCATGCCGCACAAGGTCAACCCGATCGACTTCGAAAACTCCGAAGGCAACCTGGGCATCGCCAACGCACTGTTCCAGCACCTGGCGAGCAAGCTGCCTGTGTCCCGCTGGCAGCGTGATCTGACCGACTCCACCGTACTGCGCAACCTGGGCGTCGGCTTTGCCCATAGCGTCATTGCCTACGAAGCCAGCCTCAAGGGCATCAGCAAGCTGGAACTGAACGAGCAGCGCATTGCCGCCGATCTGGACGCTTGCTGGGAAGTTCTGGCAGAGCCGATTCAAACCGTCATGCGTCGTTACAACATCGAAAACCCGTACGAAAAACTGAAGGAGCTGACACGCGGCAAGGGCATCGGCCCTGAAGCGCTGCAGACTTTCATCGATGGCCTGGACATGCCTGCCGAAGCCAAGGCCGAGCTCAAGAAGCTCACGCCTGCCAATTACATCGGTAACGCAGCCGCTCAGGCCAAGCGCATCTGACACGCAAAAAAATTGCACACGCCCGGCTGTGCCGGGCGTTTTCATTTCAAGGGCTTACACATGAATCCTGATATTCCTCTACAACTTCTGGGCGGCATCACTGCTCGCGTTTTCCTGCGTGACTACTGGCAGAAAAAACCGCTGCTGATCCGCCAGGCTCTGCCGGACTTTCAAAGCCCGATCGACGCGGACGAGCTTGCCGGCCTCGCCCTGGAAGAAGAAGTGGAGTCGCGCCTGGTCATCGAAAACGGCGAGCGCCCGTGGGAGCTGCGTCGTGGCCCGTTCGCTGAAGACGAATTCAGCAAACTGCCCGAGCGCGACTGGACGCTGCTGGTCCAGGCCGTGGACCAATTCGTTCCGGAAGTCAGCGAGCTGCTGGAAAACTTCCGCTTTCTGCCCAGCTGGCGGATTGACGATGTGATGATCAGCTACGCAGCCCCTGGCGGCAGCGTCGGTCCGCACTTCGACAACTATGATGTGTTCCTGCTTCAGGGGCATGGCAAACGCCACTGGCAGATCGGCCAGATGTGCGATGCGGAAAGCCCGCTGCTGCAGCATGCCGACCTGCGCATCCTTGCCGAATTCGAGAAGACCGAAGAGTGGACGCTGGAACCGGGCGACATGCTTTATCTACCGCCGCGCCTAGCGCACTGCGGCGTCGCCGTCGACGACTGCCTGACCTACTCGGTCGGTTTCCGCGCACCAAGCGCCGCCGAAGTCCTGACTCACTTCACTGACTTCCTCAGCCAGTTCATACCGGACGAAGAGCGCTACACCGATGCTGACGCCCAGCCGGTCAGCGATCCTCATCAGATCCAGCATGAAGCGCTTGATCGCCTGAAAACGCTGCTGGCCGAGCACATGAGTGACGAACGCCTGCTGCTGACCTGGTTCGGCCAGTTCATGACCGAACCGCGCTACCCGGAACTGGTGACCGGCCCAGAGCTCGACGAACAGGACCTGCTCGACAGCCTTGAGCAGGGCGCGGTGCTGATTCGTAACCCGAGCGCACGGCTGGCGTGGTCTGAAGTCGATGACGATCTGCTACTGTTTGCCAGTGGCCAGAGCCGCCTGCTGCCAGGCAGCCTGCGTGACCTGCTCAAACTGATCTGTGCCGCCGATGCATTGCACAGCGAAAACCTTGGCCAATGGTTGGCCGATGACGAGGGGCGCAATTTGCTTTGCGAACTCGTAAAACAAGGAAGCCTGGGATTTGCCGATGAATAAAGTCACTGTAACTGTCGCCCAATGGCAGAAGAACAACGCCGATATCCGGCGCATACGCGATTCGGTATTCATTGCCGAACAATCGGTGCCGCCGGAACTGGAGTGGGATGCCGAAGACGCAGGTGCCGTGCATTTTCTGGCGTACGAGGGTGAATATGCGGTGGGCACTGCCCGACTGCTGCCCGATGGCGAGATCGGTCGCCTGTCAGTCCTGAGAGACTGGCGTGGCCTGAAGGTCGGCGAGGCTCTGTTGGGTGCAGTGATCCATGAAGCCGAACAGCGTGGGCTCAAGCCGCTCAAGCTGAGCGCTCAGGTGCAGGCCGTCGAGTTTTATCAGCGCTTCGGCTTTTCGGTTATCAGCGACGAGTTTCTCGAAGCCGGCCTGCCACACGTTGATATGCTCCGCGAAGCGTGATCAACGCAGTTATGTAGGCGCTTGCAGCGGCACTACATGATGATCGCCCTGCTCTTTTTCGCTCGCCCCCCTCAAGGTCGAACCGAAAAGCCGCAGGGCATTTTTATGCCTGACCATTCAGCTTGATTGCCTGCAGCCGACACAGTGGCACAATCATGCTTTACGCGCTCACCGCGGAGAATGAACATGTCAGTACGCAACTTGCTCAATGCAGCGCTCACCTCGATGCTGATCGTCTTTAGCGTTCAGGTCTTCGCGGCGACCGAAGTCGTCCCGCTCAACTACCGCACCAGTGCCGATCTGTTGCCGGTCGCCAAATCCTTTCTGGGGGACGAAGGCACCGTCAGCGCCTACGGCAATCAACTGATCGTGAATGCAGAGTCACGCAAGATCGAAGAACTTCGCGCCTTGATCTCGCAGCTCGATACGGCACCGAAACGCTTGCTGATCAGCATCGACACCAGCGACAGCGCGACCCGCAGCAGCAGTGGCTCGCGGGTTATTCAGTACGGTACCGCCAGCCGTGAAGGCGGCGTGCAACAAGTGCAGACCAGCGAGGGCACCCCGGCACTCATACAGGTTGGCCAGAGTGTGCCGCTGACCTCTTCATCCACGGACGCGTACGGATATTCCCGAAGCGACACCGAGTACCGCAATGTAACCCAAGGGTTTTACGTCACGGCCAGCGTGACCGGCGACACGGTTCACCTGAGTATCAGCACCAATCATGACCGCATGAGCCAGGAGCGACCCGACGCTATCAAGGTGCAGAGTACTGACAGCCAGGTCAGCGGACGGCTGGGAGAATGGATCACACTGGCGAGCAACAGCAATGAATCCGTCGCGGATCAAAGTGGCCTGGCGCAACGCTATTCCACACAGGGTCGTGACGATATGATTTTGCGTGTAAAGGTCGAAACCCTCGAATAGCCTGCACGGGCCGAAAACCCAATACTTACGGGCCTTTTGATGACTGCCCGGTCTACTTTTCACAAATATGTAGTGATTTAAAAAAAGCACTACAAAACGTTTGACGCCCCCCTAAAGTGCGAGGCATGATTGCCTCGCTCCCGCTAATCAGAGGCTTTGCAAAAAGCCTTCGAGTCGCCGCTCTCACACACCCGCAGAGCCGATTCGTGTCCGCATCGCCCACAAGGCAGTTTGACGAGGTTGCGACTGGAACGAAGTTGTCCCGAGGGACGGAAGCGTAAACGGTAACCCGGCAAGGCCGACGGTGATGCACAACGCCACTGCAGGCCCGACTGTCCACCTGACAGCCTCATGTCCGGACGCCCGCTCTCCCCTCGAGCACCTCGTTCGCCCGTCGCGCCACTCATAACATGCGGCTTCAGGCAAAACCCCGGATCAGCGAGCAGCCATCTACCGTGCCTTCGATAAACGAGGCGTTTTGGCGGAGCAGGACTTTCCAACGAGACCTACTTCTAGAGGTTTATCACCATGGCACTGACACGCGAACAACAAATAGCGGCTCTCGAGAAAGACTGGGCTGAAAATCCGCGCTGGAAAAACGTGACCCGTACTTATTCCGCTTCAGATGTGGTCCGCCTGCGCGGCTCGGTTCAACCCGAACACACCTTTGCACGGCTGGGCGCGGACAAGCTGTGGAACCTGGTGACCCAGGGTGCCAAACCGTCCTTTCGGCCGGACAAGGATTTCGTCAATTGCATGGGCGCCCTCACGGGCGGCCAGGCTGTGCAGCAGGTCAAGGCTGGCATTCAGGCCATCTACCTTTCCGGCTGGCAGGTCGCCGCCGACAACAACTCTGCCGAGTCCATGTACCCGGATCAGTCGCTGTACCCGGTTGACTCGGTGCCTACCGTGGTCAAGCGCATCAACAACTCGTTCCGCCGTGCCGACCAGATCCAGTGGAAAGCCGGCAAGGCGCCGGGCGACGAAGGCTACATCGACTACTTCGCTCCGATCGTGGCAGACGCGGAAGCCGGATTCGGCGGTGTACTCAATGCCTATGAGCTGATGAAAAGCATGATCGAGGCCGGTGCCGCCGGGGTGCACTTCGAAGATCAACTGGCTTCAGTGAAGAAATGTGGCCACATGGGCGGCAAAGTGCTGGTCCCGACTCAGGAAGCCATACAGAAACTGGTCGCTGCACGCCTGGCCGCCGACGTGGCCGGTGTACCGACCATCATTCTGGCCCGGACTGATGCCAACGCTGCCGACTTGCTGACATCCGATTGCGATCCGTACGACAAGCCATTCGTGACCGGCGAACGTACCCATGAGGGGTTCTACAAGGTTCGCGCCGGCCTCGATCAGGCCATCGCACGCGGTCTGGCGTACGCGCCCTACGCCGATCTGATCTGGTGCGAAACCGCCAGGCCGGATCTGGACGAGGCACGCCGCTTCGCCGAAGCGATCAAAAAGGAATACCCGGATCAGTTGCTGTCCTACAACTGCTCGCCGTCCTTCAACTGGAAGAAAAACCTCGACGACGCAACCATCGCCAAGTTTCAGCGCGAGCTGTCGGCGATGGGGTACAAGCACCAGTTCATTACCCTGGCAGGCATTCACAACATGTGGCACAGCATGTTCAATCTGGCGCATGACTACGCCCGCAACGACATGACCGCCTACGTGAAGCTGCAGGAACAGGAATTCGCCGACGCTGCCAAGGGTTATACCTTCGTGGCTCACCAGCAGGAAGTGGGTACCGGCTATTTCGACGACATGACGACCGTGATTCAGGGCGGCGTATCGTCGGTAACCGCACTCACCGGCTCGACCGAAGAAGAGCAATTCCACTGATACACCGCGCAACGCGTTGAAAACACAGGCCGTCCGTCAGGGCGGTCTGTCTTTTGTGTCAGAAGGTGCCGGTATTGATTTCGGACAATATGCAGTTGCCGGGCGAATGCTACAAAAGGCGTACTTTATAAGCAGTACCGTTACCCACTATGCGCCGACTACCGAACGGCAAACTACCAAGACCACTTCAAATGATATTAATTATCATTCAAATTGCGTTTTCCTGCTTTTCTCGGTCAAGAAACATAATTAACGAAATCCCCGCTGATGCCCGCCCGGCAGGCCCTGCAGCCTCCCTGAAAGGCCTTGGGCAATTAATTCCGTAAATAAATTTGATGTAGAAAATTTACTTGCCAACTGTTTGCACATAAAATCAATCCGTTGACCGCACTGCGACATTTCGTCACTGCCTCGACTCTTTATCAAGCACAGAGACCTTTGCTCTCTAACAAGGACTGACAGCATGCCCGAATCGACAGGTCTGATTGCCCATAACTGGGGCTTCGCCATTTTCCTTTTGGGTGTTGTCGGCCTTTGCGCCTTCATGCTCGGTCTTTCCAGCCTGCTCGGAAGCAAGGCCTGGGGCCGCAGCAAGAACGAACCTTTCGAATCCGGCATGCTGCCTACCGGCAGTGCGCGCCTGCGTCTCTCCGCAAAATTCTATCTGGTCGCGATGCTTTTCGTGATCTTTGACATTGAAGCCCTCTTTCTCTTTGCCTGGTCTGTGTCCGTCCGCGAAAGCGGCTGGACCGGATTCGTCGAAGCTCTCGTTTTCATAGCAATTCTGTTGGCAGGTCTTGTCTACCTATGGCGGGTTGGTGCTCTTGACTGGGCTCCTGAAGGTCGCCGTAATCGGCAAGCGAAGCTGAAACAATGAGGCTTTGGCGATGCAATATAATCTCACCAGGATCGACCCGGACGCTCCTAACGAGCAGTACCCCATTGGCAAACGGGAAACCGTTTCCGATCCGTTAGAAGATCAAGTCCACAAAAACATCTACATGGGCAAGCTGGAAGACGTGCTGAACGGTGCGGTCAACTGGGGACGTAAAAACTCCCTGTGGCCCTACAACTTCGGCCTGTCGTGCTGCTATGTGGAAATGACCACCGCCTTCACGGCACCCCACGACATCGCGCGCTTTGGCGCTGAAGTGATCCGGGCGTCGCCACGACAGGCGGATTTCATGGTCATTGCCGGTACCTGCTTCATCAAGATGGCGCCGATCATCCAGCGTCTCTACGAGCAAATGCTCGAACCCAAGTGGGTCATTTCCATGGGTTCGTGTGCCAACTCCGGTGGCATGTACGACATCTACTCAGTGGTCCAGGGGGTGGACAAATTCCTTCCCGTGGATGTCTACGTGCCCGGCTGCCCGCCCCGCCCCGAAGCGTTTCTGCAAGGCTTGATGCTGTTGCAGGAATCCATCGGCAAGGAGCGTCGCCCTCTTTCCTGGGTCGTTGGCGATCAAGGCGTGTATCGCGCCGAGATGCCATCGCAAAAGGAACAGCGCCGCGAACAGCGTATTCAGGTGACCAACCTGCGCAGCCCCGACGAAGTCTGATCCAGCCCGTTCTTCTTATAAAAAAGACAAGAACCGGGGTTGATTCTGTACGTTGACCGAAGTGATTGAGACCTATGACTGCAGACAACGCTCTGTACATCCCGCCTTACAAGGCTGACGACCAAGATGTCGTCGTTGAACTGAATAACCGTTTTGGTGCCGAGGCTTTCACTGCCCAGCCGACTCGCACCGGCATGCCCGTGCTGTGGGTCGAGCGCGCCCGACTGTTTGAAATTCTGACGTTCCTGCGCAACGTGCCCAAGCCCTACTCCATGCTCTATGACCTGCATGGCGTCGACGAGCGTCTGCGCACAAACCGTCGTGGTCTGCCCGGTGCAGACTTCACCGTCTTCTATCACCTGCTGTCGATCGAGCGAAACAGCGACGTGATGATCAAGGTAGCGCTTTCCGAAAGCGACCTGAGCGTACCGACGATTACCAGCATCTGGCCGAACGCCAACTGGTACGAGCGTGAAGTGTGGGACATGTTCGGCATCGACTTCCCAGGCCACCCGCACCTGAGCCGCATCATGATGCCGCCGACCTGGAAAGGTCATCCGCTGCGCAAGGACTTCCCTGCCCGTGCAACGGAATTCGACCCGTACAGCCTGACCCTCGCCAAACAGCAACTGGAAGAGGAAGCCGCACGCTTCCGTCCGGAAGACTGGGGCATGAAACGCTCTGGCGCCAACGAGGACTACATGTTCCTCAACCTGGGGCCGAACCACCCTTCTGCTCACGGCGCGTTCCGTATCATTCTGCAACTGGACGGCGAAGAGATCGTCGACTGCGTTCCGGACATCGGCTACCACCACCGTGGTGCCGAGAAAATGGCCGAACGCCAGTCCTGGCACAGCTTCATTCCCTACACCGACCGTATCGATTACCTGGGCGGGGTGATGAACAACCTGCCTTATGTGCTCTCGGTCGAGAAGCTGGCAGGCATCAAGGTGCCGGAAAAGGTCGACGTCATCCGCATCATGATGGCCGAGTTCTTCCGTATCACCAGTCACCTGCTGTTCCTGGGTACCTACATTCAGGACGTGGGCGCCATGACACCGGTGTTCTTCACGTTCACCGACCGCCAGAAAGCCTACACCGTGATCGAAGCGATTACCGGCTTCCGTCTGCACCCTGCCTGGTACCGCATCGGTGGGGTCGCTCACGACCTGCCGCGTGGCTGGGAAAAACTGGTCAAGGACTTCGTCGACTGGCTGCCCAAGCGCCTGGACGAATACACCAAGGCTGCCCTGCAGAACAGTATTCTCAAGGGTCGTACCGTCGGCGTCGCCGCCTACAACACCAAGGAAGCCCTCGAATGGGGCGTCACCGGTGCAGGCCTGCGCTCCACCGGTTGCGATTTCGACCTGCGCAAGGCGCGCCCTTACTCGGGCTACGAGAACTTCGAATTCGAAGTGCCGCTGGCCGCCAATGGCGATGCCTATGACCGCTGCATGGTCCGCGTCGAAGAGATGCGCCAGAGTATCAAGATCATCGACCAGTGCATGCGCAACATGCCGGAAGGCCCGTACAAGGCGGATCACCCGCTGACCACGCCGCCGCCGAAAGAGCGCACCCTGCAGCACATCGAAACCCTGATCACGCACTTCCTGCAGGTTTCGTGGGGCCCGGTCATGCCGGCCAACGAGTCCTTCCAGATGATCGAAGCGACCAAGGGTATCAACAGCTATTACCTGACGAGCGACGGCGGCACCATGAGCTACCGTACCCGGATCCGCACCCCGAGTTACCCGCACCTGCAGCAGATCCCTTCGGTGATCAAAGGCAGCATGGTCGCGGACTTGATCGCGTACCTGGGTAGTATCGATTTCGTTATGGCCGACGTGGACCGCTAAGCATGAATAGCCCGCTAATCCAGACAGACCGTTTCGCGCTGAGCGAAACCGAGCGCTCGGCCATCGAGCATGAGATGCATCACTACGAGGACCCGCGCGCGGCGTCCATCGAAGCCCTGAAAATTGTTCAGAAGGAACGTGGCTGGGTGCCCGACGGCGCGATTTACGCGATCGGCGACCTGCTGGGCATTCCCGCCAGCGACGTCGAAGGCGTTGCCACCTTCTACAGCCAGATCTTTCGCCAGCCGGTCGGGCGTCACATCATTCGCGTCTGCAACAGCATGGTGTGCTTCATCGGCGGCCACGAAAACGTGGTCGACGAGATCAAGAGCTCACTGGGCATCGGCCTGGGTCAGACCACCGCCGACGGTCGTTTCACACTGCTGCCGGTCTGCTGCCTCGGCAACTGTGACAAGGCGCCGGCCGTGATGGTCGACGACGACACTTTCGGCGATGTACAGCCTGCTGGCGTTGCCAAGATGCTGGAGGGTTACCTATGACCATCACTTCCTTCGGCCCTGCCAACCGCATTGCGCGCACGGCAGAAACCCATCCGCTGACCTGGCGTCTGCGCGACGACGGCGAACCGGTCTGGCTCGACGAGTACCAGACCAAGGACGGCTATGCCGCAGCGCGCAAGGCGCTGACGCAACAGGCGCCTGACGATATCGTCCAGTCGGTCAAGGACTCGGGCCTCAAGGGCCGCGGTGGCGCAGGCTTCCCCACCGGTGTGAAATGGGGCCTGATGCCCAAAGACGAATCCATGAACATCCGCTACCTGCTGTGCAACGCGGACGAGATGGAGCCCAACACCTGGAAAGACCGCATGCTGATGGAGCAACTGCCCCATCTGCTGGTCGAGGGCATGCTGATCAGTGCCCGCGCGCTGAAAGCCTATCGCGGCTATATCTTCCTGCGCGGCGAATACGTCACTGCGGCCAAGCACCTCAATCGCGCAGTGGCGGAAGCCAAGGCCGCCGGCTTGCTGGGCAAGAACATTCTCGGCACCGGGTTCGACTTCGAACTGTTCGTGCACACCGGTGCCGGTCGCTACATTTGCGGTGAAGAAACCGCACTGATCAACTCGCTGGAAGGCCGCCGCGCCAACCCGCGCTCCAAGCCGCCCTTCCCTGCTGCAGTAGGCGTTTGGGGCAAGCCGACCTGTGTGAACAACGTCGAGACCCTGTGCAACGTGCCTGCCATCGTCAACAACGGCAACGACTGGTACAAGTCGCTGGCTCGCGAAGGCAGTGAAGACCACGGCACCAAGCTGATGGGCTTCTCCGGCAAGGTCAAAAACCCCGGTTTGTGGGAGCTGCCTTTCGGCGTACAGGCTCGCGAACTGTTCGAAGACTACGCCGGCGGCATGCGCGATGGCTTCAAGCTCAAGTGCTGGCAACCCGGAGGCGCCGGTACGGGGTTCCTGCTGCCTGAGCATCTGGACGCCCAGATGTATGCAGGCGGTATCGCCAAGGTCGGCACCCGGATGGGTACGGGTCTGGCGATGGCGGTCGACGATTCGGTCAACATGGTCTCGCTGCTGCGCAACATGGAAGAGTTTTTCGCTCAGGAGTCCTGCGGCTTCTGCACGCCATGCCGCGACGGTTTGCCATGGAGCGTGAAAATGCTTCGCGCCATCGAGAACGGTCAGGGTCAGCCGGGTGATATCGAAACCCTGCTGGGTCTGGTCAATTTCCTCGGCCCTGGCAAGACCTTCTGTGCCCATGCACCGGGCGCCGTTGAACCCTTGGGCAGTGCGATCAAGTATTTCCGCTCAGAGTTCGAAGCCGGTATCGCGCCAGCCAGCGCAGCCACGCTCGTTCCGGGCAAAAGTCCGACAGTGGTCGGCGCATAACAAGACACAACGGTCGGCGGCTGTTCGGGCTGCCGTCCTCGTACCTGCTGACGCCCTCCGGGCTGAACGATACGGGTACTACCGAGATTCCATTAGCCACGCCCGCTGACAACGGGCCAACGAAGACCTTTGAACCATGGCTACTATTCACGTAGACGGCAAAGCGCTCGAAGTCGATGGTGCAGACAACCTGTTACAGGCATGTCTGTCGCTGGGCCTCGATATCCCTTATTTCTGCTGGCACCCTGCCCTTGGTAGCGTCGGCGCCTGTCGCCAGTGCGCGGTCAAGCAGTACACCGACGAGAACGACACACGCGGTCGTATCGTCATGTCCTGCATGACACCAGCCACCGACAACACCTGGATTTCCATCGAAGACGATGAGTCCAAGGCCTTCCGGGCCAGTGTCGTCGAATGGCTGATGACCAACCACCCGCATGACTGCCCGGTCTGCGAGGAAGGCGGTCACTGCCACCTGCAGGACATGACCGTGATGACCGGCCACAACGAGCGCCGTTATCGCTTCACCAAACGTACCCACCAGAATCAGGAGCTGGGGCCTTTCATCGCGCACGAGATGAACCGCTGCATCGCCTGTTATCGCTGTGTACGCTTTTATAAAGACTACGCGGGCGGCACCGACCTGGGCGTCTACGGTGCCCATGACAACGTGTACTTCGGTCGCGTTGAAGACGGCACGCTGGAAAGCGAGTTCTCCGGCAACCTCACCGAGGTCTGCCCGACCGGTGTGTTCACGGACAAGACCCACTCTGAGCGCTACAACCGCAAGTGGGACATGCAGTTCTCACCAAGCATCTGCCACGGTTGCTCCAGCGGCTGCAACATCAGCCCGGGTGAACGCTACGGTGAATTGCGCCGCATCGAAAACCGTTACAACGGCTCGGTCAACCAGTACTTCCTCTGCGACCGCGGACGTTTCGGCTACGGCTACGTCAATCGCAAGGATCGCCCGCGCCAACCATTGCTTGTCGACGGCCAGGTCAAACTGAGCCTGGACGAGGCGCTGGACAAGGCGGCGGACCTGCTGCGCGGCCGTAACATCGTCGGTATCGGCTCTCCTCGCGCCAGCCTCGAAAGCAACTATGCGCTGCGTGAGCTGGTGGGGGCCGAGCATTTCTACAGCGGTATCGAAGCCGGTGAGCTGGAGCGTATCAGACTCATCCTCAAGGTCCTGAACGACAGCCCGCTGCCGATCCCGACCCTGCGCGACATCGAAGATCACGATGCCATCTTCGTCCTCGGCGAGGACCTGACCCAGACGGCGGCACGTATGGCTCTGGGCTTGCGCCAAGCCGTCAAAGGCAAGGCTGAAGACATGGCTGCGGCGATGAAAGTCCAGCCGTGGCTCGACGCGGCTGTGAAGAACATCGGTCAGCACGAGCTCAATCCGCTGTTCATCGCCAGCCTCGCCGAAACCCGTCTCGACGATGTTGCAGAAGAATGCGTGCATGCAGCGCCCGATGATCTTGCGCGTATCGGTTTTGCCGTGGCTCATGCCCTGGACGCCAGCGCACCTGCCGTCGATGGTTTGGACAGCGAGGCGCTGGAACTGGCGCAACGCATTGCCGATGCGCTGCTGGCTGCCAAACGACCGCTGATCATTTCCGGCAGTTCGCTGGGTTCGACAGCGCTGATCGAAGCTGCTGCCAACATCGCCAAGGCCTTGAAGCTGCGCGACAAGCAGGGTTCCATCAGCCTGATCGTGCCTGAAGCCAACAGCATGGGCCTGGCGATGTTCGGCGGCGAGTCCGTAGATGCCGCGCTGCAAGCGGTGATCTCTGGCAAGGCCGACGCCATCGTGGTGCTGGAGAACGATTTGTATCGTCGTGTGGACGCCAAGATCGTCGACGCCGCACTGAGCGCTGCGAAGGTCGTGATCGTCGCTGACCATCAGAAAACCCCGACCAGCGACCGCGCCCACCTGATCCTGCCAGTTGCCAGCTTCGCTGAAGGCGACGGCACACTGGTCAGCCAGGAAGGCCGTGCCCAACGCTTCTTCCAGGTCTTCGATCCGACCTATCTGGATGCGAGCATTCTGGTCCACGAAGGCTGGCGCTGGTTGCATGCCCTGCGTGCCACCTTGCTGAACAGGCCGGTTGACTGGACGCAACTCGACCACGTCACCGAGGCCTGCGCCAGCAGCACCCCGCAACTGGCGGGTATCGTCAACGCCGCGCCGTCTGCGTCGTTCCGCATCAAGGGCCTGAAACTGGCTCGCGAACCGCTGCGTTATAGCGGCCGTACCGCGATGCGAGCCAATATCAGCGTGCATGAGCCGCGCACCTCGCAAGACATCGACACAGCGTTCTCCTTCTCCATGGAAGGCTACTCGGGCTCGGCAGAGCCTCGTCAGCAGGTGCCATTCGCCTGGTCGCCGGGCTGGAACTCGCCGCAGGCCTGGAACAAGTTTCAGGACGAAGTCGGCGGTCACTTGCGCGCCGGCGACCCGGGCACTCGCCTGATCGAAAGCCAGGGCGATGGTCTGTCGTGGTTCTCCAGCGTGCCACGTGCGTTCTCTCCAGAGCGCGGCACCTGGCAGGTCGTGCCGTTCTTCCACCTGTTCGGCAGCGACGAAACCTCGTCTCTGGCCGCGCCGGTTCAGGAACGCATCCCGCAGGCCTATGTCGCAGTGGCCAAGTCCGAAGCCGATCGTCTCGGCGTCAACGACGGTGCCCTGCTCTCCTTGAGCATCGGCGGTGAAACGCTGACCTTGCCGTTGCGCATCAGCGAAGAACTGGGCGCAGGCCTTGTGGCATTGCCGGCAGGACTGCCTGGCATTCCGCCAGCACTCTTCGGCAAATCCGTTGACGGTCTGCAGGAGGCAGCGCAATGACCTGGTTTACCCCTGATGTGATCGACGCAATCATTGCAGTGGTCAAGGCCATTGTGGTGTTGCTGGCGGTCGTGGTTTGTGGTGCCCTGCTGAGCTTCATCGAACGTCGTCTGCTGGGTTGGTGGCAGGACCGTTATGGTCCGAACCGTGTGGGTCCGTTCGGCATGTTCCAGATCGCAGCCGACATGCTGAAGATGTTCTTCAAGGAAGACTGGACCCCACCGTTCGCCGACAAGGTGATCTTCACCCTGGCGCCGGTGGTTGCCATGAGTGCCCTGCTGATCGCCTTTGCGGTCATCCCGATCACCCCGACCTGGGGCGTCGCGGATCTGAACATCGGCCTGTTGTTCTTCTTCGCCATGGCCGGTCTGTCCGTATATGCGGTGCTGTTCGCCGGCTGGTCGAGCAACAACAAGTTCGCCCTGCTGGGCAGCCTGCGTGCTTCGGCACAAACCGTGTCCTACGAAGTGTTCATGGGCCTTGCGCTGATGGGCATCGTGGTTCAGGTCGGCTCGTTCAATATGCGCGACATTGTTGAATATCAGGCGCAGAACCTGTGGTTCATCATTCCGCAGTTCTTCGGCTTCTGTACGTTCTTCATCGCTGGCGTCGCGGTCACTCACCGCCATCCGTTCGACCAACCGGAAGCCGAGCAGGAACTGGCTGACGGCTACCACATTGAATATGCCGGCATGAAATGGGGCATGTTCTTCGTGGGCGAATACATCGGGATCATCTTGATCTCGGCGCTGCTGGTGACGCTGTTCTTCGGTGGCTGGCACGGCCCGTTCGACATTCTGCCATCGCTGGCATTCTTCTGGTTCGCCTTGAAAACCGCGTTTTTCATCATGCTGTTCATCCTGCTGCGCGCCTCCATCCCGCGCCCGCGTTATGACCAGGTCATGGATTTCAGCTGGAAGTTCTGTTTGCCGCTGACCCTGATCAATTTGCTGGTGACTGCTGCGATTGTGTTGTTGAACACACCGGCAGGCTCGGTTCAGTGAGGATTTGACCCATGTTCAAATATATTGGTGACATCGTTAAGGGTACGGGTACCCAGTTGCGCAGCCTGGTCATGGTCTTCGGCCACGGCTTTCGCAAGCGCGACACCCTGCAATACCCCGAAGAGCAGGTTTATCTTCCGCCCCGCTATCGCGGCCGCATCGTCCTGACCCGCGACCCCGATGGTGAAGAGCGCTGCGTGGCATGCAACCTGTGTGCAGTAGCCTGCCCCGTCGGCTGCATTTCGCTGCAGAAGGCCGAAACAGAGGACGGACGCTGGTACCCCGACTTCTTCCGCATCAACTTTTCGCGCTGCATCTTCTGCGGCCTGTGCGAAGAAGCCTGCCCGACAACCGCGATCCAGCTCACGCCGGACTTCGAGATGGCCGACTTCAAGCGTCAGGATCTGGTGTACGAGAAGGAAGACCTGCTGATCTCCGGACCCGGCAAGAACCCTGACTACAACTTCTATCGCGTTGCCGGTATGGCCATCGGCGGCAAGCCCAAGGGCTCCGCACAGAACGAAGCCGAGCCGATCAACGTCAAGAGCTTGCTGCCTTAAGGAAGTAAAGATGGAATTCGCTTTCTACTTCGCATCCGGTATCGCTGTTGTGTCCACCCTACGGGTGATCACCAACACGAATCCGGTGCACGCCCTGCTCTACCTGATCATCTCGCTGATCGCCGTAGCAATGACGTTCTTCAGCCTCGGCGCTCCGTTCGCCGGCGTGCTGGAAGTCATTGCCTACGCGGGCGCAATCATGGTCCTGTTCGTGTTTGTGGTGATGATGCTGAACCTCGGCCCGGCCTCGGTTCAGCAGGAACGTGCCTGGCTCAAACCCGGCATATGGATCGGCCCGGTCATTCTCGGCGCGCTGTTGCTGGCCGAGTTGCTGTATGTGCTGTTCGCCAACCCGACCGGCGCTGGTGTCGGTCACACCACGGTCGACGCCAAGGCAGTCGGCATCAGCCTGTTCGGGCCCTATCTGCTGGTGGTGGAACTCGCCTCGATGCTGTTGCTTGCAGCAGCCATCACGGCCTTCCATCTGGGCCGCAACGAGGCCAAGGAGCCAAGCCAATGAATGCTATCCCTCTTGAGCACGGTCTGGCGGTCGCCGGGGTCCTGTTCTGCCTGGGTCTGGTCGGCCTGATGGTGCGCCGTAACATTCTCTTCGTGTTGATGAGCCTGGAAATCATGATGAACGCCGCTGCACTGGCGTTCGTTGTGGCCGGCAGCCGTTGGGGGCAACCGGACGGGCAGGTGATGTTCATCCTGGTGATCAGCCTTGCGGCAGCCGAGGCCAGTATCGGCCTGGCGATCCTGATGCAACTGTATCGCCGCTTCCACACTCTCGATATCGATGCTGCCAGCGAGATGCGCGGATGAACCTTCTCTTTCTGACTTTCGTATTCCCCCTCATCGGCTTTCTGCTGCTGTCGTTCTCCCGTGGACGCATCTCGGAAAACCTCGCTGCGCTGATCGGTGTCGGCTCCATCGGCCTTTCAGCCATCGTCACGGCCTGGGTCATCTGGCAGTTCAACGTGGCACCACCTGAAGGCGGTCACTACACGCAGGTGCTGTGGCGCTGGATGGACGTCGATGGCTTCCAGCCCAACTTCGCGCTGTATCTGGACGGGCTGTCCGTCACGATGCTGGGCGTCGTGGTTGGTGTCGGCTTCCTGATCCACCTGTTCGCGTCCTGGTACATGCGCGGTGAAGCGGGCTACTCGCGCTTCTTCTCCTACACCAACCTGTTCATTGCCAGCATGCTGTTCCTGATCCTGGGCGACAACCTGCTGTTCATCTACTTCGGTTGGGAAGGCGTGGGCCTGTGCAGCTATCTGTTGATCGGTTTCTATTACAGCAACCGCAACAACGGCAACGCAGCCCTCAAAGCGTTCATCGTCACCCGTATCGGTGACGTGTTCATGGCTATCGGCTTGTTCATCCTGTTCCAGCAATTGGGCACGCTCAATGTGCAGGAACTGCTGGTCCGGGCGCCGGAACACTTCAAGGTCGGCGATTTCTGGATCGTGCTGGCGACCTTGATGCTGTTGGGCGGTGCGGTCGGTAAATCTGCACAGCTGCCACTGCAAACCTGGCTGGCGGATGCGATGGCCGGTCCTACTCCTGTTTCGGCGCTGATCCACGCAGCGACCATGGTCACGGCGGGCGTCTACCTGATTGCGCGTACTCATGGCCTGTTCGCACTGGCACCTGACATCCTGCATCTGGTCGGCATTGTCGGCGGCGTCACGCTGGTTCTGGCGGGGTTCGCCGCACTGGTGCAGACCGACATCAAGCGTATCCTCGCCTACTCGACCATGAGCCAGATCGGTTACATGTTCCTGGCACTGGGCGTTGGCGCCTGGGAAGGCGCGATCTTCCACCTGATGACCCACGCCTTCTTCAAGGCGCTGCTGTTCCTTGCTTCCGGTGCGGTGATCGTTGCCTGCCACCACGAGCAGAACATCTTCAAGATGGGCGGCCTGTGGAAGAAACTGCCATTGGCCTACGCCAGCTTCATCGTCGGTGGCGCTGCTCTTTCCGCCCTGCCGCTGCTGACGGCGGGCTTCTACTCCAAGGACGAAATTCTCTGGGAAGCATTTGCCAGCGGTAACAATGGCTTGTTGTATGCCGGTCTGGTGGGCGCGTTCATGACGTCGCTGTACACCTTCCGTCTGATCTTCATCGCGTTCCACGGTGAAGCCAAGACCGAAGCACACGCAGGTCACGGTATCGCTCACTGGCTGCCACTGTCGGTGCTGATCGTACTGTCGACGTTCATCGGCGCGTGGATCACTCCGCCCCTGGCCGGTGTGCTGCCGCAGAGCGTCGGCCATGCCGGTGGCGAAGCCAAGCACAGCCTGGAGATCGCCTCCGGCGCCATCGCGCTGGCCGGTATCCTGCTGGCAGCCTTGCTGTTCCTCGGCAAGCGCCGCCTGGCGACGGCTATCGCCAACAGCGCTCCGGGCCGTTTCCTCTCGGCCTGGTGGTTCGCGGCATGGGGCTTCGACTGGATCTACGACAAGCTGTTCGTCAAGCCGTATCTGGCAATCAGCCATGTACTGCGTAGTGATCCGTTCGACCGCACCATCGGCTTGATCCCACGTCTGGTCAAAGGCGGTCATGACACCATGAGCCGCACCGAGACCGGCCAGTTGCGTTGGTATGCTGCCTCGATCGCCGTGGGTGCCGTTCTGGTACTCGGTGCCGTCGTTCTGGTTGCGATCTGATATGAACCTTGCGAATTTGCGAAAGGAATTGAGCCCGTCATGATTCTGCCCTGGCTAATCCTGATCCCCTTCATCGGCGGCCTGCTGTGCTGGCTGGGTGAGCGCTTCGGCTCTACCCTGCCGCGCTGGATTGCGTTGCTGACAATGACCCTGGAACTGGTTCTCGGCCTCTGGCTGTGGGCTACCGGCGACTTCGGCTACGCGCCGGTGCCGGGTGCCGATCCGACCTGGACCCTGGAATTCCACCACCCATGGATCACCCGCTTCGGCATCGACGTGCATCTGGCACTCGATGGCCTGTCGCTGCTGATGATCCTGCTGACCGGCCTTCTGGGTGTGCTGTCGGTGCTGTGCTCGTGGAAGGAAATCCAGCGCAAGGTCGGTTTCTTCCACCTTAACCTGATGTGGATCCTGGGCGGTGTCGTCGGCGTGTTCCTGGCCATCGACCTGTTCATGTTCTTCTTCTTCTGGGAAATGATGCTGGTGCCGATGTATTTCCTCATCGCGCTCTGGGGTCACAGTTCTTCGGATGGGAAGAAAACCCGTATCTACGCAGCCACCAAGTTCTTCATCTTCACTCAGGCCAGTGGCCTGATCATGCTGGTGGCGATCCTGGGTCTGGTGCTGGTGCACTTCAATCAGACCGGCGTGATCACCTTTGCCTACGCCGACCTGCTGAAGACCAAACTGGCACCGGGCACCGAGTACATCCTGATGCTGGGCTTCTTCATTGCCTTCGCCGTCAAGCTGCCGGTGGTGCCGTTGCACTCCTGGCTGCCGGATGCGCATGCCCAGGCACCGACTGCAGGCTCCGTCGACCTGGCGGGTATCCTGCTGAAGACGGCGGCTTACGGTCTGCTGCGCTTTGCCCTGCCGCTGTTCCCCAACGCATCGGCCGAGTTCGCACCGATTGCCATGACGCTGGGGCTGGTCGGTATCTTCTACGGCGCATTCCTGGCATTTGCCCAGACTGATATCAAGCGCCTGATCGCGTTCTCCAGCGTTTCGCACATGGGCTTCGTACTGATCGGTATCTACTCGGGCAGCCAGCAAGCGCTGCAAGGCGTACTGATCCAGATGATTGCCCACGGTCTGTCGGCTGCGGCACTGTTCATTCTCAGTGGTCAGCTGTACGAGCGCCTGCACACCCGCGACATGCGTGAGATGGGCGGCCTGTGGTCACGCATCGCTTACATCCCGGCCATCAGCCTGTTCTTTGCCGCCGCCTCTCTGGGTCTGCCGGGCACTGGCAACTTCGTCGGCGAGTTCCTGATTCTGCTGGGCAGCTTCGCCAGCTCACCATGGATCACGGCGATCGCCACCTCCGGTCTGGTATTTGGTTCTGTCTACTCGCTGATCATGATCCACCGCGCCTACTTCGGCCCGTCGAAGTCCGACGAGGTTCTGAAGGGCATGGACGGACGGGAAATGATCATGGTGCTGGGCCTTGCCGTGTTGCTGGTCGTGCTCGGGGTGTTCCCGCAGCCGTTCCTCGACACTTCGGCAGCGACCATGCACGGCGTGCAGCAATGGCTAGGCACTGCCTTCACTCAACTCGCTTCGGCCCGGTAAGAGCGCTATGGACCTGACGATTCAACACTTTATTGCGCTTGCGCCACTGCTGATCACCAGCCTCACCATTGTCGTGGTGATGCTGGCGATCGCATGGCGCCGCAATCACTCGCAAACGTTCCTGCTTTCGGTAGCAGGCCTCAACCTGGCCCTGCTGTCGATCTATCCAGCACTGAAAGTTGCCCCTCTGGTCGTGACGCCACTGCTGCATATCGACAACTTTGCCTGCCTGTACATGGCGATCATCCTCGCCTCTACCCTCGCTTGCGTGACCATGGCGCACGCCTATCTGGGTGACGGCAAGGCCGGGTATCCGGGCAATCGCGAAGAGCTTTACCTGCTGATCCTGCTGGCAGCCGCCGGTGGGCTGGTTCTGGTCAGCGCTCAGCATCTGGCGGGCCTGTTCATCGGCCTGGAACTGCTGTCGGTGCCGGTCTACGGGCTGGTGGCTTATGCCTTCTTCAACAAGCGCTCGCTGGAAGGTGGCATCAAGTACATGGTCCTGTCGGCCGCAGGGTCCGCGTTCCTGCTCTTCGGTATGGCGCTGCTGTACGCAGAGGCAGGTTCGCTGAGCTTCGACGGTATCGGCAAGGCCATCGCAGCGACCGGTATGCCGAGCCCGATTGCCAGCCTGGGTCTGGGCATGATGGTCGTCGGCCTGGCCTTCAAGTTGTCACTGGTACCTTTCCACCTGTGGACCCCGGACGTTTACGAAGGCGCCCCTGCGCCGGTCGCGGCCTTCCTGGCAACCGCCAGCAAGGTGGCGGTATTTGCGGTACTGGTGCGTCTGTTCCAGATTTCACCGGCAGCCAGCAGCGGTGTCCTGCATGACGTACTGGCAGTCATCGCCGTAGCGTCGATCCTGGTCGGCAACCTGCTTGCGCTGACTCAGACCAACCTCAAGCGTCTGCTGGGCTACTCCTCCATCGCTCACTTCGGTTACCTGATGATTGCGCTGGTGGCCAGCAAAGGCATGGCGGTCGAGGCGATTGGTGTCTATCTGGCAACTTACGTCCTGACCTCGCTGGGCAGCTTCGGCGTGATCACCATGATGTCTTCGCCTTACAGCGGACGTGATGCCGACGCGATGTTCGAATACCGCGGTCTGTTCTGGCGTCGCCCTTACCTGACGGCAGTCATGACCCTGATGATGCTGTCGCTGGCAGGTATCCCGCTTACCGCTGGTTTCATCGGCAAGTTCTATATCATCGCCACCGGTGTCGAATCGCAGCTGTGGTGGCTGATCGGGGCGTTGGTCATCGGTAGTGCCATCGGCGTGTTCTATTACCTGCGTGTGATGGTCACCATGTATCTGGTCGACAACAAGCTTCCTCGCCACGACGCAGCCATCAACTGGGCTCAGCGCACAGGTGGTGTGATGCTGCTGGCCGTTGCGATCCTGACCTTCGTGCTGGGTGTTTACCCGCAACCGCTGCTCGATCTGGTGGTCAATGCCGGTCTGCACGTAGCAGGCTGATCCTGCGCAAACGCAAAGCCCTGCTCTTGAGCAGGGCTTTTTTTTATCTCCGAAAACGGCTGGAACGGCTACCCGGCAACGCTTTTCGCGGAACGCACAGCGCCTGGGGATAGGCCCACCGTTCTTTTGAATGCACGGCTGAAGGCGGCCAATGAACCGTAGCCCAGTTGACTGGCAACAGCCTCCAGAGAACAGTGTTCGCGGCTCAGGCGGTGAAACGCCAGGCGCATTCTCAGCTCCGTCAGGTACTGCAATGGCGGCATACCCGTTGCCTCGAGAAAGCGCTGTGCGAACACAGAGCGGGAATGCCTGGCCTCATGGGCAAGCGTGGCCACCGTCCAGCGTCTACCTGGACGCTGGTGCATCATGACGATGGCGCGACTCAGCCGAGGGTCTTGCAAAGCACCGAGCCAGCCTGTGGCATTCCCACAGCCACCCGCGACCCAGCCACGCACCAGCAGCGCGGCCACGACTTCAGCAAGACGTGCCAGAATGCCTGCGTGCCCGGCCTGTAGCATCAAGGCTTCACGCTCCATTGCCGCGAGCATGGGCCGCAGCTCGGGGCACGTTTCCAGCAGAGTACTGACCTGCATGACATCCGGCATGGCGGCAACAAGCGGCTGCATGCCGCCCAGTTCCAACTCCATACAACAGCTGAAGATAATCGCCCGATCAACCGCTCCGCCCTCCTCGGCATCAGCCCGATCGTGAACGCCATCGCTGATGCCGGTAGACGGATCAAACAGCTGTACATCGCTTGCAGCCGTGTCTTCGGCCGTCAACACAGCGTGGTGCCCACCGCGCGGAATAAGAACCGCGTCGCCGGTATCGAGCCTGTACAGAACGCTCTCAGCGCTGCGTAGCCAGACCGGCCCACGCCCGACGAAATGAAACTGCGCTCGTCCGATTGCGTTAGTGAAGCCAACACCCAGAGACGGCACAACTTCCAGCCTGCGGAATTGAACGCCGAAAAGACGCATACCGAGCAGCAGCTCGCTGATGGGGTCATTTGATGGGGCTTGCATGGAGAGAGGCCACTTCGAGTTCAGGACGATCAATCAATTATCAGGATCTTACGTCATAGACCGTCCTGCGTCATCGACCTACAGTGCGCCCATCACTTCTACCGCGTGGAAATAGCCTCATGAATCACATTCGCTTCGTTCACCTGCTGCGCAATACTTTGCTTGCTGCGCTGCTGACCGGACTATCATCACTGGCCCTGGCAGTAGACAAACACTACACCGTCACAGCCCCTGACGGCGTCAAACTCGCTGTGCAGGAATCAGGCGATCCGAACGGCCCGGCCCTGATTTTCATTCACGGTCTGCTGGGCAGTCGCCTCAATTGGCAAAAGCAGATCGCCAGCCCCCAACTGCAGCGCTACCGAATGATTACCTATGACCTGCGCGGTCACGGGCTTTCCGACAAGCCCGACAGTGTCGAGGCGTACCGTAACGGGCGTCGCTATGCGGACGACCTGGCAGCGGTACTTGAAGCCACCACAAGCAAGCGTCCGGTATTGGTCGGCTGGTCATTGGGCGGCGTGGTCATGTCCAACTACCTCGCCGCCTATGGTGACGCGAAGATCGGCGGCGTTGTGTATGTTGATGGTGTCATCGAGCTTAACGCGGCCCTGATTACAGCCCACCCTCATCTATATGCCGGCCTGAGTTCAGAGGACCTGAAAACCCACCTTGATGCAGTACGTACCTTTCTCGGACTGTGCTTCCACACACAGCCGGATGCACCGACTTTCGAGCGGCTGGTGTCGAGTGCTGCGATGGCATCGTGGGCGATGACCCGTGCTACGCCTGCAATGACTGTCGATGTGGCCGAAGGCCTGCCCAAGGCAAAGGTGCCGGTATTGATGCTGTATGGCGGCAAGGATGAACTGGTCAACCTTCAGCCCAGCATCGCACGCGCTCGGCAGCTCAATCCTCGAATTCAATCGAAGGTGTACGAAAACTCAGGCCACGCGCCATTTTTGGAAGAAGCATCGCGCTTCAATACCGATCTGGCCGCCTTCATGGACTCGGCTGCGATCGCGGCAAAAAGCTCAGAATGAGACCTGCTCCGGGAGTTTCGTCCTCATGAAAAAAACCGCGCATGCTCCCTGCCTGATAAATGGCAGGGGGCATGCGCGGGTCTGTGTCGACCACGCGACCTGCCAATGTCAGCCTGGCAGTCTCACGGGTTTCTTGGAGCCGGAGCCGCTGAACAATCCCCAACTGGATATGAACAGCGCAGCCACCAGAGGTCCGATCACAAAGCCGTTCAGACCAAAGACCGACATGCCGCCAAGCGTGGAAATAAGGATCAGGTAGTCCGGCATTTTGGTGTCTTTGCCCACCAGGATCGGGCGCAGTACGTTATCCACCAGACCGATCACGAAGACGCCAAACAAGCCCAGCACTACACCTTGCCAGATCATGCCGCTGAGCAGGAAGTAGACCGCCACTGGCGCCCAGACAATCCCGGCCCCTACCGCAGGCAACAGCGACAGGAACGCCATGATCACCGCCCACAGCAGCGCACTCGGGATGTCCAGCACCCAGAAGATGAAGCCACCCAGCGCACCTTGCGTCACCGCGACCACCACGTTGCCTTTGACCGTGGCACGTACCACTCGGGTGAACTTGAGCTGCAGACGACGCTTCTGCTGTTCGCCCAACGGGAAGGCCGTGCGGATCTTGCGCACCAGTTCCTGTCCGTCGCGCAGGAAAAAGTACAGCAGGTAGAGCATGATGAAGACGCTGACGACAAAGTCGAATGTGCCCTGCCCAAAGCTGAATGCCTGCGTCGCCAGGTACTGACTGCCCTGCATCGCACCCTTGGCGATCTTGTCGCGCAACCCTTCCAGGTCGCCCATGCCCAGACGATCAAGCAGCGCCTGAATGGAGTGCGGCAGCAGGTCCTTGAACTCGGCCAGATAGCCGGCAATATCCAGTTGCCCGGTCTCGACGTTCTTGTACAGCGTGGTGCCCTCCTGAACCAGCAAGGCGCTGATCACGATCACCGGCAGAATCGCGATGACCAGACAGATCGTCAGGGTGCACAGGGAGGTGAGATTGCGTGACCAGTTGAACTTGATCTGCAACTTGCGCTGCACAGGCGCGAAGATGATCCCGAGGATGACCGCCCAAAACACTGCGCCATAAAACGGCAGCAGAATCCATATGAAGGCAATGGTCACCAGTACCAGTAGCAGAATGAGGGTTTTGTATTGCAGCGTGGTTTCGTTCATGTCCTGTCCATGTCATTAGACCGCGCATCGCGCCCGGTCTAGAGCTTAGTCAGCACACGAGCGCACGAGTGCCATCTTCCATGACGGCAATATGACGGCGATGCCAGGTACAGGCTGTGGCAGGGGTTTACACCCCTGCCGGAGAGGTATCAGACCCTGAACTGACCGACCAGACCGTCCAGGCGTGCGCCGAGTTCGGCCAGGCTGCGTGATGTCTGGGCGCTTTGCCGGGTTTCATCGGCGACACTCTCGACTGCACCCGCGATCTGATGGACGCTGCGATTGATTTCCTCGGCAACCGCCGTCTGCTCTTCTGCGGCACTGGCGATTTGCGCGTTCATCGAATTGATGGTCGCGATCAGATCGCCGATGCTCACCAGCGATGTACCGGCTTCGTTGGCCTGCGCCGAGGTGCCGTCGCCTGCTTCGCTGGAACGGCGCATGGCTGTCACCGCCTCCTGAGTGCCCTGCTGCAAGCGATCGATCATGCCCTGGATCTCCTGCGTGCTCTGCTGTGTCCGGCTGGCCAGTGCCCGTACTTCGTCGGCGACCACGGCAAAACCGCGTCCTGCCTCCCCTGCCCTGGCGGCCTCGATGGCAGCATTGAGTGCCAGCAGGTTGGTCTGTTCGGCGATCGAGCGGATGACGCCCAGCACACTGACAATGGAAGAAACATCCTTCTGCAAGACATCCAATGAAGAGCCGCTTTTGCGGATGTCATCGACCAGCGCGTGAATCTGCCGAATGCTGCCATCCACCACACGCTTGGCGGCTCGCCCTTGCTCGTCGGTCTGCTGAGCAGCAATGGACGCACCCTGCGCGCTCTTGGCAACCTCTTGAGCAGCAGCCGACATCTGATTGATTGCAGTAGCCACCTGATCGGTTTCGTGACGCTGACGGTCCATGGCCGTTTCCGAGCGCTGTGCCTGCGAGCTGACTTCGCCGACCAGGCCATTGAGCTGCCCGGTCATTTCACTGATTTGACGAACCATGCCATGAATCTTGTCGACAAACCTGTTGAACGAGCCTGCCAGCTCGCCGAGCTCGTCATTGCTGGTAATCACCAGCCGACGAGTCAGATCGCCTTCACCTGCCGCGATGTCATCCAGACTGTTTTTCATCAGGCCGAGCGGGCGCAGCAAAGTGCCTGTCAGCACTATTCCGATGATGCCGATAATGACCAGGACCAGAACGGTAATGCCGAGAATGCTGTAGAGCATCTCCTTCAAGCGTGCCTCGACACCCTGCCTGACCACGGCAACCTGAGCATCGATGCCATCGATATTGACGGCAGAGCCGATGACCAGATCCCATTTCGGCAGATAATCCGTATAGCCGATCTTGGGGACCGGTTCAGTCTTGCCAGGCAGTGCCGACGAGTACATTACATAGTGGGTGCCCGCCTTGCCGACCGCCACCAACTCGCGATTGATATAGACGCCGTTCGCATCACGGGCATCAGCAAAACTTTTGCCCACACCGTCAGGGCTGTTGCTTCTGAAAATCCGGATCACCTGAGAGTCGTAGCCAAAGATGTAACCATCCTTGCCGTAACTGACCGAGGAAAGCAGCTTGATAGCGTTGGCACGCGCAGCGTCGTCGCCGGGCGTGGCGGCATCGTAAAGTGGTTTGATGGCGGTCATGGCGATAGCAACGTAGTTTTGCAACGTTGCCTTGGCCTCGTTGAGCAAGCGCTCTCGCGTATCGCTGACCTCTCGCTCGGCCTGCCGATGCAGCATGAATACGGTCGTAGCGCTGATCACCAGCGCAAACATCAGAACCGGCAGGACTGCCAGCGACAGAACCTTGGCTTTCAGACTGAGACGCATAGGATTGGCCTTATGGTTATTTTTATAAGTCAGAGGTGCCCAATCAGGTTATCGGCACTCTCCGATGGACATTAAGACCTGTCCTGCCTTTTGTATGAAGACGCTGAACGATACTGGCTGACGCCCTACGGGGCAGTCCGCTCGGGCAGGTCGATGCGTACCCGAAGCCCACCTGCCGGGCTCTCCTGCAGTTGCAGTTGACCGCCCCATGCCTCGACGATATCGCGCACGATACCCAGCCCCAGCCCGTGGCCGGTAATCTGCTCGTCAAGACGAGCGCCACGGCTGAACACTTCTGCGCGTTGCGCCTCCGGAATACCGGGTCCATCGTCATCCACCAACAGGCAGAAGCCCTGATCCTGACTGAGAATGTCCAGACGCACCTCGCTGTCGGCCCATTTGCAGGCATTGTCCAGCAGGTTGCCGAGCAGCTCGAGAATGTCCTCCCGATCCCACGGCAGGTACATGCCCGCCTCGACATCGTTGATCAATTGGAGATGAGCACCATGGATCATGCCCAGCGTGGAGAAAAGCCCAGGCAGTTCGGCGTCACAATCGAAGCGGGCTCCCGGTAGAGCGTCACCGGAGAGACGTGCGCGATTGAGCTCGCGCTCCAGACGCAGGCGGATATTTTCCAGCTGCTCCTGCAAGGTCCTGCGCAATCCAGGGTTGGCGTCCAATTGTCCGCTGAGGGCCAGGCTGAGCAAGACCGCGAGCGGTGTCTTCAAGGCATGTCCCAGATTACCCAGTGCGTTACGTGAGCGTTTCAGGCTGTCTTCGGTATGCGCAAGCAAGTGGTTGATCTGCGCCACCAGCGGCTCGAGTTCGAGGGGAACCTGGTTGTCCAGTTGTGAACGCTGGCCCTGCTGGAGCTGAAAAATCTGCTCGCGAACGGTTTCAAGCGGGCGAAGAGCTCTTCGCACGGTGATGCGTTGCAATACCAGCACCAGGATCAGAGCGGCCAGCCCAAGTCCCAGCCCGATCTGCTGCATGAGGCGAAAACTCGCCCTGACCGGTGTGTAATCCTGTGCGACGGTGATTGAAACCTCTTTGCCGAACTTGCGGTATTCGCTGGTCAGCATCAACAGCGATTGCCCGGTCTTGCCGAGCTCAAGATTGGCATGCAAACCTACCCCGGGCTGGGGCAACTCGAAATCCCACAGGGAACGGGAGCGCCAGTGCCCCTGCGGCAAGTCCATCCGGAAGTAATGGCCGGACAGTGGACGCTGGTAGGCACCGGACAGGCGATGGTCATCCAGTTGCAGCCCGGCAGGACCTCGCACCAGCGCTACCAGCAGGTTTTCACTCTCGTTGCGCAGACCTGACTCCAGGTAGCGCTGCAGGCCCACTTCGAACAGCCAGAGACTGGTCTGCGCCATCACCAGACCGACAACGACCATGACGGCGATCAGCCCCAGACTCAGACGTCGCTGTATGGATTTCAACCGCCGGCTCCGCCGTACAGATAGCCCTGACCGCGGCGTGTCTCGACGACTGCGCGGCCCAACTTGCGCCTCAGGTGATTGACATGGACTTCGATGACATTGGAATCACGCTCGTTTTCGCCATCGTACAAATGCTCTGACAGATGGCTTTTCGAGAGAATCTGTCCAGGGTGCAACATGAAATAACGCAGCAGACGAAACTCTGCCGAGGTGAGCTGGATATCCACGCCGTCCCGACTGACGCATTGACGGCCTTCATCCAGATTAAGACCGGCGGATTCCAGCGTGGGCTGGTTGGCCAGCCCGTGCGAACGTCGCAGCAATGCCTGAATACGCAGCTGCAGTTCTTCAGGATGAAAAGGCTTGGTCAGATAATCATCGGCACCTGCCTTCAAGCCTTCTATGCGCTCTGACCAGGAGCCGCGCGCGGTCAGAATCAACACGGGGGTCGCCAGACCTTTGCTGCGCCACTGCTGGAGAACCTCAAGCCCTGGCATGCCAGGCAGCCCCAGATCCAGAACGATCAGGTCATACGGTTCGCTTGCGCCTTGATGAACCGCATCGCGCCCGTCGGCCAGCCAGTCGACCGCGTAGCCTTGACGCCCCAGCGCAGCGAGCAGCTCATCGGCAAGGGGAACATGGTCTTCAACCAGTAGCAGGCGCATCAGTCATCGTCCTCGTCTTTCAGCAATCGGCTATCACGCGCATCGAACTTGAGCTCGCGGACAACGCCCTCAGGGGTCAGCAATTCAAACTCATACACGTACACATTATTCTTTTCCTCTAGCTCGGCCTCGAGCAGACGAGAGCCCGGATGAAGGCCCATCGCGCGCTCGATGAACTGTTCGAGAGGCAGGATGACCCCGCGCTGACGCAAACTGAGCGCTTCATCCTGATTCAGATCTCTGGCATACACAAAAGAGCAGGTCAGGCTCAAACCAAGGATGACACAGAGACGCTTGTCGACATTCATTAGTTATCCTGATGATTCCTGTAGACCTGGCCCGTGGCGGCGTCTATTTCGAGGACCCACTCAATACCCTGTTTGTCACGCAGCTCGACATTGTAAACGTACCTGCCGTATATGTTCTTGAACTGCGTGCCGATAATACTGGCATCGGGGTGTTTGCTCAGCGCTTTGGCATCTAGTGTCTCAGCCGAATGAAGCGTACCTGCATCACTGAGGCGCAGCACTTCCTGCGGGTCGACGCCGTACGCCTGAATGAAACAGGACGTCAAAACCAATGTGAGGGCCGCCAGCAGGGTAGTCAGCGTTTTCATAGAGGGTATCCATAACGATCGGTGCTTCTATGGCGCCCACCTTAACCGGTACAACTTAACTCAAACTGAATAGATCTGGCCGAGTGCCATCAAACGCTCTGACAGGTTCACCCTTGCATGGAGTTTCAGGCCATTGCTGTTAAACTCGCAGATTGCATTTATCGCGTCAGCGATCGCCATTTTTCCGGGGCCAATACACAGTGGAAATCTTCAAAGAATTTACCTTCGAGTCAGCACACCGCCTCCCCCACGTTCCAGAGGGGCACAAGTGTGGACGTCTGCACGGCCATTCGTTTCGTGTCGGTATTCATCTGGCCGGAAAGGTTGACCCGCATACCGGCTGGATCCGGGACTTTTCGGAAATCAAGGCGATTTTCAAACCGCTGTACGAACGCCTTGATCATAACTACCTGAATGACATCCCGGGCCTGGAGAATCCAACCAGCGAAAACCTCGCGAAATGGATCTGGAATGAGTTGAAGCCTCTGCTGCCGGAACTGTCGGCCGTTCGTATTCACGAGACGTGCACCAGCGGATGTGAATACCGCGGGGATTGATTGCCCTGAAAATAAAAAACCACCTTGCCGGTGGTTTTTTTGTGCCTGTCGATCGGAAGTACATGTTGAATAACGTGCTCTCACGCTGGTTTTTACAGGCACCAGACAAACAAAAACCCTCAACGCGTAAGCGAAGAGGGTTTCTGGAATTCAATCTTGACGATGACCTACT